>DKVN01000126.1:39470-39593 GCA_002491225.1 Faecalibacterium sp. UBA7177
GGAAAAAGGCATGGAAAAAGGTGTTGGAGAGTCCATCCGCAATCTGATGGACAGTTTGGGCCTGACCATGGAGCAGGCAATGGCTGCACTGAAGGTGCCGGAATCCCAGCGGCCCAGGTACAG
>DKVN01000065.1:0-1996 GCA_002491225.1 Faecalibacterium sp. UBA7177
AGAAAAGGGCGCTGCGACAAGCGGTTGACCCGATACGGTAACAGTATTTTTAGGGATTATCCCAAGAAAACCGTCACTTTGCCGAGTGGCGGTTTTCCCTTTTTACACGGATCGTCACGACTATTTGAAAGACGTGAACAGTCAATGTAATGGGCATAGGTTTCACCTCCCTTCGGGAGATGTAGCCAACCGCCTGTCCGCTATGCAGCACCCTTTACCCCTTGCGGGGCAGCTCTATCATATCAGATATCGTCATATTTTGTCAATCTGTTCTGCAGCCATGCAGTCCCGCTCCACCCGAAAAATTGTTCACAAAAAAACCATTTTTTGCACCCTCTTTTATGCTATAATAAACCTGAGCAAAAAAGCGGACGCCAGCCATGCAGTCGCGCACAGCCGGCGTCCTGTTTTTTTATAACCTTTTTTGGGCCGTGCGGCATCCCTTTGCCCCCGCTCGGCCCGCCGTTTCGCAAAAGGAGGCGTATCCACCATGGCAGAAGTGTTATCCGAGTACTCCCGCGTGACCCCCGAGATCGAGGCGCTGGCCCGGCTCTGCCGGGACAACAGCAGCATCGCCCCCGAGGACTATATCACCCACGACGTCAAGCGCGGCCTGCGCGACCTCAACGGGGTTGGGGTGATGGCCGGCCTCACCGAGATCAGCGAGATCCGCTCCTCCAGGATGGTGGACGGCAAAAAGGTGCCGATCCGGGGCGAGCTGTACTACCGCGGCTACCCCATCGGGGACATCGTGCGCGGCTTTGTCGAGAGCGACCGCTTCGGCTTTGAGGAGACGGCCTTTCTGCTCATGTTCGGGCAGCTGCCCACCCAGGCGCAGCTGGCCAGCTTCAACGAGCAGCTGGCCTTCTACCGCCGCCTGCCCACCAACTTCGTGCGGGACGTCGTCCTCAAGGCCCCCTCGCAGGACATGATGAACACCCTCGCCCGCAGCGTGCTCACGATGGCCGGGTATGACGAAAACCCCAGCGACATCTCGCTGCCCAACGTGGTGCGCCAGTGCATCGATCTGCTCGCCATCTTCCCGCTGCTGGCGGTCTACGGCTACCAGGCCTACCGGTATTATAAGGAGGGCGAGAGCCTCTTCATCCACGCGCCCCAGCCGGGCCTTTCCACCGCCGAAAACATCCTCGGCCTGCTGAGGCCGGACGGCCAGTATACCAAGTTAGAGGCCCGCCTCTTGGACCTCTGCCTTGTCCTGCACGCCGAGCACGGCGGCGGCAACAACTCCACCTTCACCACCCACGTGGTCACCTCCAGCGGCACCGACACCTACAGCTGCATGGCGGCGGCGCTGGCCAGCCTCAAGGGCCCGCGGCACGGCGGGGCCAACATCAAGGTGGTGCAGATGTTCGAGGACCTCAAGCAGAACGTGAAGGATTGGCAGGACGAGGAGGAGCTCAGCCGCTACCTGCGCGGCCTGCTGCACAAGGAAAACTTCGACCACGCCGGCCTCATCTACGGCATGGGCCACGCGGTCTACTCGATCAGCGACCCCCGCGCGGACATCCTCAAGCAGTTTGTCGAGATGCTCAGCCGCGAAAAGGGCTACGCCGAGGAGTATGCCCTCTACGCCGCGGTCGAGCGGCTGGCCCCGCAGGTGATCGCCAGCGAGCGCAAGATCTACAAGGGCGTCTCGGCCAACGTCGATTTTTACAGCGGCTTCGTGTATCATATGCTGGGCCTGCCGGTCGAGCTTTACACCCCCATCTTCGCGGTGGCGCGTGTGGCAGGCTGGAGCGCCCACCGCATGGAGGAGCTGGTCAACATGGGCAAGATCATCCGCCCCGCCTACGCCTCGGTGCAGCCCGTGCGCCCCTACATCCCCTGGGCCGAGCGCGGCTAAAGCCGCAGCGCCCGTCCCGAAAACCCAGCGAACGACGCCCACCCACCCGCGGTTCTTCCTGCCGCAGGCGCAGCGAACGACATGGGGACGGTTCTTCTGTCCGCAGCGAAGCGGAAGACAGAAGAACCGTCC
>DKVN01000065.1:2298-2710 GCA_002491225.1 Faecalibacterium sp. UBA7177
CCTGCCTGCACCGGCAGCGGACGGCGAGAGAGAAGCGTCCCGCCATCGCCCCGCCCCGCACAACCCCACCGCGCCCCGCCGCCGCGCGGCTTTTTGCGCCCCCGCCCGCAACTCCCAAAAAGAATCCTATCACCCCCAAAACCCGTCCCGTTTTCTCCCGCCCCGCGCATTGACGCGCCCGTCAAATTCCACTATAATAAAACCAGTATCCGAAAAACTTTTGTCGCGGACGCGAAAACGCAAGCGCAAAAGCAACCAACCGCCCGCCCACCCGTCAAAGGAAAGGAGCGCCCCCCATGCCCAACCAGATCCAGCTGAACCCCGCCGCCCTGCGCCCGCTGCGCGAGGGCGACCCCATGCTGATGAGCTACAATGTCGAGTTTGCCGAGGTCACCGGCGGCACCTTCTGGAA
>DKVN01000168.1:0-289 GCA_002491225.1 Faecalibacterium sp. UBA7177
CGAATGGGGCGGCGCGGGCAGCGCGGCCCCCGCCGCCGCCCTGCCCCTTCCCCCCGCCGCCCTGCTGGCGGCGCTCTGGCTGGCCGGTGCGCTGGCGCTGGCGGTCTGGTTCTGCCGGGGCCATCTGTGCGGCCTTGGCCGCTATGCCGACGCTTTGCCCTGCACCGACCCCTTTGTCCGCGGCTGGCTCGCCTCCTGCGGGCTGCGGCGGCGGGTGCGGGTCTGCACCAGCGACCGCATCGCCGCCCCCCTCACCTATGGGGTGCTGCGCCCGGTCATCCTGCTGCCC
>DKVN01000168.1:638-833 GCA_002491225.1 Faecalibacterium sp. UBA7177
CCGGCGTTTTGACACGCTGCGCAAGGCCCTCTTCGCGGCCGCGCTCTGCCTGCACTGGTTTGACCCGCTCGCCTGGCTTCTGTTCGCGGTGAGCGGCCGGGAGACCGAACTCGCCTGTGACGAGGCGGTCATCGCCCAGGGCGCGGATCCGGCCGGGTACGCCCTCGCCCTGCTTTGCATGGAGGAGCGGCGGGG
>DKVN01000168.1:1123-1455 GCA_002491225.1 Faecalibacterium sp. UBA7177
GCTTTGCATGGAGGAGCGGCGGGGCGGGTGGGGCCTTGCGGGCAGCCATTTCAGCCAAAACGCCCTCGAAGAAAGGATACAAGCCATGATAAAACACAAAAAAGCTTCGCTCGCCGCGGTCGTCGCGGTCGTCGCGGCGATGAGCGTCACCGCCACCGTCTTTGCCTCCCCCGCGCCCGCGGGCACCGAGCCTCCCGTCGGGCAGAACCCGCCCGAGACCGCCGCCGTCTATGACCATGCCCAGGCCGTGGAGGGGGAGGTGCTGATCCTCTCCAAAGGCGGTGAAGACGGCGAGAAGCTGTACTCTGTGGACGGCGGCAAAACCTGGCTGA
>DKVN01000168.1:1514-6629 GCA_002491225.1 Faecalibacterium sp. UBA7177
AGTCAAAGCGCCCTGGAAGAAAGGATTCGATCAATTATGAAAAACAAGAAAACCTCTGTCGCCGCGCTGATCGCGGTTCTCGTCGTCATGAGCGTCACCGCCACGGTGTTTGCCTCCGCCGCGCCGGAGCGCGGCGAAGACGGGCCCAAGAGCGGCTACCTCTACAATCATAACCAGGCCGTGGAGGGTGAGACAATCGTCCGCGATCGCGGGGGCGAAACGCAATACTCCGTGGACGGCGGCAAAACCTGGCTGAGCCAGGAGGATTACGGCAGCGACTGGCAGGTGGAGTGGTGGACCGCCGAGGACTACGCCGCCTGGCTCGAGGAGGAGAAGCAGGCCCTGCAAAGCATCATCGGCGAGCGGGGCTACACCGGCGGCGAGGGCTGGTTTACCTGGGATCAGCAGCGGGTGGATGAGGCCATCGCCCTCTATGAGGGCATCCTGGAGCAGATCAAAAACGGCGCGCTCTTCTCCAAAAACATCACCGACCCAAACAGCGAGGTGCTGGAGGATGTCGCCCTCGGCAGCGGCACTCTGACCCTCGCGCAGACCATGACGACCGAGCAGGAGAAGATGGCTGTACCCCAGCCGGTGGATGAGGCCGCCCTGCTGGAGGAGCTGAAGGCGTTTGGCGTTGCGGGTGATGCGGATCGCCTGACCTGGCGCGGCCAGCTCGTCCGATCCCTTGTGGACGGCGTTTCGGCGGGGGAGAGCGGGTATTCGATCCAGTATTGCTACCAAAACCCGGACGGCGTGCTCGACCTCCACACCCTGCGCGCGGTGCGCTTCCAACCGGACGGCTCCTATGACCCGATGGGCGAGCTGATCGGTCTGGCGGCAGCGGGCGATCCCGGCTTCGATCAGGGCCTCATCGACGCCGCCGTGTCCGGCCCCGCCGCCCCGGCGGCCTGTGCCGAGGGCTCCGGCGGCGAGGGCGGGCGCTCCTTTGAGGAGATCTTCGCCCAATACCAGCCCTACGGACTGATCTATACCCCCGGCGAGAGCGGCCGGGGCAGCCTAAGCTGGAACGGCCAGGCGGTGCAGTCCTTTGCCGACCAGACGCCGGGCGGCGGGGTGTTCAGCTTTGAGGACCCCGCGGCACAGGGCGGGCTGTGTCTACGCACGGAATATGATGCAAGCGGCCGCCTGACCGGCCTGCGCGCGGAATAAGGTAAAAAACAGCGGGTGGCGGCCAAACGGGCCGCCGCCCGCATCGCGATGAAAACGCCCCACGACCACTGGGCCAAAGGAGGCACCCACATGGCAGAACAACCGGTAAAGGCAGCAAAAGCGGAGTGTGAGATCGCCCCGCCGCCCGCGGTGCGGGACATCCTCGCCGCGCTCTCAGCGGCGGGGGCGCAGGGGTTTGTGGTGGGCGGCTGCGTGCGGGACAGCCTGCTCGGCCTGCCGCCCAAGGATTGGGATCTCTGCACCGACGCCCCGCCCGAGCGGGTGCGGGAGATCTTGGGCGGGCGCTGGCGGATCCTCGACACCGGCCTCAAACACGGCACGGTCACCGCCCTCGCCCCGGCGGGCGCGGGCGCGGCGGGGGAGAGTGCGGCCGGGGCGGGCCCGACGGCACCACCCCCGACGGGGCAAGCCCAGACAGGGGAGGCCGCCGCGGAAAGCCCCCAAGCCGCTCCCTCAGCCCCGCGGGAGGGCTACGAGATCACCACCTTCCGCGCGGAGGGCCCCTATTCGGACGGCCGCCGCCCGGACACGGTGCGGTTTGTGCGCAGCATCGAGGAGGATCTTGCCCGGCGGGACCTCACCATCAACGCGATGGCCTGGAGCGAGGCCACCGGCCTTGTGGATCCCTTCGGCGGCCGGGCCGACCTTGCCGCGGGGATCCTGCGCTGCGTGGGCCGCCCCGAGGCCCGCTTTGCCGAGGACGCGCTGCGCATCCTGCGCACCGCGCGGTTCGCGGCGCGGTACGGCTTTGCGGTCGAGCCCGCCACCCGCGATGCGATGCGCAGCGAGGCGGCGCGGCTTTGTGCCGTCTCGGCCGAGCGCACCGGGGCCGAGCTGCGGCAGCTGCTCTGCGCGCCCTATGCGGCGCGGGCGGTGGCGGAGCACAAGGAGGTGCTCTGCCAGGTCGTGCCCGAGCTGCGCCCCCTGATCGGCTGCGGCCAGAACAGCCGCTACCACCGGGCGGACGTCTTCGGCCACACCCTGCTGGCGATGGAGGCGGCCGGGCGGTGCAGCGAGTTCCCCCCCGCCTGGGCGGACGAGCCGGTGCGCATCGCGCTCTTTTTCCACGATTTTGGCAAGCCCGCCGTCAAAACCACTGGCGAGGACGGCCGCGACCACTTTTACGGCCACCCCGCTGTCAGCGCCGAGCTGGCCGGGGCGATCCTGCGGCGGCTGCGCTTTTCCTCTGCCGAGGTCGGGTGCATCACCGAGCTGGTGCGGTATCACGATGTCGAGTACCTGCCCCAAACAGCACGGGTGCGGCGGCTGCTGGCCAAATTCGGCCCCAAACAGCTGCACCGGCTGCTCAAGATCCGCGAGTGCGACAACGCCGCCCACTCGGCTCTGGCGCGGGAAAAATTCGAGGCCGAGGTGCTGCCCTTTGCCGCCCTGCTTGAGCAGGTGCTCGCCGAACAGAGCGCCCTTTCCCGCGCCGACCTCGCCGTTACCGGCAAAGATTTAATCGGCCTCGGCGTCCGGCCCGGCCCGCAGGTGGGGCGGGTGCTGCAGTCGCTGCTCGACGCGGTGCTCGAGGAGCGGCTGCCCAACGAAAAGGCCGCGCTGCTCGCCGCGGCGCAGGCCCTGCAAAACGAGGCCGCGGGCAGCTGACCTCATTGCCCCAAGAGATGCGGCCGGGCGGAAAAATCCGCCCGGCCGCATTGACATCCGCGCCGCCGCATCGTACCATAATAGGGTAAACAACCGCGGCGCGGGGGCAGCAGGCAAACGCAAAAACGCCCGCCCCCGCGCCGGAAACGAGGTCGATCCCATGAAACTGATCCTCCAGATGGGTGTCATCTTCGCCGTCTGCCTTGCCAGCGAGGCCATCTCGGCGGCGCTGCCGTTCGCCTTCCCGGCCAGCGTTATCGGCATGGTGCTGCTGCTCATTTTGCTCGCGGCCAAGGTGGTGCGCCCCGGCCAGCTGGCCCAGCTCTCCGGCTTTCTCTTGGACAACATGCCGCTTTTTTTCATCCCGGCCTGCGTGGGCATCCTGCGGTATCTCGACGCCCTGCTCGCCAATCTATTCCCCATCCTGCTCATCTGCATCGGCACGGTGCCGCTGGTCTTTTTTGTCACCGGCCACACGGTGCAGCTTGCCATCCGCTGGATGGACCGCAAGGAAAAGAGGGAAGGGGGTGCCAACGATGCCTGAGGCCCTGCGCGCCGCGCTCGACGCGGCCACCCAAAGCCCGATGTTCGGCCTCTGCCTGACCATCTTCTCCTTCGAGGCCGGGCGCTGGGTGCAAAAAAGGACCGGCTGGACCCTCGCCCACCCGCTGCCGCTGGCCACCATTTTCTGCATCGCGGTGCTGGTGGCCTTTGGCATCCCCTACGAGCGGTACGCCGCGGGCGGGGATCTCATCAACATGATGCTCGGGCCGGTCACCGCGCTGCTGGCGCTGGGCATCTACGAGCAGGCCGCCGTGCTCAAACGGTACTTTGTGCCGGTGCTGCTGGGCTGCACCGCGGGCAGCCTCACCAGCATCCTCAGCGTGCTGGGGCTCTGCCGCCTGTTCGGGCTGGACGAGGCGATCACCGCCGCCCTCATGCCCAAAAGCTGCACCACCCCCATCGCCCTCGGCATTGCCGAGAGCCACGGCGGCATCGGGGCCATCGCGGCGGCGGCCGTCTTTTTTGCGGGCACCACCGGGGCCATCTTCGCCCCCATGATGGCCAAGGTTCTGCGCGTCACCGACCCGGTGGCCCAGGGCCTCGCCACCGGGGCCTGCAGCCACGCCCTCGGCACCACCAAGGCCCGCGAGATGGGCCAGGTGCAGGGGGCCATGAGCAGCATCGCCATCGGGGTCTGCGGGCTCATCTCGGTCATTATCACCCTGTTTTTCTGAGACGCACAAGGATGCACAAAAACGCACAAAAAGGGCGCACCCCGCCCAAACCGCGCGGCACCCCGCGCGGCCGGGAGCCATCGCACCAAGAAAAGGGCGCACCCCGCCAAAACGCGGCGGGATGCGCCCTTTCTGATCCAAAAACGGAAAACGACCGGACCGTAAGCCGGGTTCTGTATTGAACGACGATCTGTCTTGTCCGTGCGTCGCCGCACGGCTCATGCCACCTCCGGGGCGCGCGGGGCCGCGCATTTGCCCCATACGGGTGTTGCTTCTGGTAGGGTTTACATAGCCGCAAAGTCGCCAGTGCGCTGGTGAGCTCTTACCTCGCCTTTCCATCCTTGCCGCGCGGGGGCAAAGCCCCGCGGGCGGTTTCTTTCTGTTGCACTCTCCCTGGGGTCGCCCCCGGCTGCCGTTAGCAGTTACCATGCCCCTGTGAAGCCCGGACTTTCCTCAGAGCGGACATCTTAAAACAAGAGCCGCCCCGCCGCCGTATGTTCCGCTCGTTTTCCTGCCCGCATTATAACACGCCCGCCGCCGGTGCGCAAGCCCTGCCCGCCTGCCGCGGACAGCCGAAAAAAGCCCCGCCTCGCGCGCAAAAACTCTTGCAATCTGCCCCGCCGCGATTTATACTGTAAGGGTAGTGGCGTCCGGCTCCGGCAAAAATGTATCCCTGTGACGCACAATCTCGCCGCGCCGGGCGTGCAACCGAGAGGGAAAGGAAAGGGATCAAGCTATGATCAAAAACGCATATCTGGCCGGTGTCTACGCGCAGGTCGAACAGCGCAATCCGGGCGAACCGGAATTTTTGCAGGCGGTGCGCGAGGTGCTCGAAAGCCTCGAGGTCATCTGCGAAAAGCACCCCGAGTACGAGAAAAACGGCGTGCTCGAGCGGATGGTCGAGCCCGAGCGGTTCATCCAGTTCCGGGTGGCCTGGGTGGACGACGCGGGCAAGGTGCAGGTCAACCGCGGGTTCCGGGTGCAGTTCAACAGCGCCATCGGCCCCTACAAGGGCGGGCTGCGGCTGCATCCCAGCGTCAACGCCTCGGTGATCAAGTTCCTGGGCTTTGAGCAG
>DKVN01000168.1:6906-11377 GCA_002491225.1 Faecalibacterium sp. UBA7177
AAGTTCCTGGGCTTTGAGCAGGTCTTCAAAAACAGCCTCACCGGGCTGCCGATGGGCGGAGGCAAGGGCGGGTCGGACTTTGACCCCAAGGGCAAGAGCGACGGTGAGATCATGCGCTTCTGCCAGAGCTTCATGACCGAGCTGTCCAAACACATCGGCCAGTTTACCGACGTGCCCGCGGGCGACATCGGGGTCGGCGCGCGGGAGATCGGCTACCTGTACGGCCAGTACAAGCGGCTGCGCAATGAGTTTACCGGGGTGCTCACCGGCAAGGGGCTCAAGTGGGGCGGCAGCCTCGCCCGCACCGAGGCCACCGGCTACGGCCTGTGCTACTTTACCCAGGAGGCCCTGCGCTGCATGCGCAAGGACAGCTTCGCCGGCAAAATGGTGGTCATCTCGGGCAGCGGCAACGTGGCCATCTACGCCTGCGAAAAGGCCACCGAGCTGGGCGGCAAGGTGGTGGCCATGAGCGACTCGAACGGCTATGTCCACGACCCGGACGGCATCGACCTCGCCCTGGTCAAGCAGATCAAGGAGGGCCGCCGCGGCCGGATCAGCGAGTACGCCGCCGCCCGCCCGTCGGCAACCTACATCGAGGGCTGCAAGGGCATCTGGAGCATCCCCTGCGACATCGCCCTGCCCTGCGCCACCCAGAACGAGATCGACGGCGCATCGGCCAAGCTGCTGGTGCAAAACGGCTGCAAGGTGGTCTGCGAGGGCGCGAACATGCCCAGCACCCCCGAGGCCATCGAGGTGTATCTGGCAAACGGCGTCCTCTACGGCCCTGCCAAGGCCACCAACGCCGGCGGCGTGGCAGTGTCCGGCCTTGAGATGAGCCAGAACAGCCTGCGCCTCTCCTGGACCTTCGAGGAGGTCGACGAGCGGCTGCAAAACATCATGAAGAGCATCTTCCACAACGCCTACGCGGCCTCGGAGGAGTGCGGCGTGCCGGGCAACCTGATGGTGGGCGCCAACGTGGCGGGCTTTGTCAAGGTGGCCGACGCGATGGTGGCTCAGGGCATCGCGTACTAAGAACGACCAGGGGAGCGCCCAGGGGGACATCGTCCCCCTGGACCCCCAACCTGCCGGGCAAACTACTTTGCCCGGCGCTTTTTTGCAAAGTGCTTCGCCGGCTTTGGGGCCCGTGCTGCCTTTGCATTGAAAAACGATCACAGGAGGAAAAATCCCATGGACTACCAGCCCGCCCCCGGCCGCTATGACGCGATGCCCTACCGGCGCTGCGGCAAAAGCGGCCTGCTGCTGCCGGCCTTTTCGCTGGGGCTCTGGCACAACTTCGGCAACATCACCCCGTTCGAGACCCAGCAGCGCATTCTGCGCCAGGCCTTCGACCTCGGCATCACCCATTTTGACCTTGCCAACAACTACGGCCCGCCCTACGGCGAGGCCGAGCGCAGCTTCGGCATCCATATGGACCGGGACTGGCACACCCACCGGGACGAGCTGGTCATCTCGACCAAGGCCGGGTTCGATATGTGGCCCGGCCCCTACGGCGACCACGGCAGCCGCAAGTACCTGATGGCCAGCATCGACCAGTCCCTCAGGCGGATGCATCTGGACTATGTGGACATCTTCTACCACCACCGGCCCGACCCGGACACCCCCATCGAGGAGACGATGGGCGCGCTGGATCAGATCGTCCGCAGCGGCAAGGCGCTGTATGTGGGCATCTCGAACTATCCCCCCGACGAGACCAAAGCGGCGGTGGCGGCGCTGCGGGCGATGGGCACCCCGATGCTCATCCACCAGACCCGCTACTCGATGTTCGAGCGCACCCCCGAGGCGGGGCTGCTGGCCGCGGCGGAGGAATGCGGCATGGGGGTCATCGCCTTTTCGCCGATGGCGGGCGGCATCCTCGCCGGGCGGTACCAGAACGGCATCCCGGCCGACTCCCGCGTCGGGCACGACCCCCGCTACCTCAAGGCCAGCGCCCTCACCCCGGAAAAGCTCGGCAAGGTGCAGCAGCTGTCGGCCATCGCGGCCCGCCGCGGCCAGAGCCTCGCCCAGCTGGCCCTGCAGTGGGTGCTGCGCGCGCCGGTCGTCACCAGCGCGCTGGTGGGGGCCAGCCGCCCCGAGCAGCTGCAGGAGAACGTCCGCGCCCTCGATGCCCCCGCCCTCACGGCCGGGGAGCTGGCCGAGATCGAGGAGATCTTACAGAAATGAGTACAAAAAACAGGCAAAAGGGAACCTGCCCCCTCACGCCCACACAAAGTTTTCTTTTCCGGCGCCCGCTTCAAAAAAATATTTGCCGATGCCCAAATCGATCCCTGCAAAGTGGCCGCTGCCGCAGGTAAGGGACACCCTGTTTTTGTCCCCCCTGACCGTGAATGCCTGCTTGTTGAGGGCAGTGGGGGCCAGAAGCAGCGCATCCACACCATCAAGGAACCACTGCGGGGCAGACCCGTTGTAGCTGCTGATCTCTGCCGCGATTTTGGACCTATGGGGAACGCCCTGCGTCTGTCCGTAGCCGATGGCCAGCACCCCGTTGACCCGCACGGCGCCGTCCAGATTTTTTTGTGCGCCTTTGGCATGGAACATCCCGCCGACCCACCAGGTGTTCAGGCCCAGGGTCTGCGCATAGAGGATCATGTCCGCGCCGCAATAGCCCAGCTTTTCATCAAGATCCGACCTATCGGGCCCGGCCAGAATGATATAGTTTTTGATGCCACTGCCCAGCATTTTTGCCAAAACACCCAAGCCGTCAGCATTCCCGGTCACGAGGGAAAGAGAGAGGCCGTGCTCCTGATTGTTATCTGCGATCCGGGCGTTCAGCTTTTCCACCAACTCGCCGGAGATCGGCTTGTCTGTGTATTTCCGAACCGTGTGCCTTTGTCTCATTGCTTCCTGAATGGTCATATTGTTCCCTCCTGTTTTTTGATCGATGTTTTCAGCGCATCATTCATTTTTGCGATCAATCGAATAAACTCCAAGGTGTCCGCTTCGCCCATTTCGGCGATGATTTTCCCAAAGCGCGAGTTAACTTTTTGATCCTTCTGCCGTAAAATCGTCTGTCCTGCCGGAGTCAAAGACACGATCAGGCTTCGTCTGTTCTCCTGGTCGGTCTCCCGCATGAGATAGCCCTGCTTTTCGAGAGACGAGAGCATCTGAGAAATTGCGGCCTTTGAGACAGAGAGGTATTCTCTGATCTCCGCCAGACTTGTTGTGTCCGCGATCCACTTCATCAGCACATACTCTGCCATACTGAGGGAGCAGACGCCCGGCTTTACCGACCTGCCGAATTCCGCCCCCAGCAGGCTTTTCAGCACAAAAAGCGCATGGAGAAGGTCACTGCTCAACTGGGTATTGTGCATAGCGCACCTCCTTTTGTTTGAAAGTGAACAGTTAAGCTCTTAACCATTATAACATATCTGCCGGCCACCTGCAATGACCGGTTTGGACGCTCCTGATAAAACCATTTCGGACGACAAAAACCACCCCCGGCCGAAGCATCGTCCTTCGGCCGGGGGTGGTTTTTGCGGCATTGCTCTTGCGCTGTACCTTGCTCCTGTGTGGAATTGCCTCAGTTCTTCTTGCCCTTCAGCTGCTTCATCCGCAGATCGTGGCTCAGGATGCGCTTGCGGATCCGCAGCGACTTCGGGGTCACCTCGAGCAGCTCGTCCGGGGCCAGAAACTCAAGGCTCGCCTCGAGGCTCAGATGGCTCACCGGCACCAGCCGCAGCGCGTCGTCGCTGCCCGAGGCGCGGGTGTTGGTCAGGTGCTTGGTCTTGCATACATTTACCGTGATGTCCTCGCCGGTGGGGGTGTAGCCCACCACCATGCCCTCGTACACCTTTTCGCCCGGCTCGATCAAAAGGGTGCCGCGGCCCTGCGCGTTAAACAGGCCGTAGGTCACCGCCTCGCCCGCCTCGTGGCTCACAAGGCTGCCGCTGCTGCGGCCGGGCAGGTCGCCCTGCCACTCGTCGTAGCCGTCAAAGATGGTGTTGAGGATGCCCTCGCCGTGGGTGTCGGTCAAGAACATGTTGCGGTAGCCAAACAGCCCGCGGCTCGGCATCCGAAATTCAAGCCTTGTGCGGCTGCCCATCAGCTGCATGTCCTGCAGCATGCCCTTGCGGCTGCCCAGCTCGGTCATCACCGCGCCCTGGTACTCCTGCGGCACGTCGATGACAACCCGCTCCATCGGCTCCATCTTTTTGCCGTTCTCCTCATGGGTCAGCACCTTGGGGGGGCTCACCTGCAGCTCGTACCCCTCGCGGCGCATCGTCTCGATCAGGATGGACAGGTGCATCTCGCCCCGGCCCATCACCCGGAAGGAGTCGGTGGTGGCCGAGTCCTCTACTTTCAGGGCCACGTCCTTGAGCAGCTCCTTCTGCAGCCGATCCCGGATCTGGCGGCTGGTCACATACTTGCCCTCCCGCCCGGCAAAGGGGCTGTCGTTGACGCTGAAGGTCATCTCGACCGTGGGGTCGTTGATCTTGAGGAAGGGCAGCGGCTC
>DKVN01000168.1:11702-28528 GCA_002491225.1 Faecalibacterium sp. UBA7177
GCCACGATGTCGCCCGCCTCGGCAAACTCCACCGGCTCGCGGCCGTTGGCCTTAAAGTCGTACAGCTTGGTCAGCCGCCCCTTGATGGCGACGTCGGGGTTGTGCCAGTCGCACACCTGCACCTCCTGGCCCACCTTGGCCCGGCCGTTCTGGATGCGGCCCACCCCGATGCGGCCGACAAAGTCGTTGTAATCGACGCTCGAGCAGAGCATCTGGAAGGGGGCCTCGGGGTCGCCCTCGGGGCACTTGACATACTGCAGAATGGTCTTGAACAGCGGCTCGAGGTCGGTGCCCGGCACGTCCGGGCTGTAGCTGGCGGTGCCTGCCCGGCCCGAGCAGAAGACCATCGGGCTGTCCAGCTGCTCATCGGTGGCGCCAAGGTCCATCAGCAACAGCAAAATCTCGTCGATGACCTCCTTGATCCGCGCGTCCGGCCGGTCGATCTTGTTCACCGCGATCACCAGCGAGAGGTTCTGCTGCAGCGCCTTTTGCAGCACAAAGCGGGTCTGGGGCATGCAGCCCTCGGCGGCGTCCACCAGCAGCAGCACCCCGTTGACCATCTTGAGCACCCGCTCCACCTCGCCGCCGAAATCGGCGTGGCCGGGGGTGTCGACGATGTTGATCTTGACCCCGTCATAGGTGCAGCTGCAGTTTTTGGCCAGGATGGTGATGCCGCGCTCCCGCTCGATGTCGCCGGAATCCATCACCCGCTCGGCCACCTGCTGATTGTCCCGGAAAGCCCCGCTCTGCTTGAGCATCTGGTCCACCAGGGTGGTCTTGCCGTGGTCGACATGCGCGATGATGGCAATGTTTCGTAAGTCCTTGCGTTCCATACCGTCGCTCCCTCTTATGTTCTCTTATCATATATGATCCTGATTTTTGGCAGCTTCTATCCTAAAACATGCGCGGGCGTTTGTCAAGGAAGACGAAATAAAAAGAGATACTTTGTAACAAATGCCGAATCTGGTGCCCCTTTGCCGGGCCGGGGAGGGGCAATTTTGGGCCCGGAGAGGCCGCCCCGCCGGGCATCCGCCCGAAACTGTGCCTTTTCTGTGCCGCTTTATCTGTTTTTGGGTACGCTCTGGTGCTGCTCCGCGCAAAGAAAAACACGCCGCACGGCTCTTATAAGCCATACAGCGTGTTTTTAGGTGGTGGGCGGTAAGGAACTCGAATCCCTGACCCCCTGCACGTCAAGCAGGTGCTCTACCAGCTGAGCTAACCGCCCAAATCCGCACCCCCTTGCGGGGTACTTTGCTATTATACCCGATGCCCGGCAAAAAAGCAAGGCCCAATTTCAGCTTTTTGCGCCGCTTTTTTTGCGCCCGGCCTGCCCGGCGCGGCGGCGGCCCAAAACAGGAGCGCCCCGCCCCCTTGCCGAGCGCCCCGCCCATTTCACCCCGCCAGGTTCCGCACCGCCAGCTGCAGCAGCTGGGCCAGCCCCACGCTGTACATTGCCACGGTGAGCGGCTTGCCCAGCAGGAGGATCAGGCAGAACTGCCGCAGGCTCATGTGGGTCAGCCCGGCCAGCATGCAGAGGAAATCGTCCGGGAAAAACGGCAGCAGGATCGCCGCAAAAAACCACTTGACAAACCGGTCCTTCTCTTCCAGCCGCCGCAGGTGCTTTTCCAGCTTTTCCTCGCCGCCAAACAGCTGCACGAACCGGGCGCCAAACCGGCGCGCCAGGCAAAAGTTGAGCAGGCTGCCCAAAAAGATGCCGGTAAAGTTGTACACAAAGCCCATCCAGGGCCCAAACAGCAGCACCCCCACCGTGCAGGAGGCCCCGCCCGGCACAAAGGCCAGCAGGATCTGCCCCACCTGCACCAGCAGAAAGAGCAGCGGGGCAGCGGGGCCGTAGCCCTCCACAAAGGCGGCCATCGCGTCGGGGTCGGTCAGCAGCCCATGCCGCCAGGCCCACACGACGAACCAGCCGATCGCCCCGATCGCCGCGCCGGTGACGCAGTGGCCGAGGAGCTTCCCGGCGGTTTTCCAGCGGCTGCGCATCGGCCCGCGCCCCCTTTCTGCTCGTGATCGGTTTCGCTGCCCTGATTGTACCCCATTTGCCGCGCGGCGTAAAGGGGCAGGGGAGGGGAATTTGTCCACCCTGCGCAAAAAAGGCGGATCGGGCCAAAAACCGCCGAACCGCCCCGATGCGCCACGATCTGCCCCGCTCCCGGTCGCTTTGGCCCGACCGGCTGCATTTGACATCCCGCCGCCGCCGCGATATAATACCTGTAACTGTTGTGTGGGCAGCCCCTTTGCGGCTGCATATCGTATGTTTTGGGCCGCCGTGTCGCATCGCGCAGATGGACGCAGCCGCCCGCCCCCCGCATTCGCCCCCGGAATCTTGCCTTTGGGGGCTTTGCCCGCCTTTTTTGGGACGATGGCAGCAAGGAAGCTGCGAAAAACATAGGCAGCCCCGCACAATTCTAAGCGCCAGATCGCGTCGGCAAATTTTTCGTCAGATGAAACAAAAACCGCAGGCAATCCTTGGTGGATTGCCGAGGATTTTTGTGAAATCTGGCGGAAAATTTGCAAGCGAGATGGTGCTTAAGGCGTCAGCCGCGAATTGTGCGGGGGTGCCATAGATACATACACGCAAATGCAGCAGAAAAGGCCTTACGGGCGGTTTGGGCGGTTTGGAACGCCAAACCCCGCGGGGCCTGATTCTGCGTATTACGCGCACCGGCCTGCCGGGCGCTCTGTGGGCCTGCCCGCAGGGTGCTGTTGCGGCAGGGCCGGGCCGCGCTGAGGGAAATTGGAGGAAAGAAATGGTAGAAAAGAAACCCAACCGCACCGACGCAAAATCCGGCCGCCGCGGCCTGCCCCGGCTGCCCCGCCGCAAGCCCAGCACCCGCACCGCCATCGAGGAGTATCTGGACGATACCGCGGACTTCGGCATCCTCGATCTGAGCGAGCTGCCCGCCAACGGCCAGCCGGGCCCGCAGGCCCCGCGCGAGCAAACGGCCCAGCCGCCAAAGGGCCGCGCGGCCCGCAAGCCCGCTGCGCTCAAGGCCCAGCAGCACGCCCCCGCCCAGCACGCCCCCCAAAGAGAGGGTAAGGCCGCGAAACAGCCGCGCGAGGCGGCCCGCGGCCGCAAGGCCCAGGGCAAGGCGTCCGAGCCCGAAATCCCGATGCAGATCATCCCGATCGGGGGCCTCGGGGAGGTGGGCAAAAACGCCACCGTCTACGAGTGCCAGGGCGATATGCTGATGGTCGACTGCGGGGTCGTCTTCCCGGACGACGAGATGTTCGGGGTGGATCTGGTGATCCCGGATTTCACCTATGTGCTGCAAAATAAGGAGCGGATGCGCGGCATCATCATCACCCACGGCCACGAGGATCACATTGGCAGCCTGCCCTACCTGCTGCGGCAGGCGAACTTCCCGGTCTACGCCACCCGGCTGACCATCGGGCTCATCAAAAATAAGCTTGAGGAACACGGCCTGCTGGGCCAGACCAAATTGATCGAGATCCGCCCGCGGCAGAAGTTCCGGCTGGGCTGCTTCACCATCGACCCCATCCATGTCAACCACTCGATCCCGGACGCGGTGGCCTTTGCCATCGAGTGCCCGGCCGGCACCGTGCTGCAGACCGGCGACTTCAAGATCGATTACACCCCCCTCTCGGACGGCCCCACCGACCTCGCCGCCATTGCCGAGTACGGCAAAAAGGGGGTGCTGGCGCTGCTGAGCGATTCCACCAACGCCGAGCGCCCCGGCTTTACCGCCACCGAGCACAAGGTGGCCCAGACGGTGAGCGACCTCTTCCACCGGGCGGACAAAAAGCGGATCATCATCGCCACCTTCGCCTCCAACCTCTACCGGGTGCAGCAGATCATCGACCTCGCGGTGGAAAACGGCCGCAAGGTGGCCATGAGCGGCCGCAGCATGGTCAACAACACCACCATGGCGGCCGAGCTGGGCTATATCCACGCGCCGGACGGGGTGCTCATCGACATCGAGCAGATCAACAAGTACCCGCCCGAAAAGATCGTCCTCATCACCACCGGCAGCCAGGGCGAGCCGCTGAGCGCGCTTTCCCGCATGGCCTCGAACAGCCACCGGCAGGTGCATGTCGGCCCAGGGGACTTTATCATCATCTCGGCCCGCCCGATCCCCGGCAATGAAAAGATGGTCACCAAGGTGGTCAACGGCCTTTTGCTGCTGGGGGCCGAGGTGATCTATGAGTCGATGTACGACGTGCACGTCTCGGGCCACGCCTGCCAGGAGGAGCAGAAGCTGATGCTCACCCTCGCCGCGCCGCAGTTCTTCTTCCCGGTGCACGGCGAGTACAAGCAGCTCAAAAAGCATGCCGAGACCGCCGCCTCGCTCGGCATCCCGGAAAAGAACATCCACATCTCCGAGATCGGCGAGGACATCATCCTCTCGGGCAGCGGCGTCCGCTTTGGCGAGCCGGTGCCCTCCGGCGCGGTCATGGTCGACGGCCTCGGGGTGGGGGATGTCGGCAATGTCGTTTTGCGGGACCGCCGCCACCTCTCGGAGGACGGCTTGATGATCGTGGCCGCCACCATCGACACCATCACCGGCGAGGTCGTGGCCGGGCCCGAGCTGGTCAGCCGCGGCTTTGTCTACGAGCGCGAGAGCGAGGAGCTGCTCGACGAGGCCCGCCGCCTCGTGATCGAGACCTTCGAGAAGTGCCGACTGGACCGCCACAGCGACCTTGGCAGCCGCAAAACGCGGGTGCGCGAGGCGCTCAGCTCCTTCATCTACCGCCGCACCAAGCGCAGCCCGATGATCCTGCCCATTTTGATGGAGGTGTGACCGGCGCGCGGCTCTGGCGGCCGGGGGCACTGCCGCGCCGTGCGGCCGCGGTGCCGCCCGGCCCCATCGCATCTCCAATCACTGCATCCGAAAGGGGGAAGATCGCCCCATGCGCAAAAATCCGCGCCTCGGCCTCGAGGTTCTGCTGGCCGGGCTGCTGATCCTCTGCGCCGCCCTCGGGCTGGCGCTGGCCACCGTGCGGCCGGTGCTGCTGCTGCCGGTGGGCCTGGTGTTGCTGCTCATCATCGCCGGGCTCTGGGCGGGCGGCGCGTCCCTGCGGGGGCGGATCGCGGCCTGGCTGTCCGGCGGAGTGTTCGAGGGCAGCGAGGTGCAGTTCACCCTGGCAAAGCTGCCCATCCCGGTAATGCTGCTCTCGGGCAAGACCCTTTTGTGGTACAACCCGCCCCTGCGCGCGGCCCTGCTGGGCGGCGAGGACGCGCTGCTGCTGCCGGTGAACAAGGTGCTGCCGGGGCTCGACCTGCGCGCCTGCGCCCAACCCGCGGGCCAGTGCCTCGAGCAGGACGGCCGCCGCTACACCGTCTACGCCAGCACGGTCACCGGCCGGGAGGAGCTCAGCATCGTCTACCTCATCGACGACACCGCCCTCAAGGCGCAGGCGGCCGAGTACGCCGCCAGCCGCCCGGCCTATCTCGTCTTTGAGATCGACGGCTACGACGAGGTGTTCGGCGGCCTGCGGGACTCCGAGCGCGCCCGGGTGCTGGAAGGCATCAACCGGGTGCTGGAAACCGCCATCGGCCGCACCACCGGCTTTCTGCGCCGGGTGGCCAACTCCCGTTACATCGCGGTGATCGAGGAGCGCCACATGAAGGAGCTCACCGCCGCCCGGTTCGACCTGCTGGATAAGGTGCGCGCGCTGGACGAGAGCCTCAACCTCACCCTCTCGGTGGGGGTGGGCCGGGGCGGGGCCACCCTGGCCGAGTGCCAGGAGATGGCCCGCCAGGCGCTGGACATGGCGCAGGGGCGCGGCGGCGACCAGGCCGCGGTCAAAACCCCCGAGGGCTTCGAGTTCTACGGCGGGGTCTCCCGCAGCGTCGAAAAGCGCAGCAAGGTCAAGAGCCGGATGGTGGCCAAGGCCCTCACCGACATGATCCGCCAGAGCGACAGCGTGCTGGTGATGGGCCACAAGATGAGCGACCTCGACAGCGCCGGCGCGGCGGTGGGGGTGCTGCGCATCTGCAAGCTCTGCGACGTCCCGGCCGCCATCGTGCTGCGGCGGGAGGCCACTCTCGCCATGCCGCTGGTGGCTGAGTTTGACCACGCCGGGCTCGGCGAGGACTTCATCTCCCCCGAGACCGCGCTGGAAAATATCACCAAGAACACCCTCTTAGTGGTGGTGGACACCTACCTCAAGGGCCTTTTGGAAAGCTTCGAGGTCTACCAGAAATGCCGCCATGTGGCGGTGATCGACCATCACCGCAAGGCGGTGGGCCACATCGAGAACACGGTGGTGCTCTACCACGAGCCATACGCGAGTTCTGCCTGCGAGCTGGTCAGCGAGCTGCTGCAGTATGTGGGGGACGGCCGCAAGGACCAGGGCCCCACCCCGCTCGAGGCGCAGGCGCTGCTCTCCGGCATCATGCTGGACACCCGCAACTTTGCCCTGCACACCGGGGTGCGCACCTTTGAGGCGGCCGCCTACCTGCGCCGGATGGGGGCCGAGACCAGCGAGGTGAAAAAGCTCTTCTCCTCCAGCATGGAGGAGTACGCCGCCAAGTCCGAGCTGGTCGAGCGGGCCGAGATCTACAAGCGCTGCGCCGTCTCGGTGGGGGGCGAGCTTGCGCCCGGCATGGCCGTGGCGGTGCCCCAGGCCGCCAACGACCTGCTCACCATCATCGGGGTGGACGCCAGCTTTGTGGCGGTGCAAAAGGGCAGCGGGGTGAACATCTCGGCCCGCAGCATGGGCGCGGTGAACGTGCAGGTCATCCTCGAGACTTTAGGCGGCGGCGGCCATCTCACCATGGCCGGGGCCCAGCTCAAGGACACCACCCCCGAGGAGGCCCGCCGCCGCATCCTCGAGGCCATCGACGCCTTTTACGAGGAGCAGACCGCCCGGAAGAAGGCGGAATGACCCCCAGCGGCATCGCCGGGCCGCCACCCGCTGCGCGGTGGCGGCCCGCTTTTTTCACCCTCCGGCGCTTGACCACAGGCCTCGCAGCGGCTACAATAGAAACATTGACACAACATATCAAGGATAAAGGGGAGAAGCAGCCATGAAGGTATTGCTCAAACAGGACGTCAAGTCGATCGGCAAAAAGGACGAGATCCACGAGGTCTCGGACGGGTACGCCCGCAACTATCTCTTTCCGCGGGGGCTGGCCGCCCCGGCGGACGCCGCCGCGGTGAACATGGTCAAGACCAAAAACGCCGCCAAGGAGCACCACGCCGCCGAGGCGCTGGCCGCGGCCCAGGAGCTGGCCGCCAGGGTCGAGGGCAAAACCGTGACCCTCAAGGCCAAGGGCGGGGCCTCCGGGCGCCTCTTCGGCAAGATCACCGGCAAGGACGTGGCCGACGGCCTCGCCAAACTGGTGGGCATCCCGGTGGACAAGCGCAAGGTCGAGCTCGACCGGGACATCAAGGATTTCGGCACCTTCAACGCCGTCATCAAGCTGCACCCCGGTGTCAGCGCCAACTTTAAGGTCAAGGTGGAGGAGCTGTAAGCAGCCGCGCGGCCGGAACCGCCCCGCAGAACAGGAAAGGAGGAGACCGCCATGCCCGAATCCCGCGGCGCCGGGGCTTTGAGCCTCGAGGCGATGGGCCTGACCGTGCCCTATAACATGCAGGCCGAGCAGTCGGTGCTGGGCGCGGCCCTGCTCAAGGGCGAGTGCATCCCGGACCTGGTCGAGCTCCTCAAGCCCGAGATGTTCTACGCCCGGCAGAACGGCGAGATCTTCGCCGAGATCGTGCGCATCTTCACCTCGGGGCAGTCGGTGGATCTGGTCACCCTGCTGGACGCGGTGGTCTCGGCCGGCATCTTCGAGAGCGCCGACGCCGCCAAAATCTACCTCACCGGCCTGGCCGAGACGGTGCCCAGCCTCAGCAATGTCACCGCCTACGCCCAGATCATCGAGCAAAAATACCTCGTGCGGCAGCTGATGGAGGCCGCCCGCACCATTCTGGAGCAGAGCAGCGAGGAGCCGGACGCAAAATTATTGCTCGAGAGCGCTGAGCAGAAGCTCTACGAAATTCGCTCCGGGCGGGACTCCTCGGCCCTCACCAAGCTCTCCAGCGTGATCGTCGAGACCCTGGTCAACCTGCAGCAGATCAGCGGCCCGGACAAGGAAAAATACCGCGGCATCCCCACCGGCTTTTCCTACCTCGACACCATCCTCACCGGGGGGCTGGGCCGGTCCGACCTCATCATTCTGGCCGCCCGCCCCGGCATGGGCAAAACCAGCTTCGCGCTCAACATCGCGGCCAATGTCGCCAAGCGCCAGCAGGTGCCGGTGGCCATCTTCAGCCTCGAGATGACCAAGGACCAGCTGGCCGGGCGCATCCTCTCCAGCGAGGCGGGCATCGAGAGCCAGGCCTTCCGCACCGGCGCGCTCACCGAGGCGGACTGGGACGACCTCGCCCAGGCCAGCGAGCAGCTGCACTCCGCGCCCCTTTATATGGACGACACCTCGGGCATCACCATCCCCGAGATCAAGGCCAAGATCCGCCGCATCAACCAGGATCCCGCCCGCCCCAACATCGGGCTGGTCATCATCGATTACCTCCAGCTCATGACCAGCGGCCGCCGCACCGAAAACCGGGTGCAGGAGATCAGCGAGATCACCCGCAGCCTCAAGATCATGGCCAAGGAGCTCAATGTGCCGGTCATCGCCCTGAGCCAGCTCTCCCGCGCGGTCGAAAAGAGCCGGGCCGACCACCGGCCCCAGCTGTCCGACCTGCGGGACTCCGGCTCGATCGAGCAGGATGCCGACATCGTGCTGTTTTTGTACCGCGAGGCCTACTATGATTCGATCGGCGGAGGCGGCGGGGACGAGAGCGGCGAGGGCGGCGCGGATATCGCCGAGTGCATCGTGGCCAAAAACCGCCACGGCGAGACCGGCAAGGTCGACCTTGGCTGGGACGGCGCCCACACCCGCTTTATGAACATCGACTACAGCCGCAGCGGCTCCTATTGAGGATGGCGGCCGGGACACAGCCGCCCATGGCGGCAGCCTCCGCGGCAGGGTTCGCGGCGGCATTTGAGGATACGGTGCAAGCCTTCTGCCTTGCGCAGGGGCTGTTTGCGTCGCGCAGCAGGGTCATTGCGGCGGTCTCGGGCGGGGCCGACTCCATGGCCCTGCTCCTGTTTCTGCTGCGTCGGGCCGATTCGCTCGGGGTCACGGTCGAGGCGGTGCATGTCGACCACGGCATCCGGGGCGCGGCCTCGGCGGCGGACGCGGCGTTCGTGGCCCGCTTTTGCGCGGCGCACGGGGTGCCGCTGCACCGCTTTTCGGCGGCGGAGGCGGGCATCCCGGTGCCTGAGCACCCCAGCGAGGACTGGGCCCGGCGGCTGCGCTATGGCTTTTTTGAGCAGTTGCTGGCCCGGCTCGGGGGCGAGGATGCGGCGGCCCCGGCGGGGCCAGCGGGCCCCGGCGCAGCGCCTCTGGCTGAGCCGGGCGGCGAAGCCGCCCGCCCGCCGGTCTGCATCGCCACCGCTCACACCCAAAACGACCAGGCCGAGACCCTGCTCTTCCGGCTGGCCCGCGGGGCCGGGTTGCGGGGGGCGGGGGGCATCCGGCCGGTGCGGGGGGCGTATGTGCGCCCGCTGCTCTCGGTCAGCCGCGCCGGAACCGAGGGCTACTGTGCCGCCCTCGGGGTGCCCTGGGTGCAGGACGAGAGCAACCTCACCGACCAGTATGCCCGCGGCCGCCTGCGGGCCGGGGCGCTGCCCGCCCTCACGGCGGCAAACGGGGCGGCGGTCGAACATCTCGCCGCCTTTTGCGCAAGGATGCAGCGGCTGGACGGGTATTTTGCCGCCAAGGGGGAAACCCTGTTACAGGCGGCCGCCCTCCCGGCCGAACCGGTGCCCCCAGTGCTGGCCGCCTGGGCGCTGGCCCCCCTGCAGGCGGCCCTCGGCGAGGACGAGCCGGTACTGGAGGCCGCGCTGCTGGCCCTGCTGGAACATCATCTGCCCGCCTGCCCGCCCAGCGAGCACAGGGTCGCGTTACTGAAAGCCCTGATCGCCGAGGGCAAGGGCGCGGTGCAGCTCACCGCCGACGCGGCGCTTTTGGCGGGCCGGGGCAGCCTGCGGCTCTGCGCTGCCCACAATGTCTCGGGCGGGCGCACCGGCGGCGGAAAAGCCGCCCCCGAGCCCACCGCCGCCCCCGCCGAACAGCCGGTCAAGCCCCCTGAAAAGTGAAAACTTGATAAAACTTTGCCCAATTCACAAAAAAGACTTAACCTCTTGCGCGGAATATGCTAAAATACAGGATGGTATGTTCTGCGCACCTTGCGCGTTTTCCCCCAAACGGCCCAGACGGCCTGCATCAAAAAGGACACCGGGCCGCCCCGGCCCGCCAAAGAAAGGGAAGTAGAGCGATGGACAATACGATGGACCAGGGCATGAATAAGGATATCCTCAAGGTACTGCTCACCGAGGAGCAGCTGCATCAAAAATGCGCCGAGATCGGCGCGGCCATCAGCCGGGACTATGCCGGGCGGGATCTGCTGCTCGTCTCGGTGCTCAAGGGAGCGGTCGTCTTTATGGCCGACCTCATGCGCGAGATCACCATCCCCTGCGCCATCGACTTTATGGTCGTCTCCTCCTACGGCTCGGGCGTCAAGACCAGCGGGGTGGTCAAGATCGTCAAGGACCTCGACACCAACCTCGCGGGCAAGGACATCCTCATCGTCGAGGACATCCTCGACTCGGGCATGACCCTCTCCTACCTCACCGAGCTATTGCGGGACCGCGGCCCCGCCAGCCTGCGGATCGCCGCGCTGCTGGATAAGCCCTCCCGCCGCAAGGTGCCGCTGCGGGCCGACTATGTCGGCTACGAGGTGCCGGATGAGTTCGTGGTCGGCTATGGCCTCGATTACGACGAAAAATACCGCAACCTGCCCTATGTGGGCATCCTCAAGCCCGAGGTGTATACCAAGTGATGTGACCCCGGCAGCCCCCCTCTCCGGCGGGCGGTGCCCCGCCCATCCCGCTTTTTTTGACCATGCCCGCCTCCTCCGCCTTTGGAGCACGGGCCGACAGGAGCTGATCTTTTGCAACGAAAACCGCATTTTAACTTCATCTACATCGCCGTGCTGCTCACCATGATCATGATGGCGGTCGCGCTCTTCACCACCCTCTCCTCCACCCCCGAGACGATGGGCTACTCGCAGGTGGTGCACTATTTCCAGAACAATCAGGTCACCTACTTTGACCTCGACCTCAACACCGGCGTCATCGAGCTCAGCCTCAAGGAGGGCGAGGTGCCCCTGCCGGACGAGAGTGTCACCGGCCAGCAGTCCGGCCGGCCGGGCGGGCTGCTCACCGCCACCCTGGGCGGCGCGGCCGAGGAGAACGGCCCCAAAAACGGCGGCAAGGTCAAGGTGAGCTATAAGCTGCCCTACACCGTCTTTTTCATCGACCATCTGGACGAGTACGAGGCCAGCTACAACGAGGCCAACCCCGACGCCCCGATGGAGTACGACATGACCCCGCCCAAGGCGAGTGTGCCCTGGCTTGAGATCGTGCTCTACGCCATGCTCATCGGCGGCATGCTCTTTGTCTTCTTCAACATGTACCGGGGCGGCCAGGGCGGCGGCGTGATGAACGTCGGCCGCGCCAAGGTCAAGGACCAGCAGGAGTCCCAGCGCAAGGCCACCTTCGCGGATGTCGCCGGGGCGGACGAGGAAAAGGAGGAGCTGCAGGAGATCGTCGAGTTCCTCAAAAACCCCAGCCGCTTTAATTCGCTCGGGGCCCGCATCCCCCACGGGGTGCTGCTGGTCGGCCCTCCGGGCACCGGTAAGACCCTGCTGGCCCGCGCCTGCGCGGGCGAGGCGGGGGTGCCCTTCTATTCCATCTCCGGCTCGGATTTTGTCGAGATGTATGTCGGCGTGGGCGCCTCCCGCGTGCGTGACCTCTTTGACAAGGCCAAAAAGAGCATGCCCTGCATCATCTTCATCGACGAGATCGACGCGGTCGGCCGCCAGCGTGGCGCGGGCCTCGGCGGCGGGCATGACGAGCGGGAGCAGACCCTCAACCAGCTGCTGGTCGAGATGGACGGCTTCGGGGCCAACGAGGGCGTGATCGTCATCGCCGCCACCAACCGCGCCGATATCCTCGACCGCGCGCTTTTGCGCCCCGGCCGGTTTGACCGTCAGGTCTATGTCGGCCTGCCGGACGTCAAGGGCCGCGAGGAGATCCTCAAGGTCCACACCCGCAAAAAGCCGCTCGGGCCGGACGTCAACCTCAAAACCATCGCCCAGTCCACCGCCGGGTTTGCCGGGGCGGACCTTGAAAACCTGGTCAACGAGGCGGCGCTGCTGGCCGCCCGCCGCGGCAAAAAGGCCATCACCGAAAAGGAGATCGAGGAGGCCTCGATCAAGGTGGTGGCCGGGCCGGAAAAGAAGAGCCGGGTGGTCACCGACAAGGAAAAGCGGCTCACCGCCTATCACGAGGCGGGCCACGCCATCACCAGCTACTTCTGCCCCACCAACGACCCCGTGCACCAGATCAGCATCATCCCGCGCGGCGCGGCCGGGGGCTACACCATGTACCTGCCGGACAAGGACGCCAGCTATGTCACCAAAACCGCCATGCAGGAGCGGATCGTCAGCCTCCTGGGCGGCCGGGTGGCCGAGCAGCTGGTGCTGGAGGATATCTCCACCGGCGCCTCCAACGACCTGGAGCGCGCCACCGAGACCGCCCGCTCGATGGTCACCCGCTATGGCTTTTCCGAGCGGATGGGCCCGGTGGTCTACGGCTCCGACCCGCAGCAGACCTTCCTCGGCCGCGACTTCGGCCAGGGCAAGGGCTACTCCGAGACGATCGCCGCCGAGATCGACGCCGAGATCCGGGATATCGTCGACGAGGCCTACGAGACCGCCCGCCGCAGCCTGAGCGAGCACATGGACGAGCTGCACAAGGTGGCTGCCGCCCTGATCGAGAGGGAAAAGCTCTCCGGCGAGGAGTTCAAGCGCATCATGGAGGGCGGCGAGCTGCCCCCCTTTGACCCGCCCGCGGCAAAGCCGGACAAAACCCCGGATGCCCCGGCAGAGGCTGCGGAGAAGGCCGCGGACCCCGCGCCCGCGTCCGCCGAGGGCAGCCAGCCCGGCGCACCCGCCGCGCCCGGCGAGGCCAGCGCCCCGGCGGAGCCGGAAGAGGCGACTGGGACGGCAGGGGAGCCCGAGGCGGCAACCCCGCCCGCGACGGAGCCCGAGGCCCAGCAGCCGGAGGCCGCGCCGCCCGCGCCCGCCAAACCGCCCGCAGCCGAACCGCAGGACCCGTAACACTGGGAGGAGCGAGTGATGGAACAGAATTTTACGCTTCTGGCCCAAAGCCGGGCCAACTACTACACCAAGGGCAGCCCGATCCAGTTTGTGCGGGTCGAGCTGCTCAAGGGGGACGCCACCGGCGAGGTGGCGGTCTGCCTCACCTTCAAAAACGTGGCCCCGCAGCCGGTGTCCGGGCTGGTGGTGCGCTTTAAGTGCAAGAGCCCGGCCGGCACCCTGCTCTGCGAGGATCAGTACTACTACGAGGGCCTCACCGCCGCCCAGGGCGACCTCTTCGGGGCAGACGACGCGGTCTATGTCTGCGACGGCGCCGTCGGCAGCGTCGAGGTGGATCTCGAGCAGGCCTTCCTCACCGACGGCAGCGCCCTGCAGCTGGGCGGCTACCGCCGGGTGCGGCTGCCCGCCCCCAAGGCGCTGCCCGCCCCGCTGGCCCAGGCGCTGAGCCAGCGCATCGGCAAGGAGGGGCTCACGGTGGTGCCCCAGATGCTGGACGACGGCTGGTACTGCGCCTGCGGCGCCTTCCACCCAAAGGAGGAGGACAGCGTTTACTGCAGCGAGTGCGGGTGCGACCGCATCCTTTTGCAAAACTCCCTCTCCACCCTGCTGCAGGCGGGCCAGAAGCCCGCGGCCCCGCAGGCAGATGAGCCCACCCGTGTGGTCAGCGGCATCACGCCGGACGAGCCGACCCGGGTGGCGGGCACCCCCCGCCCCGAGGAGCCCACCCGCATGATGCCCGAGGGCCTCAGCGAGCAGGAAAAGTTCGCCCAGAGCTACCGCCGCCGGGCCGAACAGCAGGCCGCGCCGGACGCCGGCGAGGACGACGGTTACGGCGAGGACGGCTACGGGGACGGTTACGGCGAGGAGTACGACCCGGACGAGACAGCGGAAAAGATCATCCGCTGGGCCCCGCCCATCACCGCCGGGCTCTGCGCGCTGGTGGTGGCCTTCGGCTTTTTGTGGTATCGCTTCTTCATGTAATGCTCCCGCCCCCAGGGCCCGCCCCTGGGGGCGTTTTCGCGCCATCCCTTGCTTGACAATTCCCCCGCAAACTGGTTTAATAAAAAAGCTTGCCGCGGCCCGGCTTTCCTTTCCGGGCGGCGGCATCCTCTTGACACCCTTTTCTGATTTTCAACTTCGTCCTTCGGCCGCGGCCCCGCCCGCGGCCTCACCCCACTGCAACGGAGGCAGACGCATGGCAAAAAAACAGGCGACTCCCGCCTACGACAACGAGAGCATCACCAGCCTCAAGGGGGCCGACCGGGTGCGCAAGCGCCCGGCGGTCATCTTCGGCTCAGACGGGGTGGAGGGCTGCGCCCACTCCATCTTCGAGATCCTCTCCAACTCGATCGACGAGGCCCGCGAGGGCTACGGCAGCCGCATCATCCTCACCCGCTTTGCGGACGGCAGCATCCAGGTGGAGGATTTCGGCCGCGGCATGCCGGTGGACTATAACAAAAACGAGCAGCGCTACAACTGGGAGCTGCTCTTCTGCGAGATGTACGCGGGCGGCAAGTACACCGCGGGCGAGGACAACTACGAGTACTCGCTCGGCCTCAACGGGCTGGGCCTGTGCGCCACCCAGTACGCCAGCGAGTGGATGACCGCCGACGTCTACCGGGACGGCACCCACTACCACCTCGATTTTGCCAGGGGCGAAAACGTCGGCGGCCTCAAACAGGAGCCGCTGGCCAAAAAGCGCACCGGCAGCGTCATCCGCTGGAAGCCGGACGCCGAGGTTTTTACCGACATCAATGTCCCCAGCGAGTACTACCTCGATGTGATGAAGCGGCAGGCGGTGGTCAACGCCGGGCTCACCCTCATTTTCCGGGACGAGACCGGCCCCACCTCAGAGACGACCGAATTTTTCTACGAGCATGGCATCCAGGACTATGTCGAGGAGTTGGCCGGGCCCGACACCCTCACCCCGGTGGTCTTTTGGGAGTCCGCCGCCTCGGGCAAGGATAGAGAAGACCAGCCCGAGTACCGGGTCAAGATGCAGGCGGCCTTCTGCTTTTCCAACAAGGTGCAGCTGCTCGAGTACTACCACAACTCCAGCTACCTCGAGCACGGCGGCAGCCCGGACCGCGCGGTTCGCACCGCCTTTGTCGGCCAGATCGACGCCTACCTCAAGGCCAAAGGCCTTTACAAAAAAGGAGAGAGCAAGGTCACCTTCGCGGATGTGCAGGATTGCCTTGTCTATGTCTCCAGCAGCTTTTCCACCCGCACCAGCTACGAAAACCAGACCAAAAAGGCCATCACCAACAAGTTCGTGGCCCAGGCCCTCACCGGATTTCTGCGCCAGAACCTGGAGGCCTATTTCCTCGAGCGGCCGGAGGAGGCCCAGCGGCTCTGCCAGCAGGTGCTGATCAACAAGCAGAGCCGCGAGCACGCCGAAAAAACCCGCCAGTCGATCAAAAAAACCATGACCAGCCAGCTGGACATCGCCAACCGGGTGCAGAAGTTTGTCGACTGCCGCACCCGGGACGTTTCCCGCCGGGAGCTCTACATTGTGGAGGGCGATTCGGCCATGGGCGCGGTCAAAACCAGCCGGGACTCGGAGTTTCAGGCCATCATGCCCATCCGCGGCAAGATCCTCAACTGCCTCAAGGCGGATTATGACCGCATCTTTAAGTCGGACATCATCACCGACCTCATCCGGGTGATGGGCTGCGGGGTCGAGCTGGGCGGCAAGAGCAAAAAGGACCTCGCCACCTTCGACCTCGCCAACCTCCGCTTCTCCAAGATCATCATCTGCACCGACGCGGACGTGGACGGCTACCAGATCCGCACCCTCGTGCTCACCATGCTCTACCGGCTGGTGCCCACCCTGATCGAAAAGGAGTACGTCTATATCGCCGAGAGCCCGCTCTACGAGATCAACACCAAAGCCAAAACCTTCTTCGCCTACACCGAGCAGGAAAAGGCGGACATCCTCGGCCGGATCGGCAATAAGGAAAAACCCTCGATCCAGCGCAGCAAGGGCCTGGGCGAAAACGACCCCGAGATGATGTGGCTGACCACCATGAGCCCCGAGAGCCGCCGCCTGATCCTGGTCAAGCCCGAGGACGCCGCGGCCACCGCGGCCATGTTCGACCTGCTGCTCGGCGACAACCTCGCCGGCCGCAAGGAGCACATCGCCCAGCACGGGGCCGAGTATCTCGACGATCTCGACCTCTCCTGAGGCGGCCCGCTTCAACGCCCCGCTTTCGTAAAAAACGCTTTCCCTCCAGCCGGGCACGCCCACGGCAACAAAAAATTGAGGTGAACCCCCTTGGCCAAAAAACAGCCCAAAAAGCTCGCCCCCGCCCGCCCCAGGCTCGGCGACGGGGTCGAGATCCCCTCGGCGGGGGTGCTGATCGAGAGCCCGATCACCCGCACCCTCGAAACCAACTATATGCCCTACGCCATGAGCGTCATCGTCTCCCGCGCCCTGCCCGAGATCGACGGCTTCAAGCCGGCCCACCGCAAGCTGCTGTACACCATGTACACGATGGGCCTGTTAAAGGGCGCGCGCACCAAAAGCGCCAACATCGTGGGCAGCACCATGCACCTGAACCCCCACGGCGACGCCGCCATCTACGACAC
>DKVN01000168.1:28828-37100 GCA_002491225.1 Faecalibacterium sp. UBA7177
GCCATCTACGACACCATGGTGCGCATGGGCCGCGGCAACGAGAGCCTGCTGGTGCCCTATGTTGACTCCAAGGGCAACTTTGGCAAGGCCTACAGCCGGGATATGGCCTGCGCCGCCAGCCGCTACACCGAGGCCAAACTCGACGCGGTGTGCGAGGAGCTCTTCCGGGATATCGACCAGGACACGGTCGATTTTGTGCCCAACTACGACGGCACCACCACCGAGCCCACCCTGCTGCCGGTCACCTTTCCCGCCATCCTGGCCAACAACACCCTCGGCATCGCGGTGGGCATGGCCTCCAACATCTGCTCGTTTAACCTGGCCGAGCTCTGCGCCGCCACCATCGCGTTGATGAAGGACGAGCAGCACGACCTCTTCACCACCCTGCCCGCCCCGGATTTTGTCGGCGGCGGCCAGCTGCTGTACGACCGGGACGAACTCCAGAAGATCTACGACACCGGCCGCGGCAGCGTGCGGGTGCGGGCCCGCTGGCAGTATCAGCCGGACGGCAACATGATCGAGATCACCCAGATCCCGCCCACCACCACCATCGAGGCCATCATGGACAAGATCGCCGAGCTGGTCAAGGCGGGCCGTATCCGGGAACTCAGCGCCATGCGGGACGAGACCGACCTCAACGGCCTGAAACTCACCATCGACCTCAAGCGCGGGCAGGATCCGGACAAACTCATGCAAAAGCTGTTCAAGACCACCCCCCTCGAGGACAGCTTCGCCTGCAACTTCAACGTGCTGGTGGGCGGCCAGCCCCGGGTGATGGGGGTGCGCGAGATCCTCACCGAGTGGGTGGCCTTCCGCACCGAGTGTGTCCGCCGCCGCACCTTCCACGAGCTACAGGGCAAACAAAAGCGGCTGCATCTGCTGCTCGGCCTCAAGGCCATCCTGCTCGACATCGACAAGGCCATCCGCATCGTGCGCGAGACCGAGGAGGACGCCGAGGTCATCCCCAACCTGATGATCGGCTTCGGCATCGACCAGCCGCAGGCCGAGTATGTGGCCGAGATCAAACTGCGCCACCTCAACCGGGAGTATATCCTGCGCCGCACCGAGGAGACCGAGGCGCTGGAAAGCGAGATCGACCGGCTGGAAAAGCTGCTCGCCTCCAAAGCGGGCCTGCGCAGGGTGATCATGGACGAGCTGGCCGCCGTGGCCAAAAAGTACGGCCAGCCCCGCCGCACCGAGATCCTCTACGAGCTGCCCGCCTCGCCCGAGGACGAACCGGCGGACGCTTTGCCGGATTACCCTGTCACCCTCTTTTTCACCCGCGAGGGCTACTTCAAAAAGATCACCCCCGCCTCCCTGCGGATGAGCGGCGAGCACAAGCTCAAGGAGAACGACGAGATCACCCGCCGCATCGAGGCCAAAAACGACGCCTGGCTGCTCTTTTTCACCAGCAAACAGCAGGTGTACAAGTGCCGCGCGGCCGATTTTGCCGACACCAGGGCCAGCGCGATGGGCGAGTACCTGCCCGCCGCCCTCGGCATGGAGCCGGACGAGGCGGTGCTGGACATGGTGGTTACCGCAAACTACGAGGGGCATATCCTCTTCTTTTATCAGAACGGCAAGTGTGCCAAGGTGCCGCTGGCCAGCTACGCCACCAAGCAGAACCGCAAAAAGCTGCTGGCGGCCTACAGCGCCAGGGCCGAGCTGGCCGCCATCCTGCCGATGGAGGCCGAGGAGGAGCTTGCCATCCGCACCAGCGCGGGGCGGCTTTTGCTGGTGGGCAGCGCCCAGATCCCGGCCAAAACCACCCGCGACACCGCGGGCGTCTCGGTGATCACCCTCAAAAAGAACCAGCGCATCGAGAGCGTTGTCCCCGCCGCCGCCCTCGAGCTTGCCAACCCCCACCGCTACCGGGTGCGCACCCTGCCCGCCGCCGGGGCCGTCCTGCGCCCCGAGGACACCGCCGAGCAGACCCAGCTGATGCTGTGAGCCGGGCATCCGGCGCGAAAAACCTGTTGCATTTGGGCGGCGGGTATGCTATGATACCAACGTATGATAGCCGAGATATCCTTTATCGGGCTGGCTGAGTGCTGGCCAATACTCTTTGCAGGAAAAAGGAGCGTATTCCAAGATGGGTGCTTTTGAAATCATTTGCGGCGTTGTGCTGATGGCGGCCGCGGTTGTAATCATCGTGCTGACCATGGCGCAGGAGTCCAAGGGCAGGGGCCTTTCGGGCGCGATCATGGGCGAGGGCGGCCAGATGGAAGCCGGCCGCACCCGCAGCAAGGACGCCAGAATGGCCCTGTGCACCAAGGTCGCCGGTGTCGTTTTCATCGTGGTCACCATCCTGGTCAGCGTGATCAGCGCGCGGCTGGGGTAAGGCAAACCAGGAGCAGCCCGCGGTCGCCGATGCGGTGAGAGTTCACCGCACCGGCAGCGCGGGCTTTTTCTTTCGGGAAAGAGGCCAGAAGGCCGAGAGGGGAATTTGCGCGTCCGTCCGTCGGAGATGGTGCGCCGGGAGAGAAGAGGAGTAAAAAATATGTCAATGCGATCCAAGATCCTAAAAGAGCTTGAAAAAAAGCCCCGCCGCGCCAAGGAGCTCAAGGAGCGGCTGGGCAGCGACAAAAAGGTGCAGCGCACCCTTGACGAGCTGCTTGACGACGGCCAGGTGCACCAGCATGCCGGGCTCTATTTTGCCAAGGCCAAAAAGGGCGGGGCCGAGCCGCTGCTGCCCTGCACCATCGTCAAGCTGGGCCGCACCTTCGGCTTTGCCGCCCGGCAGGACGGCAAGGGCGATATCTTCATCCCAGGCCGCAGCCTGCTGGGCGCGATGCCGGGCGACGAGGTGCTGGTGCGCCTTGCGGAGCATCCGCGGGTCGAGGGCTCACAGGAGGGGGAGGTGGCGGCGGTCACCGCCCGGTGCGACAGCTTTGTCGGCACCGTCTGCCGGCAGGACGGGCGGCTCTGCCTCGAACCGGACGCCTGCCCGGGCCTGTATCTTGCCATCAAAAAGAGCGCCGACGGCGGCGCGCGCGAGGGGGAGAAGGCTGCGGTCGTCATCCTCGAGCGGGGCGAGAGCCACGACGCCCACCGGGTGGGGGTGGCGATGCGGTTCGGCAAGGCGCAGGAGGCCAAGCCCTGTGTCAAGGCGCTGCTCTACGAGGCCGGGATGTCCAAGCAGTTCCCGGAAAAGGTCAAGGCCGAGGCCCGCGCCTTTGAAAACGCCGAGCCCACCGAGGCCGAGCTGGCCGGCCGGCTGGACCTGCGCGGGCTGCCCATCTTTACCATCGACTCCGACTCCACCCGCGACATCGACGACGCCATCAGCCTGCACAGCCTGCCGGACGGCGGGTACGAGCTGGGGGTGCACATCGCGGATGTCAGCTACTACGTCCGCCCCGGCAGCGAGCTGGACGCCGAGGCGATGCGCCGGGGCACCTCGGTCTACTATGGCGACAGCGTGATCCCGATGCTGCCCCGCCAGCTCTCCAACGGCATCTGCAGCCTCAACCCCGCCGCCACCCGGCTGGCCTTCTCCTGCCTGATGCGGCTGGATGCGGCGGGCCGCCTGCTCGACCACCGGTTCGTCAAAACGGTCATCCACAGCCGGGTCAAGGGGGTCTACGCCGAGATCGACCTGCTGCTCTCGGGCGACACCGCCCGGCCCGAGTACGCCCCGCTCGAGGCCAAGTACGCCCGGGTGCTGCCCCAGTTTGAGGCGATGCGGCGGCTGTACCAGGCCCGCTGCGCCCTGCGCGCGGCCCGCGGCGCGCTCGAGCTCGAGACCAGCGAGGCCAGGCTTGAGATCGACTCGGAGGGCCGCTGCACCGGGGTGCGGCGCAGCGTGCAGGGCGAGAGCGCCGGCATGATCGAGGAGTTCATGCTGCTGGCCAACGAGTGCGCGGCAAAAACCGCCCGCGCGGCGCACCTGCCCTTCGTCTACCGGGTGCACGAGGCCCCGGACCCCGAGCGGCGGGACAAGCTCGCCGCCCTGCTCACCGCCTGCGATGTGCCGTATCGCTTTGCGGGCGAGGCCCCCACCTCGCAGGAGCTGGACGCGGTGCTCAAAGCCGCGCGGGGCACCCCCCAGCAGGCGGTGGTCAACGCCGGGGTGCTGCGCAGCACCCCCAAGGCCCGGTACGACGCCGCGCCCCTGGGCCACTTTGGGCTGGCCCTCGCCGATTACGCCCACTTCACCAGCCCCATCCGCCGGTACTCGGATCTCGCCGTCCACCGCATCCTCTCGGATCATCTGGCCGGGGCCCCGGCGGCCGAGCTGGCCAAACGGTACGGCAGCTTCGCGGACGAGGCGGCCCGGCAGGCGAGCGCCCGGGAGCAGGCGGCGGTGCGGCTCGAGCGGGCCGCCGACGACCGGTACAAGGCCGAGTATATGCGCGGGCATCTCGGCGAGGAGGCAGACGGTGTGGTCAGCGGGCTGACCGCCCACGGCATCTTCGTCGAGCTGGACAACACGGTCGAGGGGATGCTGCCGGCCGAGGCGCTCTGCAAGGGACGCCCGGTGCTCACCGAGGGGGTGCGCCTCTCCGACCCGCTCACCGGCCGCAGCTGGACGATGGGGGACACGGTGCGCATCAAGGTCGCCGCCGCCGACGTAGCCCTCGGCCGGGTAGAGTTCGCCCTTGCCGGGGCGTAAGGCATCCTGAAAGGCCTTTTACAAAACGATCAAAAACAGTGAACGGAGCGTGTCAGTACCGACACGCTCCGTTTCTGCTACAGCGACACCCAACCGCGCGCCCCCCTTGGCTCTCCCTCCGGGAGAGCTGTCACCGAAGCTGACTGAGAGGGCTTCGCCTTTTTGCGTCCCGCGCCCCATCCCCCTGTATTAAACTGGGAATCATTGCCAATGCTCCTGCATAAGCTGATAGCAACGCTGCCCATGAAAGGAGCAAGGAAGAATGGGGATCGCCCTCAAACGCAAGGAGCCGCAGGCCGCCGCCCTGCCCTGCCCCGGCCTGCCCGACCTGCCGGCCCAGCTGCGGGAGTGCCTGGCCGACATCCGCCACAACCAGATGCTCTTCGACCTTGAGACCGAGCCGGAGCTGATCGAACAGCGCATCTACGAGCGCGAGGCGCTGCAGTGCCGTTACCAGTACCTGATGCGCAAGGCGCGGGCCGCCGGGCTGCGCGCCATCCTGTGAGCGGCGCGGCCGGAGCGCACCCGGCCTGGTGGGTGCTGGGCGCGCTCATTCTGCTGGCCGCAGCTGTTGCCCTCGCCCGCAGCCCCCGCCCGCTGCGCCGGGCCCTCACCGGGGCGGTGTGCGGGGTGGGGGCGCTCGGGGCGGTCAACATCCTGGCCCCCTTTACCGGGGTGGCCATCGCCCTCAACCACATCACCGCCTTCGCCGCCGTGGTGCTCGGGGCCCCCGGCGTCATCACCATGCTGCTGCTGCGGCTGCTGGTGGGGTAGCGCCCGCCGGTGTGTCAGCGCCGCGCCACCCCATCCCGCCCCGCTGCGCCCTATCAGGCCCCCGCCGCGGCCGCGCCGACCCATCCCGCCGCATCGCTTCCGCCCCCCTTTGGGCCCCAAAACGCCCTTTTCCGCCCCACAACCCCCAAAAACATTCACACGCGCCCGGGCGTATCTCGCGCCCGGGCGCGTTTTCGCAAAAATCGCAAAATTTGGCTTGACAGCTTGCTTTTCAGGGTGTACACTGAATCAGTATCGTATCGTGGGCGAAAGCACCCAAATGCAAACTTTCTGCACAAAAAATCCAGAAAAGTTTGTCAAAATTCACCACAATTGGCGTTTGTCAACCCCGTCCTCTTGAGCGGTTTTGCTGAAATCGCCCTTTCGGCGCAGCAAAACCGCCTCTTTTGGGCGTTCAGACGCCCGCCCCACCAAACGGTCAGGCAGCACCAACACGCTCAGGCAGTCAAATGGCGGCCCCGCGCGGGGCCGCCATGGAACAAAACGATAGGAGTGGTCATTTTCATGATGCAGCTCAAGCCTGTCAGGCTCGGCAAAACCGAGCGGCAGAGTTTTTCCCGCATTGATGAGGTCATCGGGATGCCCAACCTCATCGAGGTGCAGAAAAATTCCTACCAGTGGTTTTTGGACGAGGGGCTGAGGGAGGTCTTCCGGGATATCTCGGCCATCGAGGATTACACCGGCAACCTCGTGCTCGATTTTATCGACTACCGGCTCGACGACGAGCCCAAGTACTCGATCAAGGAGTGCAAGGAGCGGGACGCCACCTATGCCGCGCCGCTGCGGGTCACCGCCCGGCTCCTCAACAAGGAGACCGGCGAGGTCAAGCAGCAGGAGATCTTCATGGGCGATTTTCCGCTCATGACCGATTCCGGCACCTTCATCATCAACGGCGCCGAGCGGGTCATCGTCAGCCAGCTGGTGCGCAGCCCGGGCGTCTATTTTGGCGAGAGCTACGACAAAACCGGCAAAAAGCTCTTTACCGCCACCATGAACCCCAACCGCGGCGCCTGGCTCGAGTTTGAAACCGACTCCAGCGACGTGTTCTATGTCCGCATCGACAAAAACCGCAAGCTGCCGGTCACGGTGCTCATCCGCGCGCTCGGTCTGTCGACCGATGCCGAGATCCTCGAATTTTTCGGCGAGGACGAGCGGATCCTGGCCACCCTCGAAAAGGACACCACCAAAAACCAGGAGGAGGGCCTGCTTGAGACCTACCGCAAGCTGCGCCCCGGCGAGCCCCCCACGGTCGAGAGCGCCCAGAGCCACCTGAACAGCCTCTTCTTTGACCCCCGCCGGTATGACCTGTCCCGCTTTGGCCGGTACAAGATGAACAAGAAGCTGGCCCTGGCCCGCCGCATCACCGGCTACACCGCCGCGCGGGACATCGTCGCCCCCCTCACCGGCGAGCTGCTCATCGCCGCCGGCGAGGGCATCGACCGCGCGCGCGCCGAGGCCGCCGAGGCCGCCGGCGTCAGCGTCGTGTATCTCGAGCTCGACGGCAAGGAGCGCAAGGTCATCACCAACGGCACGGTGGACGCCGCGAACTTCTTCGATTTCGACGTCGCCGCCTGCGGCATCAACGAGCGTGTCAGCTTTGACGGCATCCGCGCCATCCTCGATGAGACGAGCGACCCCGAGCAGCAGAAGGCCCTGCTGGCCCAAAACCGCGACCAGCTCATCAGCCGCACCGTGCGGGTGGACGATATCTTCGCCTCGGTCAACTACCTCAACGGGCTGGATCACGGCATCGGGGTCACCGATGACATCGACCACCTCGGCAACCGCCGCATCCGCAGCGTGGGCGAGCTTTTGCAGAACCAGTTCCGCATCGGCTTTGCCCGCATGGAGCGGGTGGTCCGCGAGCGCATGACCCTGCAGGCCCAGGATATGGATGTCATCACCCCCCAGGCGCTGATCAACATCCGCCCGGTGACCGCCGCCATCAAGGAGTTCTTCGGCTCGAGCCCCCTGTCCCAGTTCATGGACCAGAACAACCCCCTCGCCGAGCTCACCCACAAGCGCCGCCTCTCGGCCCTCGGCCCCGGCGGCCTCTCGCGGGACCGCGCCGGCTTCGAGGTGCGCGACGTCCACTACAGCCACTACGGCCGCATGTGCCCGATCGAGACCCCTGAGGGCCCCAACATCGGCCTGATCTCGTATCTCGCCACCTTCGCCCGCATCAACGAGTACGGCTTTATCGAGGCCCCCTACCGCAAGGTGGACAAGGCCACCGGTGTCGTCACCGACGAGGTCGTCTACATGACCGCCGACGTCGAGGATGAGTATGTGGTGGCCCAGGCCAACGAGCCGCTGGACGAGCAGAACCGCTTTGTCAAGGACCGTGTCAACGCCCGCCGCCGCGACGAGATCCTCGAGATCGACAAGGCCCGGGTCGACTATATGGACGTCTCGCCCAAGATGGTCGTCTCGGTGGCCACCGCCATGATCCCCTTCCTCGAGAACGACGACGCCAACCGCGCCCTGATGGGCTCGAACATGCAGCGGCAGGCGGTGCCGCTGATGGTCACCCAGCAGCCCATCGTCGCCACCGGCATGGAGTACAAGGCCGCCTGTGACTCGGGCGTCTGCGTGCTGGCCAAAAACGACGGTGTGGTCGAAAAGGTCACCGCCGACAGGATCATCATCCGCACCTCCAAAACCACCACCGACGAGTACGAGCTCATCAAGTTCATGCGCTCGAACCAGGGCACCTGCGTCAACCAGCGCCCCATCGTGGACAAGGGCGAGGAGATCAGGGCCGGGCAGGTCATCGCGGACGGCCCCGCCACCAAAAACGGCGAGATCAGCCTTGGCAAAAACGCCCTCATCGGCTTTATGACCTGGGAGGGCTACAACTAC
>DKVN01000168.1:37392-37871 GCA_002491225.1 Faecalibacterium sp. UBA7177
TACAACTACGAGGACGCGGTCCTCATCAATGAGAAGATCGTCCGCGAGGACGTCTACACCTCGATCCACATCGAGGAGTACGAGATCGAGGCCCGCGAGACCAAGCTCGGCGCCGAGGAGATCACCCGCGACATCCCCAACGTGGGCGATGACGCGCTGAAGGATCTCGACGAGCGCGGCATCATCCGCATCGGCGCCGAGGTCACGGCCGGGGATATCCTGGTGGGCAAGGTCACCCCCAAGGGCGAGACCGAGCTCACCGCCGAGGAGCGCCTGCTCCGCGCCATCTTCGGCGAAAAGGCCCGCGAGGTGCGCGACACCAGCCTGCGGGTGCCCCACGGCGAGTATGGCATCGTTGTGGATGTCAAGCGGTTCACCAAGGAAAACAGCGAGGAGCTGCAGCCCGGCGTGAACGAGGTGGTGCGCTGCTACATCGCCCAGAAGCGCAAGATCAGCGTGGGCGACAAGATGGCCGGCCG
>DKVN01000168.1:38155-38689 GCA_002491225.1 Faecalibacterium sp. UBA7177
GGCCGCCACGGCAACAAGGGCGTCGTCTCCCGCATCCTCCCGCAGGAGGATATGCCCTTCCTCGAGGACGGCACCCCGCTGGACATCGTGCTCAACCCCCTGGGCGTGCCCAGCCGCATGAACATCGGTCAGGTGCTCGAGGTACACCTCGGCTACGCCGCCAAGGCCCTCGGCCTCAAGGTGATGACCCCGGTCTTTGACGGCGCGCAGGAGGAGGACATCCGCAGCGCCTTCCGCGCCGCGGCCGAGCAGTGGCACGGCCCCGACGCGCCCGCCTACCCCACCAAACTGGACAAGATCATGGGCCCCAAAGGCCATGTGATCGACTTCTCCAAGATCGAGCTGGACGAGGACGGCAAGAGCGTCGTCTACGACGGCCGCACCGGCGAAAAATTCGACAACCGGGTCACGGTAGGCTATATGTACTACCTCAAGCTGCACCACCTCGTGGACGATAAGATCCACGCCCGCTCCACCGGCCCCTACAGCCTGGTCACCCAGCAGCCGCTCGGCGGCAAGGCCCAGTTCGGCGGC
>DKVN01000168.1:38992-40543 GCA_002491225.1 Faecalibacterium sp. UBA7177
CCAGCGCTTCGGCGAGATGGAGGTCTGGGCGCTCGAGGCCTACGGCGCGGCCTACACCCTGCAGGAGATCCTCACGGTCAAGAGCGACGACGTGGTCGGCCGTGTCAAGACCTACGAGGCCATCGTCAAGGGGCAGGAGGTGCCCAAGCCCGGCATCCCGGAGAGCTTCCGGGTGCTCATCAAGGAGCTGCAGAGCCTCGGCCTCGACGTGCGGGTGCAGGACCCCGAGGGCAACGAGATCGACCTCAAGCAGGACTTTGACGACGAGGAGCCCGGCTTTGACGCCCGGGACGAGATGTCCCCCGGCGAGAGCGTCGAGGTGGCCGGTGAGATGGATGGCTACAGCGTAGAGGACGCCGAGGACGGCTATGCCGACGAGGGCGAGGGCGAAGAGGACGACTTCTTTGACGAGGACGCCGAGCCCACCGAGAAGGATCTGCTGGCGGGCGACGAGCTCGACCCCGAGGAGGACTTCTAAGCAGGCCCCCCGCACTGCATCCGAACGCTGAGAGGGCCTGCCCGGCGGCCCAAAGCCGCCGGGGTATCCCCTTTGAGAAACACAGAAAGGGTTTGTTTGATGGAATACAACGATTTCGATTCGATCAAGATCGGCCTTGCCAGCCCGGACAAGATCCGGGCCTGGAGCTACGGCGAGGTGAAAAAGCCCGAAACGATCAACTACCGCACCCTCAAGCCCGAGCGGGACGGCCTGTACTGCGAGCGCATCTTTGGCCCAACCAAGGACTGGGAGTGCCACTGCGGCAAGTACAAGCGCATCCGCTATAAGGGCAAGATCTGCGACCGCTGCGGCGTCGAGGTCACCAAGGCCAAGGTCCGGCGCGAGCGGATGGGCCACATCGAGCTGGCCGCCCCGGTCTCCCACATCTGGTACTTCAAGGGCATCCCCAGCCGCATCGGCCTGATGCTGGACCTCAGCCCCCGCCTGCTCGAAAAGGTGCTCTACTTCGCCAGCTACATCGTCACCGACCCCGGCTACACCCCGCTGGAGAAAAAGCAGCTGCTCAGCGAAAAGGAATACCGCGACATGCGCGAGCGCTATGAGGACGAGTTCCAGGCCGGCATGGGCGCCGAGGCCATCCAGCAGCTGCTGGCCGAGATCGACCTTGAGGAGCTCTCGGCCCAGCTGCACGCCGAGCTCGAGGAGGCCGGCGGCCAGAAGCGGGTGCGGATCATGAAGCGGCTCGAGGTGGTCGAGGCCTTCCGGCTCTCGGGCAACCGCCCCGAGTGGATGATCCTCAACGTGGTGCCGGTCATCCCGCCGGACATCCGCCCGATGGTCCAGCTGGACGGCGGACGCTTCGCCACCAGCGACCTCAACGACCTCTACCGCCGGGTCATCAACCGCAACAACCGCTTAAAGCGCCTGCTCGAGCTGGGCGCGCCGGACATCATCGTCCGCAACGAAAAGCGGATGCTGCAGGAGGCGGTGGACGCTTTGATCGACAACGGCCGCCGCGGCCGCCCGGTCACCGGCCCCAACAACCGCCCGCTCAAGAGCCTGTCGGATATGCTCAAGGGCAAGCAGGGCCG
>DKVN01000168.1:40877-45236 GCA_002491225.1 Faecalibacterium sp. UBA7177
GTGGACTACTCCGGCCGTTCGGTCATCGTGGTCGGCCCCGAGCTCAAGATGTACCAGTGCGGCCTGCCCAAGGAGATGGCGCTCGAGCTCTTCAAGCCCTTTGTCATGAAGGACCTCTGCGCCAAGGGCATCGCCAACAACATCAAGAGCGCCCGCAAGATGGTCGAGCGCACCCGCCCCGAGGTGTGGGACAGCCTCGAAACGGTCATCAAGGGCCACCCGGTCATGCTCAACCGCGCGCCCACTTTGCACCGCCTCGGCATCCAGGCCTTTGAGCCGGTGCTGGTCGAGGGCCGCGCCATCAAGCTGCACCCCCTGGCCTGCACCGCCTTCAACGCCGACTTTGACGGCGACCAGATGGCCGTGCACCTGCCCCTCTCCAAGGAGGCCCAGCGCGAGGCCAAGCAGCTGATGCTGGCCAGCGGCAACCTGCTCAAGCCCAGCGACGGCGCGCCGGTCACGGTGCCCACCCAGGATATGATCCTCGGCAGCTACTACCTCACGATGGTCAACGAGGGGGATCCGGGCGAGGGCAAGGTCTTCAGGGACGAGGCCGAGGCCCTGATGGCCTACGCCGACAAGGTGGTCACCCTGCACGCGCCCATCAAAGTGCGGCGCACCCTCGAGTTCGACGGCGTTCCCGAGAGCCGCATCGTCGACACCACGGTCGGCAGCATCATCTTCAACGACCCCATCCCGCAGGATCTGGGCTATGTCGACCGCACCGACCCCGAGCACCGCTTCGATTTCGAGATCGGCTTCCAGGTCACCAAAAAGAACCTGCCGGACATCATCAGCCGCTGCCTTGCCCGTCACGGCACCCGCGCCACCGCCGAGATGCTCGACCGCATCAAGGCCCAGGGGTACAAGTACTCCACCATCAGCGCCATCACGGTGGCGGTCTGCGACGCGGTCATCCCGCCCGAAAAGGCCCAGCTGCTGGCCGAGGCCGACGCGAGGGTTTCCGAGGTGCTCGAACACTACAACATGGGCGAGTTCTCGGAGACCGGCCGCTACGAGGCCACCATCAAGATCTGGCAGGAGACCACCGAAAAGGTGGCCGAGGCGCTCAAAAAGAACCTGCCCAAGCGCAACCCCATCTTCATGATGTCGGACTCCGGCGCCCGCGGCTCGATGGACCAGCTCAAGCAGCTGGCCGGCATGCGCGGCCTGCTGGCCAACACCGCCGGCAAGACCATCGAGATGCCGGTGCGCGCCAACTACCGCGAGGGGCTGAACATCCTCGAATACTTCGTCGCCAGCCGCGGCGCGCGCAAGGGCCTCACCGATACCGCCCTGCGCACCGCCGACTCGGGCTACCTCACCCGCCGCCTGGTCGATGTCTCGCAGGAGGTCATCATCCGCGAGGAGGACTGCGGCGCCGCCGAGGGTATTGTCGTCTCCGAGATCCGGGACGAGCGCCGCTCGATCGAGTCCTTCCGGGACCGTCTGATCGGCCGCTACCCGGTGGCGGATGTCAAAAACCCGGCCACCGGCGAGGTCATCGTGCCCAAAGAGAAGATGATGGACATCTTCGACGCCGACAAGATCGAGGCCGCCGGCATCACCAGCCTTGAGATCCGCAGCGTGCTCACCTGCCGCGCCCGTCAGGGCGTCTGCGCCCACTGCTACGGCTCCAACATGGCAAATGGCGACCCGGTGCGCATCGGCGAGTCGGTGGGCATCATCGCGGCCCAGTCGATCGGCGAGCCGGGCACCCAGCTCACCATGCGTACCTTCCACACCGGCGGCATCGCCTCGGCCGAGGATATCACCCAGGGCCTTCCCCGTGTTGAGGAGCTGTTCGAGAGCCGCCGCCCCAAGGCGATGGCCATCATGACCGAGATCGCCGGCACCGCCCACATCGACGACACCAAGAAAAACCGCCATGTGGTGGTGTCCGGCACCGACGAGAACGGCGCGCCGGTGGAAAAGAGCTACCTCATCCCCTTCGGCCAGAAGGTCAAGATCACCGAGGGCGCCGAGCTTGAAAAGGGCGATATCATCACCGAGGGCAGCGCCTACCCGCACGACATCCTGGCGGTCAAGGGCCGCACCGCGGTCGAAAACTACCTCATCAGCGAGGTGCAGAAGGTCTACCGCCTGCAGGGCGTCGAGATCAACGACAAGCACATCGAGGTCATCGTGCGCCAGATGATGCGCAAGGTGCGGGTGGACGACGCCGGTTCCACCGGCCTCATCGACGGCTCGCTGGCCGACAAGATGGAGGTCGAGGTGCTCAACGAGCAGATCCGTGAGCGGATCGCCGCCGGCGAGGAGGACCTGCGCGAGGCCAAGGTCACCCAGGTGCTGCTGGGCATCACCAAGGCGTCCCTTGCCACCGACAGCTTCCTCTCGGCCGCCTCCTTCCAGGAGACCACCCGGGTGCTCACCGAGGCCGCCATCAAGGGCAAGGTCGACCCGCTGCAGGGCCTCAAGGAGAACGTCATCATCGGCAAGCTGATCCCGGCCGGCACCGGCCTGCCGGAGGTCGAGGCCGAGCTCGAGCGCCGCGAGATCGAAAACCCCGCCATCATGGACATCATGGCGGCCGCCGAGTAACCCCAAAACCGCAAACCCAAATCAAACCGCGGCGGGCCCCGGGAAACAAGCGCCCCGGGGCCCGCTTTTTGGGCAAAACGCAGGAATATTTTGCGCTTTCCTGTTGACATTGCCAAAGGCACCGTGTAAAATAAAACTGTTGCGCCCCCAACGCAAAGCGGGCGCAGTCTGCCCTTTTTTCGCTGCGGCAGAGCCTTTTGGCTCTGTTTGCATAGATGGGGCCAAAACCCCCAAAATACCATAAGAAAGGAGAAAACAATGCCTACCTTTAACCAGCTTGTACGCAAAGGCCGTGAGGTCATGGTCAAAAAAAGCACTGCGCCTGCCCTGCTCAAGAGCTACAACTCGCAGAAAAAGGCTTACAGCGACCAGAACAGCCCCCAGAAGCGCGGCGTCTGCACCGCTGTGCGTACCATGACCCCCAAAAAGCCGAACTCTGCCCTGCGTAAGGTCGCCCGTGTCAAGCTCACCAACGGGATCGAGGTCACCTCGTACATCCCCGGCATCGGCCACAACCTGCAGGAGCACAGCGTCGTGCTCATCCGCGGCGGCCGTGTCAAGGATCTGCCCGGTGTGCGTTACCACATCATCCGCGGCACCCTCGATACCCAGGGCGTCGCCAACCGCGGCCAGGCTCGCTCCAAGTACGGCGCGAAGCGTCCCAAGGCCGGTGCGAAGAAAAAGTGATCAAAACCAGAAACACTGCCTGGAAAGGGCTTTCCCATAGATGTACGCCTTGTACACGGGGGCTCTTTGCGGCACAACGGGAGTTTTATTGCTTTCGAGTACCGATGAATTCATTCTATGAAGGAGGGAAGAGAGATGCCCAGAAGAGGGAATATCGCCAAGCGTGACGTTTTGGCCGACCCCCTGTACAACTCCAAGATGGTCACCCGTCTGATCAACAGCATCATGCTGGACGGCAAAAAGGGCGTCGCGCAGAAGATCGTCTATGACGCCTTCAGCACTGTTCAGGAAAAAACCGGCAACGACCCTCTCGAGATGTTCGAGAAGGCGCTGGAAAACATCATGCCCAGCCTTGAGGTCAAGGCCCGCCGTGTCGGCGGCTCGACCTATCAGGTCCCGATGGAGGTCCGGCCCGAGCGCCGGCAGACCCTGGGCCTGCGCTGGCTGACCAGCTACGCCCGCACCCGCAGCGAGCGCACCATGGCCGCCCGGCTCGCCGGCGAGATCATGGACGCCTGCAACGGCACCGGCAACGCGGTCAAGAAGCGCGAGGATACCCACAAGATGGCCGAGGCCAACAAGGCCTTCGCCCATTACCGCTATTGATCCGTGCTGGATCTTTTCTTAGTTTCTTAGGAGGTTACCAATGCCAAGAGACGTTTCTCTGGAAATGACCAGAAACATTGGCATCATGGCGCATATCGATGCTGGCAAGACCACGACCACCGAGCGCATCCTGTACTACACAGGCGTCAATCACAAGATCGGCGAAACGCACGACGGCGCGGCCACCATGGACTGGATGGCCCAGGAGCAGGAGCGCGGCATCACCATCACGTCCGCCGCCACCACCTGCTACTGGAGCCACACCGAGCTGCAGCACGACCCCGCCGCTGCCAAAAAGAACCGGCACCGCATCAACATCATCGACACCCCCGGCCACGTGGACTTCACGGTCGAGGTCGAGCGCTCGCTGCGCGTGTTGGACGGCTCTGTCACCGTCCTGTGCGCCAAGGGCGGCGTCGAGCCCCAGTCCGAGACGGTCTGGCGTCAGGCCGACAAGTACCACGTGCCCCGCATGGCCTATGTCAACAAGATGGACATCATGGG
>DKVN01000168.1:45530-46484 GCA_002491225.1 Faecalibacterium sp. UBA7177
AACAAGATGGACATCATGGGCGCGGATTTCTACCGCGTCGTCTCGATGATGCGTGAGCGCCTCAAGTGCAACGCCATCCCCATCCAGCTGCCCATCGGCAAGGAGGATACCTTCAAGGGGATCATTGACCTGATCGACATGAAGGCCGACGTCTACTACGACGACATGGGCGTGGATATCCGCGAGGAGGAGATCCCCGAGGATATGCGGGAGCTGGCCGAAAAGTACCACGGTGAGATGATCGAGGCCATTGCCGAAAACGACGAAGAGCTGATGATGAAGTACCTGGACGGCGAGGAGCTGACCAGGGAAGAGATCAAGACCGCCCTTCGCCGCGAGACCATCGCCAACACGGTGGTGCCGGTCACCTGCGGTACGTCCTACCGCAACAAGGGCGTTCAGAAGCTGCTGGATGCCATTGTCGACTTTATGCCCGCCCCCACCGACATCGAGGACATCAAGGGCACCGACCCCGAGACCGGCGAGGAGACCAGCCGTCCTTCCTCGGACGACGCGCCCTTTGCCGCGCTGGCCTTCAAGATCGCCACCGACCCCTACGTGGGCAAGCTCTGCTTCTTCCGCGTCTACTCAGGCAAGGTCGAGGCCGGCACCACCGTCTTCAACTCGGTCAAGGACAACAACGAGCGGATGGGCCGCATCCTGCAGATGCACGCCAACCACCGCCAGGACATCGACGTCTGCTACGCGGGCGACATCGCCGCCGCGGTCGGCCTCAAAAACACCACCACCGGCGACACCCTGTGCGACCCCAAGCACCCCGTGATTTTGGAGAGCATGGAGTTCCCCGAGCCGGTCATCCGGGTGGCCATCGAGCCCAAGACCAAGGCCGGCCAGGAAAAGATGGGCATCGCCCTCAACAAGCTGGCCGAGGAGGATCCCACCTTCCGCACCTGGACCGACGAGGAGACCGGCCAGACCATCATCGCCGGCATG
>DKVN01000168.1:46786-48326 GCA_002491225.1 Faecalibacterium sp. UBA7177
ATCATCGCCGGCATGGGCGAGCTGCATCTGGAGATCATCGTCGACCGTCTGCTGCGTGAGTTCAAGGTCGAGGCCAACGTCGGCGCGCCGCAGGTCGCTTACCGCGAGTGCATCCGCCGCGCGGCCTCGTCCAACACCAAGTACGCGCGTCAGTCGGGCGGCAAGGGCCAGTACGGCCACTGCATCATCGACATCGAGCCCAACGAGCCCGGCAAGGGGTACGAGTTCATCAACGCCGTTGTCGGCGGCGATGTGCCCAAGGAGTTCATCCCGGCCATTGACCAGGGCATTCAGGGCGCGATGAAGGCCGGCATCCTGGCCGGTTACCCGGTCGAGGACGTCAAGGTCACCCTCAAGGGCGGCTCGTATCACGAGGTCGACTCCTCCGAGATGGCCTTCAAGATCGCCGGTTCGATGGCCTTCAAGGACGCGATGGCCAAGGCGGATCCCGCCATCATGGAGCCGATCATGAAGGTCGCGGTCATCGTGCCGGACGAGTATATGGGCGACGTCATGGGCGACATCAACAGCCGCCGCGGCCAGATTCAGGGCATGGAGGCCCTCACCGGCTCGCAGCAGATCAACGCCTTTGTGCCGCTGTCCAACATGTTCGGCTATTCCACCGACCTGCGCAGCAAGACCCAGGGCCGCGGCCAGTACTCGATGGAGCCCAGCCACTACGCCGAGGTGCCCAAGAGCATCGCCGAAAACATCATGGCCGGCCGCAAGAAGGACTGATCCCCGCCCGTTTTTGCCCGGCAGGGGGGCAGGGAGCCCTGAAATTCTCAAAATCCCTTGATTTTTCCGGGCTGATTTAGTATGATACTTTTAACACTACTTCGGTTCAAAAAGGAGGACAAACAGCAATGGCCAAAGCAAAATTTGAGCGCAGCAAGCCGCATGTAAACATCGGCACCATTGGTCACGTTGACCATGGCAAGACCACCCTGACCGCCGCCATCACCAAGGTGCTGGCGATGAAGGGCGGCGCCGCCTTCATGGATTACGCCAACATCGATAAGGCTCCCGAGGAGCGCGCCCGCGGCATCACGATCAACACCTCGCACGTCGAGTATGAGACCGCGAACCGCCACTACGCCCACGTCGACTGCCCGGGCCACGCCGACTATGTCAAGAACATGATCACCGGTGCCGCCCAGATGGACGGCGCGATCCTGGTGGTCTCCGCGGCCGACGGCCCGATGCCCCAGACCCGTGAGCACATCCTGCTCTCCCGTCAGGTCGGCGTGCCCTGCATCGTCGTCTTCATGAACAAGGTCGACCAGGTCGATGATCCCGAGCTGCTCGAGCTGGTCGAGATGGAGATCCGCGAGCTGCTGAGCGAGTACGACTTCCCGGGCGACGACACCCCGATCATCAAGGGCAGCGCTCTGAAGGCTCTGGAGTCCACCTCCACCGACCCCAACGCTCCCGAGTACGCCTGCATCCTCGAACTGATGGACGCGGTCGACAGCTTCATCCCCACCCCGGCCCGCAACGACACCCTGCCGTTCCTGATGCCGGTTGAGGACGTCTTCAC
>DKVN01000078.1:0-5283 GCA_002491225.1 Faecalibacterium sp. UBA7177
TAGATGCCGTCCACGTAGACATACCCTTCGCGTTCCACGCTATCTCTTTGCAGGCAGCCCTTGCTCGCAAGGTTTTCCGCTTTCATCACGCCGACCTCCTTCCGGTCTTTACTAAGGACTTACGATTGTTCGGCCCTTCCCCTCGGAAAAAACTCAGGTACTATGGCCTCGGCTGACTTCTTGCAGTTCGTTGTTACTGCGGTGTTCGGATTCTCCCTACTTGCCGCCTGCAAGACCTCCCCGGGTAAGAGCAACAACTTTCCTCCCATGTAACCGCCACATCTACCGCACGGAATTCGGGCAGCATCGGACTTCGTTTTGTTAGGCAAGCTCGTCCGTCCCTGTACGGCCTTCGTATGTGATTTCTGTTCGTCGGTTCGGGATTTTGCCCGCCAAAGTTTTTTCCCTTTGACATCCGGCTTCCTTCGGATTCCACCTCACAATGGACACCCTTGCCTTCGGCTAACGCTTCCTGCTGCCGAGCGCGTAGTGGACTTTCACCACCAAGTTGTTGCCCATGCCGGGCGCACCAAAAGGAATGGAGCTTCCCAAAACGCTTCAAAAGCGCCTTTGGGAAGCTCCATTCCTCTCAAAAAATGGTGCCGCCGACGGGACTTGAACCCGTATAAGGTTTCCCTTCTCAGATTTTAAGTCTGATGCGTGTGCCAATTTCGCCACGGCGGCAAATTTTCAAAATTGATCCGCAAAACAGCTGACAAAACAGCAGACCAACTTTTCGATTCGGTTTTCAAGGTGCCGCAAACCCGCAGAATGCTTGCATTCGTGGCGTCTGCATCCGAAAAGCCTCAAGGGATTTTAAGTCCCTTGCGTATGCCAGTTTCGCCACGGCGGCAGATCGCGGCAAGTTGTTCTCTAATCGTTCTCTATTTACTCAAGTGCAGTTTGCTTGTGCGTATCGTTCCCTGCCCCACCACCGGGGCATCAGCTCTTTCAAGGTAACCGTTTCTCTCGTTTCATAATCGACCAGAAACTCCATATCCTCGTTTTTCTCATCCAGCTGATAGAAAAACTCCCGGCAGGCCCCGCAGGGCATCCCGCTGCCATCGCCATGGGGAGCCTTATCCCGGAACGCGATCAGCCGTTTTACCCTCGTCTGGCCGCTGGCTGCATACATATTGAGCGCCGCGACCCTCTCCGCGCAGAGATTCATCACGCCGCTGCAGCTCTCGATGCAAAATCCGGTATAAATCTCGCCGTTTTCCGCCTCTAACGCACAAACCACATGGTGCGCATAAACAAAGGGGGACACGTCCTCCGGGTGATACTGTTCCTTTGCCTTTTCATACAGCTTCTGCCAGATGTCCATACTCTCTTTGCCCTCGTCGGCTCCGATTCGGCCGGCGGTTCTTCCCGCGATGGTTCGGCGTTTGCCGTCCTGCTCTGTGCAGTTCCTATCATACAATACCCCGGGCGGGTTGTCAATTTTTTTGCGCTCTGCCCGCCGCCGGTCCGGCCGGTCCGAGCAAAACCCGTTGTATCGCCGGGCAAATTTCCGCCAAAAATTGCACTTTGTGGGCCAGTCCATTATAATAAAGAGGATGATTCAGTCTCATTTTACGAATCGGAGGCATCCCATGCCGCGTTTGCAAGCAAACCTTTCCGCATCCTCCCGTCCCGCGCCGCGCCGCGCCGCCCTGTTTGGGGCGGGGTGTCTGGTGGGCGTGCTGGCGTTTTTGCTGCTCTATGGCCTCACCCCCCTCGACGTGACCAACGATATCTGGCTGCGGGGCGGCTTTGTCGAGCAGGACATCCAGCAGCACTACGCCGGGTGGCTGTTTTATCGCGCCGCGCCGCTGCGGCTGCCGCTGGCGGTCGCGCCCAACATCAACTGGCCCACCGGCATCAGCATCATGTACACCGACTCGCTGCCTTTATGCGCGGTGCTCTTTCGGCTGCTTGCGCCGCTGCTGCCCGCCACCTTCCAGTATTTCGGCTGGTACACCCTTGTCTGCTTTGCGCTGCAGGGGGGCTTTGCGGCGCTGCTGATGGGGCTGTTTTTGCCCGATGCGCCCAGCGCGCTGCTGGGGGCGGTGCCCTTTATCTTCAGCCCGGTGCTGGTGGAGCGCGCGTTCCGCCACACGGCGCTGGCGGCGCAGTTTTTGATCCTGGCGGCGCTGTGGTACTATTTTTGCAGCAAGCGGGAGGACCGCTTTGCCTACAAGGGGCTGTTCGCCCTCAACTGCCTGGCCATCGGCCTGCACCCCTATTTTGTGCCGATGACCTACGCCGTCACCCTCGCCTTGCTGGCCGAGTGGGCGCTGGCCCACCGCCGCTGGAAGGGCCCGGCGCTGTATCTTGCCGCAAACCTTGCCGCCACGGTGGCGCTGGGGGCGCTGCTGGGGCTGTTTACCGCCAGCGGCAGCGGGGGCAGCGCGGTGGAGTACGGCTACTTTGGCATGAACCTGAACGCCCTGTGGAACCCCATCAGCCGCTGGGACACGGTCTGGAGCCGGCTGCTGCCGGTGCAAAACCAGACCGGCGGCAACTACGACGCCTTCAACTATCTTGGTCTGGGGATGCTGCTTGCCTGCGCAGCGGCGGCCGTGACCTGCGCGGTGCGGCGGCAGTGGGCGGCGGTGGGCCGCTGGCTGCGGGCGCACTGGATGCTCTGCCTCTGCTGCCTGGCGCTGACCCTTTTTGCGGTGAGCCATGTCGTCACGGCCAACGGCGCGACCCTCGTGACCCTGCCGCTGCCCCATGCGCTGATTCGGCTGGCGACCACCTTCCGCTCGGGCGGGCGGATGTTCTGGCCGGTATACTACCTGCTGTTTTTGGGCGGGGTGCTGTTTGCGGCCCGGTGCGCCGCGCGGGCAGGCTGCGGCCGGGCCGGGCGCACTGCCCGGGTCAACTGGCCCTGCGCCGCGGCCCTGCTGGCCCTTGCCGCGGTGCAGCTGTGGGACATCTCCCCCGCCCTGGCCGAGCGGCACAACGCCTTTGCCCGGTACGAACCGGCCTTTCCCACCAGCCTGACCAGCCCCTTTTGGGAGCAGGCGGGCGCGCGGTACACCCACATCCTCTCGCTGGACGGCCTGCAGGAGGATCCGCTGCACCTGGCCCTCTTTGCGGCCGACCATGGCATGACCACCAACGACCCCTTCGCCGCCCGGTACGACGAGGCGGGGCTGGCCGAGCAGCGCGCCGGGCTGATCGCCCAGCTGCGGGCAGGCGAGACCGACCCCGACTGCCTTTATCTCATTCACGAGGAGGGGCTCTTCCTCGATCTGGCCGACCGGATGGGCGATGACGTCTTCTGCGCCCGGCTGGATGGCGGCTGGTATGTGCTGGCCCCCGGCCTTGCGTATGAGGGCGCGGACGCGCTCGAATTCAGCGAGGAATACCCCCTGCGGCTGGTGGACACCTACACCGACGACTACTGGGTACACGGTGTGCTGGCCCGCGCGCCCAGCGAGGAGTGGGCCGACAAGGCGGGCAAAACGGTGCTGTTTTGCGACTGCGCCTTCACCCGCCGCCATCTCGAGGGGGCGCGGGCGCTGCGGGACGCCGCCGGGCAGGAGTACCCCATCCTGACTGTGGACGACCGGGACGCGGGCTGGCTGATGGTGACCCTCGATATCCCGGACGCAAACGCCCTGATCGGGGCGGACCTGGAGGCGGTGCCATGAGAAAGCTCCCGGTGGACGCCGCCGCCCCGGTGCGGCTGGATAAATACCTGACCCGCCTCTTCCCCGCCCTCAGCACGGGGGCGCTGAACAAGGCGCTGCGGGAAAACAAGATTAAATTAAACGGCAAAAAGCAGCCGCTTGCCACCCGGGTGCAGCGCGGGGACGAGATTACTCTCTATCTGCGGGAGGAACAGCTGTCCCCTCCCGATCCGGCGGACGATCAACCGCCCTTTTTGCGGGCGCGGTGCCCGGCCGAGCTGATCTATGAGGACGAGGCGCTGCTGATCGCCCACAAGCCCGCCGGGCTGCCGGTGGAGGGGGACGCCCCCGACACCCTGCTGCACCGGGTGTGGCTGGGGCAGCAGCAGGCGGGGCACTGGCAGCCGGGGGCGGGCTTTGCCCCGGCCCTCTGCCACCGGCTGGACACCGGCACCAGCGGCCTTGTGCTGGTGGCCAAAACCGCCGAGGCCGAGCGATTGCTGACCGAGCTGATCCGGCAGCGGAAGATCCAAAAAACCTATCTCTGCGTCACCTTTGGCCGCCCGCAGCCGCCCAGCGGAACCTTGGGCGGCTACCTCTGCAAGGACGCGGCCAAAGGGGTGGTGAAGATCCTGCCCCACGAGCGGCCGGGGGCCAAGCCGGTGGAGACCCGGTACGCCACCCGGGCGGTGAGCGGGCGGCTGGCCCTGCTTGAGGTGGAGCTGATCACCGGGCGCACCCACCAGATCCGGGCGCACCTGGCCAGCATCGGCTGCCCCATTTTGGGGGACAGCAAGTACGGCAACAACGCCGCCAACCGGGAGCTGCGGCTGAAATACCAGGCCCTCTGCGCCTACCAGCTGCGCTTTCCCACCCTGCGCGAGCCGGCGCTGGCCGGGGTGAGCGGCAGGGTCTTCCGCGCGCCGCAGCCCTGGTACTGCGCGCAGCTGCTGAGCGGGCAGCTGCGGTAAAAGGGCGCGTTGCCCTGCCTTGTTGCCCTGCCTTGTTGCCCTGCCTTCATGCTCCCTATCGCTCACCCACAGGAGGCGTTTTTATGACCGACCCGCGAAACGCGCTGTTTGAATCGGCCCCCATCCCGAGGGCGTTTTTTGTCCTGACCCTCCCCACCGTGCTGGGCAAGGTCGTTATGCTGGTGTACAACCTGGCCGACACCTATTTTATCGCGGCCGCGCAGGATGAAAGCCTTGTGGCCGGGGTCTCGCTGGCCGCGCCGGTGTTTATGCTGTTCATCGCCATCGGGGATATCTTTGGGGTGGGCGGCAGCTCGGTGGTCTCGCGGATGTTCGGCCGCGCAGAGAACGAGCAGGCCCGGCGGGTCAGCGCCTTTTGCTTTTACGCGGCGGCGGGGGCCGGGGTGCTGGCGGCCGCCCTGCTGCTGGCCCTTCAAACGCCGGTGCTCTCCCTGCTGGGGGCGGACGCGCAGACCATGCCCCACGCGGCCGCATACTACCGCTGGATCGTGTTGGGCGCGCCGGTCATGTCGGCCTGCGTGGTGCCGCTGAACCTGCTGCGCACCGAGGGGATGTCGGTGCAGTCGATGGCGGGGTCGGTCACGGGGTCGGTGGTGAACCTGATCCTGGATCCGATCCTGATCCTCGGCCTGGGGATGGGCGCGGCGGGCGCGGCCATCGCCACCGTC
>DKVN01000078.1:5575-5981 GCA_002491225.1 Faecalibacterium sp. UBA7177
GCCATCGCCACCGTCATCGGAAACATCTGTTCCCTGCTGGTCTACCTGTTTTTCTACCGCCGGGCCCGCTATCTCTCGGCCGCACCGGGAGACTGCCGCGTCCGGCCACAGGAGGCAAAGCAGGTCTTTGCCATCGGCATCCCGGCCTGCCTGACCAATCTGATGTCGAGCCTCTGCATGGCGCTGACCAACCGCTGCCTGCTGCCCTTTGGCAACGACAAGATCGCCGCGCTGGGCATCGTCTCCAAGATCAGCATGGTGGCGAACATGCTGCTGGTGGGCTTTGCGTTTGGCTCGCAGCCGCTGGTCGGCTACAACTACGGGCAGGGCAACGCCCGGCGGCTGGGGCGGATCCTGCGGTTCATCTACACCTTTCAGGTCGGGCTGGCGGCGGTGCTGTCGGTGC
>DKVN01000078.1:6270-6715 GCA_002491225.1 Faecalibacterium sp. UBA7177
GGCTGGCGGCGGTGCTGTCGGTGCTGCTGGGGCTGCTTGCGCCGCAGCTGGTGCGCATCTTTTTGCAGGACGCCGCCATCGTGGCGGTGGGTGCCCAGATCCTGCGGCGGCAGCTGTTGGGGCTGGTGTTCGTGGCGGTCGTGCTGGTGAGCGCCTGCGTCTTTCAAGCCACCGGCAAGGCCCTCGCGGCGCTGGCCCTGACCATCAGCCGCCAGGGGGTGCTGTTTGCCGCGATCCTCTGGGTCGCGATGCGGTTTGGGTACCTCGGCATCATCTCGGTGCAGCCCATCTCGGACGGCCTGACTGCCTGCCTCGCCGCCGGGCTGCTTTATACCGGCCTCGGCCGGGAGCTGCGCACAGAAAAAGCCCCGCCGCCTCACAAAGAATGAGGAGCGGGGCCGACCATTTTTTGATCCAGCGCCGCGCGGGGCCGTCTGCCAGCCCC
>DKVN01000084.1:0-450 GCA_002491225.1 Faecalibacterium sp. UBA7177
GACATACGGGTGCTCGGCGATGAACCTGCGCAGCCGCTCCATCGTGAACTTGTGGGTCTTGGGCTGGCGCACGTCAAAGGTGATCTGGTGCTCGACATCGGTCCAGCCGTTGGTGACCGAGTTGTACATATGCACCGGGTCCCAGATGAGGTAGGCCAAAAAGCTGACCGTGTACTCGTGGTAGGGCTGCGGGGCCTCGATCACCACGCTGCCGCTCGCCGCGTCGTACCGCCAGGCGTCCGCCGGCACCACTGCGCCGGTGGTGCGGTCGACGACCTCCCACCAGCGGCAGATGTCGTCGCGGTCGTTCACCGCCATCAGCTCGCTGCTGACCCCCTGCATCAGCGGGATCGCGAGCGGGCCCCCGGCCGCGGTGTGAAAGCCGGTCATCAGATAGCACTGCTGCACCTCGTCCGGGTTGGCCTTTGCCCAGGCGTTGTCCTTGCGGGT
>DKVN01000084.1:788-11326 GCA_002491225.1 Faecalibacterium sp. UBA7177
GTACACCTTGGCCCCGCTGTCCTTCAATTCGGGCGGGAACTCGGTGCCGTCACAGTCCCGGATGGCGTCCGCGCCCCAGCGCTCTTTCAGCGCGAGGGTCTCGGCCACCGCGTCCTGGTCGGTCGGGATGGTCACCCGGCCGATCCCGGCCGGACGGTCCGCCCAGGCCCCCGCCGCCCCGGCCGGGGCTTTGCCGGGGACGTGAGCGGCCTTTTTTTCCTGTTCCATCAACGTTTCTCCTTTTTGCGGCGCGGCTCGGCAAAGCGGGCGTTGTAGAGCCAGAGGGTGGTCAGCAGCAGGGCCACCCCCACCAGCATCAGGCCCAACCCGCCCAGCTGCCCGGTCTGGAACCAACCGTAGATCATCAGGGCGAGCCCTGATACAAAGGTGATCAGCATCAGCGCCATGCGCAGGGCGCGATGTTCTTTCCAGTAATTCATCGTCACCTCATCCTTTCAGCCCGCCCACGGTCATGCCCTGGGTCAGCTTTTTCTGTACGCAGATGTAGAGGATCAGGGTGGGCAGCATCACCAGCACGAGCCCCGCGTACAGCCGCCCGAACTCGGTCTTGGCCTGGGCCGACTGCATCAGGTTCAAAAGGCCCACCGGCAGGGTCTTCTGCCCGGTCGAGCTGCTCATCAGGGTCAGCGAGATGATGTACTCGTTCCAGAACGAGAGGAAATTGAACAGGATGATGGTGATGATGCTGGGCTGCGCCATCGGGAAGATGATCTGCACCATCGTGCGGCCGTAGCCCGCGCCGTCGATGTAGGCGGCCTCCTCAAAATCGTGCGGGAGGGTGGCAAAGTACCCGGTGAGCAGGTAGATGGTAAAGGGCAGCGCCGTCGCCGCGTAGACCACCGCCAGCACAAACAGGTTGTTGAGGAAGAAGGTCTGCCGGAAAAAGTAGTTGAGCCAGCTGTCCCAATCGCGCAGCATCAAAAAGATGGGCACCACGATGTAGTTGACATTGATGAACAGCCCGGCCATAAAGCAGGTGTTGAGGAATTTTCCGCCCCTGAACTGAAAGCGGGAGAGGCAGTAGGCCGCCGGCAGGGCCACCACCAGCAGCAGCGCCAGCGAGATGGCGGTGACGATCACCGAATTGAGCATATAGCTGCCCATCGAGGCGGCGTTCCAGGCGTCCACAAAGTTTTGCCAGTGCAGGCTGGCGGGCAGGGTCCAGGGGTTGCCGTAGAACTCGCTGTTCTGCTTGACCGAGGCCAGAAAGACCCAGCCCACCGGCACGATGATGACCACGGCCAGGGTGATGAGCACCACATAGATGAACGCCTTGTAAAGTGTATCGGCGGGGCGTTGTTTTTTGGTCATGTCAGCGCCTCCTCACATCTGCAGCACGTCGCGCCGGGTCGCCCGGTTGACCACGGCGGACAGGGTGAACGAGAACAGGAAGATGATGACCCCGGCCGCCATCGCGTAGCCGTAGAGGCCCTCGTCCTTCTGGGCGTACATAAAGCTGAGCGCCACATCCGCCATGCCCTTGGCCACCATCGCCTTGACAAAGAGGAAGGCCATGTTGATGGTGGAGATGATGAAAAAGGTGAGGGTGGTGCGGATGTTGGTCCAGATCAGCGGCAGGGTGATCTCGAAGAACTGGCTCAGGCGGCCCGCGCCGTCCAGGCTGGCGGACTCGTACAGATCGATCGGCACCGCGGCCATCGAGGCCATGTACATGACCATATAATACCCGATCGCCTGCCAGACCATCGCGATGATGATGCTGACGATCACCATCGGCTGATCCTTCCAGAGGATCATGATGTCCCGGCCGGAAAAGATCGAGAGGGCCGAGTTGAGCATCCCGTTCTCCGGCTTATAGATGGCCGAGAAGATGCCCGCGATGACGACGACCGAGAGGATGTTGGGGATATAAAAGACGATGCGGAAAAAGTTTTGCCCACGGATCTTTTCGCGGGTAAGGATGGCGGCGAACACGATAGCAAAAAAGAAGGTGACGATGGTGACCGTCACGATCAAAAGGATCGTGTTCTGCATCGAGGTGATGAACTTGACATCCTTGAACAGGGTCTTAAAGTTCGCGATCCCCACAAAGGTCTCCTCGGGCGAGTAGGCCCCTCGCTCGAACAGGGACATGCGGAAAACGTTCAATGTGGGCACGACCATAAAGATGGTAAAGAGGATGACCGCCGGGGCCAGACACAAGACGATAAACCGGCTGCGGCCCTTGCTGCGCATGGCACATTCGCTCCTTTCCTTGCTGGATAAAAAGGCGGCGGCGAGCGGAGGAGACCGCTCGCCGCCGCCCTGATGGCTGCTTTGGCCCGCAAAGCGGTACCTTGGCCGGTACAGCTTTTACGGCCCGGGCTGGCGATCAGCCCTCCACGAGATTTGCGCGCATCTGATCGCTGGCTTCCTTGATGCCCTCGACCCACTCTTCCTCGGTGGTGCTGCCGTTGACCAGGCCGTTGACCGGGTCAAAGAAGATCTCGCGCACGCTGCCCAGACCCGCGACCGCCTCGTAGGTGGCAAAGTTGCCCATGGCGGCATCCGCGCCGTTGTCATAGATCGAGTAGAACATCTTGTTGTCGCCGTCGAGGTTGTCGGTCAGGCCGGGGACCGGCTGCACCGCGCCGCCCTTGGCAAAGATCGCGCAGGCCTTGTCGCTGTACAGGAAGGCGATGAACTGCTTGGCGGCGTCCAGATGCGCAGCCTGCGCGGGGATCCACGCCTGCTCCAGCCAGCAGTAGCTCGCGCCGCTGCCGCCTGCCGCGGCGGCGGGCAGGGCGGTCATGCCCCACTCAAACCCGTCCGCGCGGGGAGAATCGGCCATCTCGCCCACGATCCAGGTGCCGTTGGGCATAAACAGGGCCTTGTTGTCCAGCACCAGCTGCTGGTTCATCTTGAAGTCGTTGTCGTTGGCCTGGGCCGGGGTGACAGGGTTGGTGTACTCGGCCAGCTTGGTCACGATATCAAAGCACTGCTTGGCGGCATCGGTATCCCACACGCCCTCCGAGTAGGTCAGGGCCTGGTTGAAGAAGTCCGGCCCGCCCACCGAGTACATCAGGGCGTAGAAGAAAGCGTCAAAGTAACCGGTGGTGGGGTAGGTAAAGAGGCTGATGCCCTCGGCCTTGGCCTTGTCGCCCAGCTCCCACATCTCATCCCAGGTGGTGGGCACATCCCAGCCTTTTTCCTTAAAGAGGCCGGCGTTGTAGAACAGCCCGCAGGGTGAGTAGAACATCGGGGCCAGGTAGGTCTTGCCGTCGCCGTAGGGGTTGGTGACGCTGGTGTCGGTGAAGCCGCCGACGATCTTGTCGGACACCTTCGCGCTCTCGCCCGGCACGGTCATCGAGAGGACGTCGGTCAGATCCGCGACGTTCTTGTCCTTGATGAACTGCTCGGTGAGCTTCTTCTCACGGCCGGTGGCCAGATGGATCACATCGGGGTAATCGCCGCCCTGCATCGAGGGGCCGATCACGTCTTCGAGATTTTTGTCCAGGATCAGCTCGACCTCGATGCCGGTCTCGGCGGTAAAGGCGTCGCAGACCTCCTGCCACATGCCGGGGTAGGTGTCCTCATAGGCCGAGCTCAGGGCTGCGACCTTGATGGTCTCGGCCTCGGCCGGGGCAGAGCCGCCGTCACCGGCAGCCGGAGTGGACGCGGCCGGGGTGCTCGGGGCGGGCGCGGGCGCGCCGCCACAGCCGGCCAGCAGGGTAAGCGCCATGGCAAGCACCAGGGCGATGCTGAGGAACTTTTTCATGGGTTGCCTCCTTACGGTTTTGAGAGGATCCCCCGCGCTGCCTGCGGTCCTTTCTGTTTTGGGCCGAAGCTTGGGGGCGCGGGGCTGGTACAAAAGCATTTGCTGGTTCCAGTATATCGCTTTGTAGGGGATCAACAAGGCTTTTTTTGCGTCATTTTTTATAAATATTGCTCTTTTGGCATCCAATCTATAAATTTGATATAAACTTGTAACTTTTTATGCATAACATCCACAAAGCGGCCGGATGCTTCCTGAGCAGTTTTCACAAGGGAGGGCTTCTGCTTTTTCGCTCTCCTGCCGCCCACCCGTCAAAGCCCGCCTTTTGCGCCGGGAGGGGGCTTGTGGCCGGGCACAGGGCGCGGTATAATGGGGGCGAGATGATTTTTTGCGGCTTTTCCCGCGCAAGATTTCAAAAGAGGAGGCGGCCGGATGAGCAACCGCTATTATGACCTGACCAGCCCAAAGACCAGCCCGCTGAACCGCAAGGCCACCCGGCTTTTGTACGTCAGCGCGGCAAAATACGGCGGCGACTGGAACAGCCTGCTGCACAGCCACGCCTGCACCGAGCTTTTTTATGTCGTAGGCGGGCTGGGGCAGTTCCGCATTGAGGACCGGACCCTCTCGGTAAAGCCGGACGATCTGGTGATCGTAAACCCGCAGGTGGAGCACACCGAGGTGAGCCTGAACGCAAACCCGCTGGAGTATATCGTGCTGGGGGTGGAGGGGCTGGAGTTCACCGCCCGCGAGGGCGGCGATGCGCGCTACAGCCTCTTCAACTTCCGGCGCGGCCGGGAGGAGCTGCTGAGCCTTTTTCACAGCATCCTGCAGGAGATCGACCAGAAGCCCGCCGGGTACGAGCTGGTCTGCCAGGATCTTTTGGAGGTGCTGGTGGTCAAGCTGATGCGGCAGACGGATTTTCTTCTGACCATCTCCCCCCACGGCCGGTCCAGCAAGGAATGCGCGCAGGTCAAGCGGTACATCGACCAACATTTTAAGGAGTCGCTCACCCTTGATGCCCTCGCCGAGATGGCCCATGTGAACAAATACTATCTGGTGCACAGCTTCAGCCGGGAGTATGGGGTCTCCCCCATCAACTACCTGAACGGCCGCCGGGTGGAGGAGAGCCGGCACCTGCTTGCCCATACCGACCATTCCCTCTCGCAGATCGCCCAGATGCTCAACTTTTCCTCGGCCAGCTACTTCTCCCAGAGCTTTCGCCGCCAGAGCGGGATGAGCCCGATGGAGTACCGCAGGCAACAGCGGGCACAGGGAGACTGAGGATAGACCGAGGCAGCCCACAGCGGACGATCGTGCAAAGATCGGACCGTTCCGGGCCCTTTTCCCCCGCCGCCCGAGCCGTTATAATAAAAGCAGAAAAACACCCCAGCCGGGCGGCGCTTGCCCTGGCTGGGACAGAAAAACGACCAGAAAATCAATGAGGAGGAAAAAACAATGGCAGTCACAGCCGAACAGATGCTGCCCGAGGTGCTGGCGGCATACGATTTGGGCGGGCAGATCGTGGGCTCGCCGCGCTTTGGCAAGGGGCACATCAACGACACCTTCTGCGTGTATGTGCAGACCGAGGAGGGAGACTGCCTGCGCTGGATTTTGCAGCGGATGAGCGCGGCGGCCTTCCATCACCCCGACCAGCTGATGGCCAACATCGTGGGGGTGACCACCCACCTGCGCCGGGCGGCCGAGGCGGCAGGGCGGGACCCCGCCCGCGCCTGCCTGCGGGTGCTGCCCACCCGCGCCGGGGCGGATTACTACACCGACAGCGCCGCCGGGGCCTGGCGGGTCTACCCCTTTGTGGAGGACACCCGCTGCCTGCAAACCGCCGAGACGCCGGAGCTGTTCTACGCCTCGGCAGTGGCCTTTGGGCAGTTTCAGCACATGCTGCGGGACTACCCGGCCGACACCCTGTTTGAGACGATCGAGCATTTTCACGACACCGAGGCCCGGCTGGCTACCTTTGAGGAGGCCGCGAAGGCCGACACCCTCGGCCGGGCGGCCAGCGCCGCGGCCGAGATCGCCTTTGTGCGGGCCCGCCGGGATGATTGCAGCGTCGCCCTCGCCGCCCTGCGCGAGGGCCGCCTGCCCCTGCGGGTGACCCACAATGACACCAAGCTGAACAACGTGCTGATCGACAAGGCCACCGGCGAGGGCATCTGCATCATCGACCTGGACACCGTGATGCCGGGGCTTGCGATCAACGATTTTGGCGATTCGATCCGGTTCGGGGCCAACCACTGCGCCGAGGATGAGCAGGACCTCTCGAAGGTCAACTTTGACCTGCCCCTCTTTGAGACCTATACCAAAGGCTTTTTGAAGGGGGCCCAGGGCAGCCTGACCGACGCCGAGCTGGACTACCTGCCCTGGGGCGCACGGCTGATGACCCTCGAGTGCGGCATCCGCTTTTTGACCGACTATCTGGCGGGCGACACCTACTTCCACATCCAGCGCCCGGGGCACAACCTCGACCGCGCCCGCACCCAGTTCAAGCTGGTGCAGGACATGGAGGCCCAGTGGGACGCCATGAACGAGGTCATCCGCCGCTGCCGCTGAGCCGCCGGTTTTCCCCCGCCCCTTGGCCCATCCAGCAATCCGTATAAGCAAAGCGCCGCATCCCCAAAAGCCGCGGGGATGCGGCGCTTTTTTTGCGAAAACCTGCTTTTCTTTTTTCGCTTTCGCACAAAATGGGGGGCAGGCCGCCGCGGCGGCCTGCCCCTCTCTGTGTATCAAACTACAGCCTTTGCTTACCCAAAGATATTGATGAGGATGCCCGCAGCCACCGCGCTGCCGATGACGCCCGCCACGTTGGGGCCCATCGCGTGCATGAGCAGGAAGTTGCTGGGGTTGTACTGCTGGCCCACCTTTTGCGAGACACGGGCCGCCATCGGCACCGCCGAGACGCCGGCCGAGCCGATCAGCGGGTTGACCTTGCCCTTGGTGACAACATACATCAGCTTGCCAAAGAGCACGCCGCCCGCGGTGCCGCAGGCAAAGGCGAAGAGGCCCATCGCGATGATCTTGAGGGTGTCCCAGGTGAGGAAGGTGTTGGCGCTGGTGGTGCAGCCCACCGAGACGCCGAGGAAGATGGTGATGATGTTCATCAGCTCGTTGCCGGCGGTCTTGTTGATCCGCTCGACCACGCCGGACTCCTTCATCAGGTTGCCCAGCATCAGCATGCCCACCAGCACGGCCGAATCCGGCAGGATCAGGCTGACCACGATGGTGCAGATGATCGGGAAGAGGATCTTCTCGGTTTTGGAGACGGTGCGCAGCTGGGTCATGACGACCTTGCGCTCCTTGTCGGTGGTCAGCAGCTTCATGATGGGCGGCTGGATCACCGGCACCAGCGCCATGTAGCTGTACGCCGCCACCGCGATCGAGCCGAGCAGCTCGGGGGCCAGCTTGCTGGTGACGAAGATGGCGGTGGGGCCGTCCGCGCCGCCGATGATGCCGATTGCGCCCGCCTGCGGGCCGGTAAAGCCCAGCAGCTTTGCGCCGAGGTAGGCGGTAAAGATGCCCAGCTGGGCCGACGCGCCGAGCAGGAGGCTCTTGGGGTTCGAGATCAGGGGGGCAAAGTCGGTCATGGTGCCGATGCCAAGGAAGATCAGCGGCGGGTAGATGCCCAGCTTGACCCCGAGGTAGAGCATATCGCCCAGACCGCCGTGGTGCAGCACCTCGTTAAAGAGCGGATAGGCGCTGGGGTCGGCCCCGGCCGGGGCGAGGAAATACTGCATATGGATGATGCCGCTGCCCGGCAGGTTGGCCAGGATCATGCCAAAGGCGATGGGCAGCAGCAGCAGCGGCTCGTACTCCTTGACGATGGCAAGGTAGAGCAGCACGCAGCCGACGATCAGCATAACGAGGTAGCCGGGCTCCTCGATGATGCCCATGAAGCCGGAGTTCTGCCAGATGCTCAGCAGAGTGTCAAGAAACGCAGACATGGCTCAAAACTCCTCCCCTCTCAAAACGGCTCGGTGCCCGAGACGACACCGGCAAGGCCCCACGTGCCCCGGCCGTCCTTGGCGCGGGTGAGCGAGCGCAGGGTATATTTTCCGCCGTCCACGCAGGCAACGGCGGCGGCGATGGCCGCCACCACCTCGGCGGGGATGCCCTCCTCCACATAGGGCGCCGCGGGGGCGGCTGCCCTGGGGGCGGGGGCGGGGGCGGGCGCTGCGGGCTTGGCCGCCTGCTGCGCCGCCTTCTTTTTCTGGCTGGCGGTGATCGCGTCAAAGATCCTGCCCTGCAGCAGAATGATCAGGGTGAGGATGACAAGGATCAAAAATACGAGCGAGATACCAATGGCTACCACGACGGGGTCGCTGGGGAAATTGCCCGCCGCCGTCAGGGCCATGGGCGCAAACGGTGCTCCCATAGAACAGCCTCCTCTTTCAAAACAATATCTTGTACTATTATATCGAAAAGCCGCCCGGCTTGCAAGATGCCGGGCGGCATATTTTGCGGAATTTGTTAAAAAAGTATCCGCTTTGCCCCCGCGGGGCGGGCTCTCACCGCCGCCCCATCCGCGGGGTGGCGTCGACAAAGCCGCTCTCGAGCTGGGGACCGAGGGTGAGGCAGGCGGCGGTGCCCAGCGCCACGCAGTTGACCGGGTCGGGCGAGAGCCGCACATCCACCTTGAGCTGCTCGCTGAGAAACTCCGGCAGGCCGTGCAGCTGCGCGCCGCCGCCGGTGAGCATGATGCCCCCGGCGTAGATGTCGCCCGAGAGCTCCGGCGGGGTGCGCTCGAGCACCTGGTGGGCGGCGGCGGCGATCCGCTCGGCCAGCAGCATCACCGGGCCGTAGAGGTCCTCGGTGCGCACCGTCACCCGCTGGGGCAGGCCGGTGACCAGGCTGCGGCCCTTGACCTCCATCGAATCGTAAAAGCGCAGCTGGCGGCAGCAGGCCACCTCTTTTTTCAGCTCCTCGGCCGTGCGCTGGCCGATGACGATGTTAAACTTTTGCCGGATGAACTTTAAGATCTCCTCATCAAAGGTGTTGCCCGCCACGTCCACGCTGGTGGCCTTGACCTTGCCGCCCAGGCTGATCACCGCGATGTCGGTGGTGCCGCCGCCGATGTCCACGATCATGTGGCCCTTGGGCTGCAGGATGTCCAGCCCCGAGCCCAGCGCCGCCGCGATCGGCTCGTCGATCAGGTAAACCTGCCGCGCGCCGGCCGCGATCACCGCCTCCACCACCGCGTCGCTCTCGATGCCGGTGATGGCCGCCGGCACGCATACCGCCACCCGCGGCTTGATGAGGCGGGAGTCGTACACCTTGTTGACAAAGCTGCAGATCAGCTCCTTGGTCAGCTGGTGGTTCGAGATCACCCCGTCCTTGAGCGGCCGCTCGGCCGAGATGTAGTTGGGGGTGCGCCCCACCATGGCCAGCGCGTCGCTGCCCACCGCCAGCACCTGGTTTTTGCGGTGGTCGATGGCCACCACGCTGGGCTGGTTGAGCACCACGCCCTTGCCCTCCACCGCCACGATCACCGAGGTGGTGCCAAGGTCGATGCCAATATCATACTGTGCCATATCCCGCTCCCCTATCTCCTGTTGTATCGTCATGGCCCGGCCGCGTTTGGGGGCCAAGCCGGTGTGTTGTTATGCGTTCGTTTGTTCGCTTTCGCCCGCGTGGCCCGGTGCCTGCTCGGGCGGCGGGGTGGCCGCGAGGCAGGCCGCGAACACCTCCCCCGCACCCGCCTTGCGCAGGGCCGCCGCGCAGGCGGTCAGGGTTGCGCCGGTGGTCACCACGTCATCCACCAGCAGCACCCGGCTGTTTTCGGGCAGATGTTCAGGGCGCACCGCAAAGGCCCCGATCAGGTTGGTCAGCCGCGCCTCGCGGCCAAGGCCCTCCTGCGGCAGGGTCGCCCGCGCCTTGTAGAGCGCCTTTGGCGCAAAGGGCAGGCCGAGCAGCCCTGCCAGCTCCCGCGCCAGCAGGCCGGGCGGGTTGTAGGCCCTTGCCCCGCCGGGCGGCACCGGCAGCACCAGATCGTACTCCAGCGCCGCGGGCGGCAGGGCCTCTGGCAGTATTATACCACCCCTGCGGGAAAATGTGCAACCAAAAAGCGCGTTTGCCATCCGGCGGGCCAGCGCCGGGGCATAGCAGGCCCGGCCGCCGAACTTGAGCCGCAGCACCGCAGCCCGCACAGCGCCCTCGTAGCGGTAGGCCGCCGCCCCGCCCGCAAGCCCGGCCAGCATCCAGTCGCTCCCGGCCAGCCGGGGCGCCGGGCGGCGCAGCGCCCGCTCGGCCGCGGCGCAGGCCGGGCAGGCCTTTCGCTGGCCCAGCACCTCATCGCAAAAGGGGCAGCGGGGCGGGTAGATAAGCCCCAGCGCCGCGCCGCCCACGGCCCGCAGCAGCACGGCCCGGTTCATTCGGCCTCCCGCTGCATCAGCACAGAAAGCGCGCTGTACCGCAGGTTCTGCCGCACATTGGCCACCATGCTGGCCACCACCGCCTGCTGCCCCGCCAGGATGCAGAGCCGCCTTGCGCGGGTGATGCCGGTGTAGAGCAGGTTGCGGTAGCAGAGCTTTTCCGGCACACCGGCCACCGGCAGCACCACGGCGGCGAACTCGCTGCCCTGGCTTTTGTGCACGGTCACCGCGTAGGCGATCTCAAGCTCCTGCAGATGCTCGCCCGCGTAGACCAGCCGCCGGTCGTCCATCTGCACGGTCAGGGTGCGCTCGGCGGGGTTGACCTCCAGCACCACCCCGATGTCCCCGTTAAAGGCCCCCACCCCGGCTTCGCCCTCCTCCCGCTCGTAGGGGATGTCGTAGTTGTTGCGCACCTGCAT
>DKVN01000084.1:11651-14342 GCA_002491225.1 Faecalibacterium sp. UBA7177
TTCGCGGCGGGCGGGTTGAGCCGCGCCTGCAGCCGGGCGTTGAGGGCGGCGGTACCCACCGGCCCAAGCTTGGTGGGGCAGAGCACCTGGATGTCCCGCACCGGGTCGAGCCCGTAGCTTTGGGGCAGACGGGTGCAGACGAGGTCGCAGACCAGCTGCTGGCAGGCCTCCCCCTCGGCCCGCAGAAAGAAGAAGTCGTCCTCCCGGCCGCCCTTTTGGGGCAGCTTGCCCTCCACGATCCGGTGGGCGTTGGCCACGATCAGGCTGGCCGAGGCCTGGCGGAAGATCTCGGTCAGCCGCACGGTGGGCAAAAGCTTTGAGCGCACTGCCTCCCCCAGCAGGTTGCCCGGCCCCACGCTGGGCAGCTGGTCGGCGTCCCCCACCAGGATCACCCGGCAGCCGGGGCGCAGCGCGCAGAGCAGGCTCTGAAACAGCCGCACGTCCACCATGCTCACCTCGTCCAGCACCACCACGTCGCACTTGAGCAGGTTTTTCTCGTTGTGCAAAAAGCGCAGCGGCCCGCCGCCGGGGTCATAGTCCACCTCCAGCAGCCGGTGGATGGTGGATGCCTTGTGGCCGGTCAGCTCGGCCAGCCGCTTGGCCGCCCGGCCGGTGGGGGCGCAGAGGGCCACCCGGTCGGCCTGGTTCTCGTACAGGGCGAGGATGGCGTTGACCGTGGTGGTCTTGCCGGTGCCGGGGCCGCCGGTCAGCACCATCACGTTGCCGGAGAGGGCCATCTCGATGGCCTTGCGCTGCAGCGGCGCGTAGGCAAAGCCCTGCGCCCGCTCGAGGGTGTCGATCTTGCCGGAGAGCCCCCGCGGCACGGCGGCGGGCTGGCGGGCCAGCCGCATTAAGTGGGCCGCGATCTCCTCCTCGGCAGCAAGCAGGTCGGGCAGGGCGACGAACTCGGTCTTGCCCAGGGTCACCGCCCGCAGCTCTTCCTCCCTGAGCGCGTCCTCCAGCCCCGCGGCGATGGTCTCGGGCGGCAGCTTCAAAAACCGCGCCGTGCTCTCGATCAGCCTTGCGCGGGGCAGGCAGGTGTGGCCGTTGTTGGCGTTGCGGCGCAGCGCGTACTCCAGCGCCGCCCGCACCCGCAGGCCGCCGTCCTCGGCCAGCTGCAGCTCGGCGGCGATGCGGTCGGCCTGCACAAAGCTCAGCTGCAGCGGCTCGCCGCAGAGCAGATAGGGGTTTTGGGTCAGCGCCTCGACCGTCGCCGGGCCAAAATGCTTGAAGGCCGACACCGCCCGCTGGGGCGGGATGCCGAACCGCCCCAGCCAGGCGATGGCCTCCCGCAGGCCGAACATATTGTGGAAGGCCTTCTGGATCGCCTCGGCCTTCTGCGGCGTGATGCCCCGCAGCAGGCAGAGCTTTTCCGGCTCGTTCGCGATCACGTCCAGCGCGGCGGTGCCGTAAATTTGCACCAGCTTGCGGGCGGTGGCGGGCCCGATGTAGGGCAGCGCCCCGCTCGAGAGGTAGGCGAGGGTGGCGCGGGTGTCCTGCGGCATGCTGGCCTCGCAGGCGCTGGCGCTGAACTGCTCGCCGTAGGTGGGATGCTCGACCATGCTGCCGTACACGGTGACCGTCTCGCCCACATGCACCTCGCCGATCCGCCCGGCCACCGGGATCAGCTCATCGGCGGTCTCGAGGTCAAAGACGCAGTAGCCGTTCTCCTCGTTGTAGTAGGTCAGCCGGGCCACCGTGCCCTCCAGCCGCTGTACCGCGTCCTCCATCCTGCCGCACCTCCCCTCTTTGGGCCCGCTCAGGGGCCTTTGCGCCCTCTCGGGCCTTTTGCGCACATCTTCTTCTATTGTAAAGACATCCGGGCGGAAGGTCAACCATGACTTTCCGCCCGGATGGGTGTTTTTCGCTATTTTTTCTGAGAGGGTGCCCGGAAACTGTCCGCGCTTCGGTCAGAGCGCGGCCCGCAGCGCCTCGACCTTGTCGGTGTGCTCCCAGCTGACCCCGAGATCCTCGCGGCCCATATGGCCGTAGGCGGCGGTGGCGCGGTAGATGGGGCGGCGCAGATCCAGCTGCTGGATGATGGCCGCCGGGCGCAGGTCAAACACCTTTTCCACCGCGGCCTCGAGCGCGTCGTCCGACACGGTGCCGGTGCCAAAGGTGTCCACCAGCACGCTCACCGGCCTGGCCACACCGATGGCGTAGGCCAGCTGCACCTCGCACTTTTTGGCCAGACTCGCGGCCACAATGTTCTTGGCCACCCAGCGGGCGGCGTAGGCGGCGCTGCGATCCACCTTGCTGGGGTCCTTGCCGCTGAACGCGCCGCCGCCGTGGCGGGAGTAGCCGCCGTAGGTGTCCACGATGATCTTGCGGCCGGTCAGGCCGGAGTCGCCCTGCGGCCCGCCCACCACAAAGCGGCCGGTGGGGTTGATGTAGAACTTGGTGTTGGCATCGAGCAGCCCGGCCGGGATCACCGGGCGGATCACCTGCTCGAGGATGTCGGCACGCAGGGTCTCGGTTGCCACCTCGGGGCCGTGCTGGCTCGAGATGACCACCGCGTCCACCCGCACCGGCTTGCCGTCGTCGTACTCGACGGTCACCTGGCTCTTGCCGTCCGGCCGCAGGTAGGGCAGGCTGCCGTTCTTGCGCACCTCGGTCAGCCGCAGGGCCAGCTTGTGCGCCAGGCTGATTGGCAGCGGCATCAGCTCGGGGGTCTCGTCGCAGGCGTAGCCG
>DKVN01000084.1:14623-17636 GCA_002491225.1 Faecalibacterium sp. UBA7177
ATCATGCCCTGGTCGCCCGCGCCGCCCACCGTGTCGTTGGTGCCCAGCGCGATGTCGGGGCTCTGCTCGTCGATGTTGGAGATGACCGCGCAGGAGGTGCCGTCGATGCCGAAGTTGGCGTCGTTGTAGCCGATATCGCGCAGCACCTGGCGGGCGATGCTGGGGATGTCCACATAGCTGCTGGTGGTGATCTCGCCCATCACGTGCACAAGGCCGGTGGAGCAGGTGGTCTCGCAGGCCACCCGGGCCCCGGGATCCTTTTCGAGGATGGCGTCCAGCACGGCGTCCGAGATCTGGTCGCAGATCTTGTCGGGATGCCCTTCGGTGACTGATTCAGAGGTGAACAGATGTTTTGCCATAGCGAATTTCTCCTTTCCATTTGTTCCAAATTTGGTTTGGCGGCGTGCGGTAAAGCGCCGCTGTTTTTGCACAGAACGCAACTTTTTCATTGATAAGACAACAAAACAAAAAGCGCCCAAAGGCCCGAAAGCCTCTGCGCGCCAAAACGCTTATCTCTCGGTTGCCCGCAGGATTTGGCACCTTGCGATCCACGCAGGTTGCCGGGCTTCACAGGGCCTGTTCCCTCCACCGCTCTTGATAAGTTGCTATTCTGTTGTTGATAGTATTGTAGCACCCCAAAAAGCGGCTGTCAATGCGTCCGGGGCGTTTTTTCGCGCATTTTTTTGCTCTTTTTGCCGTTGGCGGGCGGCTCAGCTCTCCTCCCCCACCAGCTGGTGCACCACCCGGCTGACCGGCTTGTAGACGATGTAGGTGATCAGCGCGTTGATGCCGCCCTTGAGCAGGTTGAAGGGCAGGATCACCGGGATCAGCATCTGCAGCACCGTCTCGACCGGCTGGCCCATAAAGATGGGAGTGAACACGAGGTTGCAGCCCAGCATCACCACGGTCCAGACCAGCACCCCCACGCAGAGCGAGAGGATGGCGCGGGCGCGGGTCTTGCGGCGCTGGTAGAGGCTGCCCGCCACCAGCACAAAGCTGCCGGTGGCCAGAATGTGCATCAGGATGCCGATCGGCCCGCTCGAGGCGCTGACCGTCAGCCCCTGGATCACCGCCGCCACCACGGCCAGGCCCAGCCCGGCCCAGGGGCCGAAGGCAAACGCGCCGATGAAGATGGCGATGTCGGCGGGGTCGTACTCCAAAAAGGGCGCGGCCGGCAGCAGCGGAAAGTGGACGACAGCCGCCAGCACAACGGCGACGGCGGCCAGCATGGCCAGGGTGGTCAGCTTACGGGTAGAGGTTTTGGTCATTGCGGTGTTCATGGAAAGCTCCTCCTTTTTGCGGCAGTTACGCCGCACGTTTTGATGCGAAAGCCGGTTTTGCTGCTGTGCATGGGGTTTCCCGGCAAGGAGGAGCATCTGCAAGCAAAAACGCCCTTTTCGCGCGCGGCAAGGCACGCAAAAAGGGCGCAAACAACAGATCGAACCTGACTGCCGTTTCTTTCATCCGGACTATACCGTCGGCTCTGGACTTGCACCAGATCAGCACCCGCCCTTTATAAAGCGAGTGGTCGCGGGCTCAAAGGCCGCATCCGCGCCTTTTTACCGCCGGTGGGGAGTTTCACCCCGCCCTGAAACAGACTTTCTGTGCTACATTATACACGCTGCGCATACAATTTGCAACCGGTGCCGCAAATATTTTGCCAGATGGGCGGGGAGCGTGGTATAATGGGCCAAAAGGATGAATGGATGAGGCAGGTGTTCTGGGTGATGGCTGCGTTGCAGGAATATTGGGCCGCGACCCCCGGCTGGCCGCTGCGGCTGCTGGTCTGCGTGAGCGCGTTTGGGGCGGCGTATCTCTTCAGCCGGTTGGTGCGGTTCAAGCTGGCCCCCTGGGCGGTGGGCCGGGCCGGGCGCGGGCACAGCAAGATGCTGCGGGTGCTGGTGCGCGGCTTTGCCCACCCCGCGCCGGTGGTGGTGTGGGTGCTGGGGCTTTACTTTACGGTGCTGGCCCTGCCGCTGCCGCCCGCCTGGCTGGCGGGCCTCGCCCCCTGGATGAACAAGCTGCTGCGCATCACCCTGATCTGCCTGCTGGCCTGGGGGCTCACCGGCTCGAGCGACATTGCCCCGCTGATGATGAAGAACGTGCAGGGCAAGCTGGACGTCGAGATGGACAAAACGGTGGCCGCCTTTGTCAACAAGATTTTGCGGGTGGTGGTGGTCTGCTTTGCGCTGGTGATGGTGCTGGGCGAATTGGGCTACAACGTCAACGGCCTGATCACCGGCATGGGCCTTGCGGGCTTGACCGTCTCGCTGGCCGCGCAGGACTCGGCGTCGAACTTTTTTGCCGGGCTGGTGATCATCCTCGAAAAGCCGTTCCGTTTAGGCGACTGGATCATCACCCCGCAGGCCGAGGGCACGGTGGAGGACATCAGCTTTCGCAGCACCAAGGTGCGCACGCTGGACGGCAGCCTGCTGGTGCTGCCCAACTCGGTGCTCTGCGCCGAGGCGATCAACAACGGCTCACAGCGGCGGATGCGGCTTTATCGGTTCACCATCGGGGTGACCTACGACACCCCCAAGGAGAAGATCGAGCTGCTGATGGCCCGGCTGCGCGCCCTGCTCGCCGCCGACGAGCAGGTGGACGCCCCCTCGGCCCTGGTGCGGCTGCAGGGGTTTGGGGCCTCCAGCATCGACATCCTGGTCAGCTGCAACCTGCTGACCCCCGCCTGGGACGCCGCGATGGCCGTGCAGGAGCGGCTGAACCTCGCGATCCTCGACCTGATGCAGGAGCTCGGGGTCAGCTTCGCCTTCCCCAGCCAGAGCCTCTACATCGAGCAAACGCCGCCCCCGCCAAAGCCCGCGCAGCCGCCACAGCCCGGCCAGCCGCCAAAAAGCGGCCAGCGGGCGGCAAAAAGCGGTTGGCCGCCGGCAAATCCCTCTTGACAAGCCGCGCATTTTGGAGTATCTTAGAAAAGCAGCCTGTTGGCCGCTTTTCATAGGGGTATAGCTCAGCTGGTAGAGCAGCGGTCTCCAAAACCGCGTGCCGAGGGTTC
>DKVN01000034.1:0-19624 GCA_002491225.1 Faecalibacterium sp. UBA7177
CTCGGCACCATCGGGGCCTACGAGATCAGCCCGGTGCTGATGGAGCTGTACGGCCTTGAGACCCCCGCCTTTTTCGAGTACCTGCTGCAGCAGATGGACGTCTACCGCAGCCGCACCCAGGGGGTGACCGTCCTGCCGGACGGCACCGCCCAGGAGGCCGAGCTGACCGAGGAGCAGGAGACCTGGTTTAACGGCCACTGGCTGATGCAGTACGACATGATGTTTGGCGAGGAGGCGCTCTGGCGGCCGGAGCAGGAGGAATAGCCCCCAACGAGCAGCAATTCAATACGCCGCGGCGGCGGGTGAGGCAATCACGCCCCATCCGCCGCTTTTTATGCTTTTTACACGTTTTTGCCCTCTTTTGAATATAGTATGGGGAGAAAAGCCGCCAAACGGGCCGTTTGGGCGCTTCCCGGCTCGGGAGCCCATCGGCCGCCCGCGCGGGCGCGGCAAAGAGCAAAAAGGGGGGCGAAGCGGATGCGGCGAAAGGGCAGTCCGGGCCCAGCGGCAGCCCGGCCCGGCAGACCGAAGCGGGGCAGGCGAAAGCTGGTGTTTCTTGCCGTGCTGGCGCTGGTGTGTTACCTGTTGTTTTTGACCGAGCAGAAGGTGCGTCCGGTGATGATGGCGGTGGCCGAGTACGAGTGTCAGGAGCTCTCGATCCTGGCCATGAACCGCGCCGTGACCCAGGCGATGGCCGAGCATCCCGAGCACTACCGCAGCATCTACGAGGTGCGCACCGACCAAAACGGCCGCATCACCTCGGTGGTGGCGGACACGGCGGCGGTCAACACCATCAAGGCCGAGCTGACCCAGGCGGTGTCGGCCGAGCTGTCGGCCCTGAGCAGCCGGGAGGTCACCATCCCGGTGGGCACCCTCGTCGGCTGGCAGCTGCTGGCCGGCCTCGGCCCCGAGATGCGGGTGCGGGTGCTGCAGGAATCCTATGTGGACAGCGACCTCACCAGCCGCCTCGAGACCTCCGGCATCAACCAGACCGAGCTGCTGGTGTTTATGCGGTTTCAGGTCACAATGGGGGTGATGCTGTCCGGTTTTTCGAGCAGCGTCGAGGTGCAGGACGAGATCTGCATCGCCCAGGCGCTGGTGGTGGGGGACGTCCCGCAATTTTTTGTGCAGTCCAGCCCGCAGGATTGAGCAGAATGTGGTATAATATGTTCATTAGCGAGGGCAAGCCGTAAGGCGCAGGCCGAGCTTAGGAACATAGATACCCTATCCTTAGCGAACCCAAGCCCACAGGGCGCAGGGTGAGTTTAGTAATAGGGTATAATAACTTCATTCGCAAATCATGCCCGCAAGCGCGGCAAAATAACCCATTTTGAGGTGAAGCAGATTGGAATTGAACGAGGCAAAAACCAAAGCAGCCGAGCTGCGCCGGGTGATCGAGCGCAACAACCGGCTTTATTACGAAAAGGATGCCCCCGAGCTGAGCGATTACGAGTACGACGCCCTGATGCGCCAGCTGAAAGCCCTGGAGGCCGAGCACCCCGAGCTCATCACCGCGGATTCGCCCACCCAGCGGGTGGGGGGCGCGGCGTCCGGCCGGTTTCCCAAGGTGACCCACGCGGTCAAGATGGAGAGTTTGCAGGACGCCTTCTCGCTGGACGAGCTGCGCGAGTTTGACCGCCGGGTGCGCGAGACGGTGGACGATCCGGTCTACATCGTCGAGGCCAAGATCGACGGCCTCTCGGTGAGCCTCGAGTATCGGAACGGCCGCCTTGTCCGCGGCTCGACCCGCGGCGACGGGGTGGTGGGGGAGGACGTCACCGCCAACCTCGCCACCGTGCGGGATATCCCCAAACAGCTGCCGGGCGGCGCCGCAAGCCTGCCGGAGTTTTTAGAAGTACGCGGCGAGGTATACATGCCCCGCGAGGCCTTTGTGCGGCTGGTGGAGGAGCAGGAGCTCGCCGACAAGGCCCCCTTCAAAAACCCGCGCAACGCGGCCGCCGGGTCGCTGCGGCAGAAGGACAGCCGCATCACCGCCGGGCGGGGGCTCTCGATCTTCGTCTTCAACATCCAGCAGATCGAGGGGCGACGGATCACCGGGCACAAGGAGGGGCTGGATTACCTCAAAAGCCTCGGCTTCACCGTCTCGCCGCGGTACAGCGCCTTTTTGAACATTGAGGACGCGATCGAGGAGATCGGGCGGATCGGCGAGCTGCGCGGCAGCCTGCCCTTTGACATCGACGGCGCGGTCATCAAGGTGGACAGCCTTGCCCAGCGCGAGCAGCTGGGCAGCACCAACAAGTACCCCCGCTGGGCCATCGCCTTCAAGTATCCGCCCGAGGAAAAGGAGACCGAGCTGCTCTCGGTCGACATCACGGTCGGCCGCACCGGGGTGCTCACCCCGACGGCGGTCTTCCAGCCGGTGTTCCTGGCGGGTACCACCGTCTCGCGGGCAATTTTGCACAACGAGGAGTTCATCCGCCAGCTGGACGTGCGCATCGGGGACACCATCCGGGTGCGCAAGGCGGGGGACATCATCCCGGAGGTGGTGGCGGTCACCCATCACAAGGCAGGGGCCGCGCCCTTCGCGATGCCGTCCGTCTGCCCCTCCTGCGGCGAGCCGGTGGTGCACTTAGAGGACGAGGCGGCCCTGCGCTGCATCAACCCCGAATGCCCGGCCCAGAGCCTGCGCAACATCATCCATTTTGCCAGCCGCGGCGCGATGGACATCGACGGGCTGGGCAAGGCGGTCACGGCGCAGTTAGTGGGGCAGGGGCTGGTGCACTCGGCGGCCGATCTGTACGATCTCACCCGCGAGCAGCTGCTGGGCCTTGAGAAATTCAAGGAAAAAAGCGCCGACAACCTGCTGCGGGCCATCGAGGCCTCCAAGCAGAACAACCTCGACAAGCTGCTCTTTGGCCTTGGCATCCGCAACATCGGCGACAAGGCAGCCGCCCTTCTGGCCGAGCAGTTTGGCAGCATGCAGGCGGTGCGCGAGGCCAGCGCCGAAACGATCAGCGCGATCGACGGCTTTGGCGGGGTGATGGCCGAGAGCGTGGTGGCCTTTTTTGCCCGCGAGGGCACCACCGACCTCATCCGCCGCCTGGCCGACGCGGGGGTCAACATGCAGTGGCAGGGCGAGCCCAAAACCGACAAGCTGGCCGGGAAAACCCTGGTGGTCACCGGCACCCTCGCCACCCTCTCCCGCGCCGAGGCCGAGGCGCTGATCGTCAAAAACGGCGGCAAGGCCAGCGGCTCGGTCTCCAAAAAAACGGCCTATGTCGTGGCGGGCGAGGCCGCCGGCTCCAAGCTGACCAGGGCCCAGCAGCTGGGTGTCCCGGTGCTGACCGAGCAGGAGTTTTTGCAGCTGCTGGACTAAGCGCGGCCGCGAATCGATCAAACAACATACCAACCAATGAGGCCCCGCGCCCGGATGGATCAGGTTCTATCCGGGCGCGGGGCCTCATATTCTTTTGGTGTAGCGGGACAAGCCGCATGATAAAAACAGTAAAAGGGAAGTGCTGCACGATGGATGGCTATTTTTCCGCGCTGCTGCGCCTGCCGCCCGCCTTGCGCCAGGCGCTGGGGCGGTTGGACGCCGGGTTTGCCGAAACGGTCACCGAGATCCACCTGCGCAGCGGGCGGCCGGTGGTGCTCAGCGCCGGGCCCCGCCAGCTGCCCGCCGCCGAGGCCCCGGGGCTTTCGGCCCTCACCGCCCTGGCCGTGCCGATGCCCCACGCCCAGTTACAGGAATGCTTTTATGCGCTCTGCGGCCACTCGGTACACAGCTATCAGCAGCAGCTTCGGCAGGGCTTTTTTACCCTGCCGGGGGGCCATCGGGTGGGGGTGGCCGGGCCGGTGTACTGGCAGGATGGACAGGCCGCCTTCCAAACCATTACCTCCCTCAACCTGCGCATTGCCCGCAGGCTCGCCCCGGCCCTGCCCGCCACGCTGCGGCATGCGCTGAAAGCGGGCGGCGGGCTGCTCATCGTGGGGCCGCCCGGCAGCGGAAAAACCACATTGCTGCGCGCCATTGCCGCCGAGCTCTCGGCCCTGGGCAAAAAGGTCACGGTGGTGGACGAGCGGGGGGAGCTTGCCCCCTGCACCGGGCAGGGGTTCGCCTTTCCGGTGCCGCTGCACTGCGAGGTGCTGGCCGGGCTGCCCAAGACCGAGGCCATCCGCATGGCGACCCGCGCGCTGGGCCCGCAGGTGATTTTATGCGACGAGCTGGGCGGCGAACAGGACGCCGCCGCCCTCGAACAGGGGCTTTATTCCGGCATCGAGTTTGTCGCCTCGGTGCACGGCAGCGACGCCGGGGTGCTGAGCCAGCGCCCGCAGTTTGCCGCCCTCGCGCGGCAAAAAGCCTTTGCCGCCGCGGCGGTGCTGGCCGGGGCCGATACACCGGGGGTGCTCCGGCAGGTGTGCCCGCTGTGTTAAAGCTGCTGGGCAGCCTGCTGCTTGCCGCGGCGGGCTATGGCATCGGCGCGTACTGGCAGGGGCAGCGGCAGCGGCACCTCGATGCGCTGCGCCAGCTGGCCCTGCTGCTGGGGCGCATCCGGGACGAGATCGAGTACCGCGCCCTGCCGCTCAGTGAGATTTTGGCCCTGCTGCAAGCCGAGCCGGGCGCGGAGCTGCTGCGGCTTGCGGATTGCAGCGAACTGCAGTGCTACCGGCTGCCCGAGCCGTTCACCCCGCAGGAGCAGGCGGCGCTAAACCCCACCTTTGCCGCCCTCGGCCAGCGTCCGGGCCCGGAAAGCTGCCGGATGCTGGCCTACTACCAGACCCGCTGCGCCGCATTTGTGGCCGAGGCCGAGCGAGAGGACCGGCAGGCAAAACAGCTTTACAGGCCGGCCGGGCTCTGCGGCGGGCTGCTGGCGGCCCTGCTGCTGCTCTGAAGTGGCCTGAAGGGGCCGGGTCACCCTGTTATGATTATGCGGCACAGCGCAAATGAAAAAAAGGCGGCGGCCCCCGGGCGGACAAGCCCCGGCCCGCCGCACAAGGAAGGGGCGCTTACCCTTGGAGATCGACCTTGTCTTTCAAATCGCGGCCATCGGCATCATCGTGGCGGTGCTCAACCAGCTGCTCATCCGCTCCGGTCGGGAGGATCAGGCCATGATGACCACCCTGGCCGGGCTGATCGTAGTGCTCTCGATGATCGTGCGGCAGATCAGCGAGCTGTTCGTGTCCATCAAGGACCTGTTCGGCCTGTAAGCGGAGATGGAGATTGTACAGGCCGCGGGGGTTGCACTGGTGGCAATGGTGCTCATTCTGCTGCTGCGCAAAGAGCTGCCCGCCTACGCGATGCTGGCACTGGCCGCGGCGATGCTGCTGTTTTTGGGCCTCTTTGCCGCAAAGGCGCTGCCGCTGCTCGAGTGGCTGGAGGGCCTTGGGGAGCTGACCGGCCAACAGGAGTTTCTCTGCCTCATCCGGGCGGCGGGCATCGCCCTTGTGGCCCAGTGCGCGCAGGAGCTCTGCGAGGACGCGGACCTTGGGGCGCTGGGCTACGGGGTGGAGCTGACCGGCCGCTGCCTGATCCTGGCGGCCGGGCTGCCGCTGCTGCGCCAGGTGCTCGAACGGCTGATGCTGTTGATGCAGTGAGGGAGGACGATGAAACGCGTATCCGCACAGGCGCTGGCGCTGGTTTTAACGCTTTTTCTGCTGACAGGCCCTTTGCCTTTACAGACTGCTGCGGCGGATGGAATGCCCGAAACGGCCGCAAACCTGCCCGAAGCGCAGGAGTTTGCCGCCATGGGCCTGCCCCAGCTGCTGCAATGGGCGGCCGAGCTCTGCAGGGATCAGTGGGTGGAGCCTTTGCGGATGCTGGCGGCGCTGGCGGCCTTTTTGCTCTGCGGGGCGGCCGCCCTCTGCCTTGCGCCGGGCGAGGGCTGGCGGCAGCTGCTCGAATGGCTGCTGCTGCTCGGGGCCTTTTTGCTCACCGCCGAGCCGCTGCTCGCCCTCACCGACGAGATCGCCTCCACCGTGCAGGGCTGGTACGCCTACCTCATCAGCTTTGTGCCGGTGTTTTCCGGGGTGATGCTCAGCTGCGGGCAGCCGGGGGCGGCCGCCGTTTACAGCGGGATGTTTTTGATGATGGCCGGGCTCTCGGCCCAGCTGATCAGCGCGCTGGCCATGCCGCTTTTGCAGATCTACCTCGCCCTCAACACGGCGGCCGGGCTCTGCTTTGTGGATGGGGTGCAGGAGCTCTGCGGCCTTTTGGGGGACGCGGTGCGCTGGCTCATCAAGCTGCTGGCGGCGGTGTTTGCGGGGGTGCTGGGGCTGCAGACGATCCTGGCCCAGGGCACCGACAGCCTCGCCGCCAAAACCGGGCAGTTTGTGCTCAGCAGCGCGGTGCCGCTGGTGGGCGGGGTCGCCTCGGACGCGATGGGCAGCGTGCTGGCCGGGCTGCAGGTGCTCAAGGGCTCGCTCGGCTTTGCGGCCATCGCGGTGCTGGCCGCGGCCTTTGTGCCGCTGCTGCTCCGGTGCGTCTTATACGGCGCGGCGCTGGCGGCATCGGCCCTGCTGGCCAAAGCCGCGGGCCTTGGCCGGGCGTCCGGGGTGCTGAAAGGGGCGGCCCAGAGCATCAGCATCTGCGTTTCGTTTCTCGTTTTCTTTTTTATGCTGGTGGTGCTGGCTACCGCCCTGATGATCATGATCGGGAGAGGGGGATAACGCGCATGACGGTGCTGCGTCAATGGGCGCTGAGGGTCTGCGTCTGCTGTGTGCTGGCGGGGCTCTTACAGCTGCTTTTGCCCCAAAAGGGGTGCGCAAAGGTCATAAAAACGGTGCTGGCGCTGTATATTTTAGTATCCGTGCTCACGCCGGGGCAGCAGGTCGGCTGGGCCGAGATCCGCGAACAGCTGGAGGCCCCGCTGCAGCCGGTATCCTTAAACGATGCGGCCGGTGCCTCGGCGCTGGTGCAGCAGGCGGCGCTAAACGCCCTCTCGGCCCGGCTCACCGCGGCCCTCGCGGGGCAGGGCGTTGAGGCGCGGATCGCCATCGAACCGGCACCAGACGCCGGGGACGAGGCGGCCGCAAATCTGCAGGTCACGGCCTTTCTGCAAAACCCCGAAGAGGCCGGCAGGGCCCAGGCGATCCTGCAGGAGGAGTTAAACGGCACCGGCAGCATCCTCTGCCGGGGAATGGAAGGTGCGCCATGACCGAAAAATTCCGCGCATGGCTTGCCAAAAAGGGGGCAAAGCCCCCGGTGAACCTGCTGCTGGCGCTGGGGCTGGGCGGGATGCTGTTGATCCTGCTGGCCGACCTGCGCGGCGCTTCTTCCAGCCAAACCGCGGCAGCCGCCCCCGTGCCCGACACGGCGGCCCAAGCCGCTCTCACCGAGGCGGAGTACACCGCGCAGCTGGAGCAAAAGCTGCAGCAGATGATCTGCCAGATCGAGGGGGCGGGCGAGACGGCGGTGATGATCACCCTCGAGGGCTCCCGCGAGACCATCTATGCCCAATCCGAAAAGAGCGGGGAGGGCAGCAGCCACGAGAGCAGCCCGGTGCTGCGCAAAGCGTCCTCCGGCGAGGAGGCGCTGGTGGAGATGACCTGGGAGCCCGAGATCCGCGGGGTCGCGGTGGTCTGCCAGGGGGGCGCCGACATCACGGTCGCGGCCCGTGTTACCGAGCTGGTGAGCGTGGTTCTTGGGGTACCAAGCCATCGCATCAGTATTGCAAAAATGAGTTGATGGAGGCATTGACATGACAAAGATGAAAACCAACCAGAAGATGACCATGCTCACCCTTGTGGTGGCGCTGGGGGTGGCGGTCTACCTCAACTGGGAGTATGCCAAAACCACCGACAACGCCCTCGCCGCCGCAGCCACCGCCCCCACGGCATCCCCCGCGCCGGTGACCGACCTTTTGGCCGCGGACGCCGCGAGCGCGGACGCGCAGGCAGGGGAGGCCGCCGACAAAAACTACGGCGAGGCCCAGCTGGTCAGCGTCAATGGTCAGAGCGGGGACGACTTTTTCGAGGCGGCCCGGCTGCAGCGCAGCAAAACGCGGGACGAGGCGCTGGACGCTTTGCAGAAAAGCCTCAAGAGCGCTAAATTGACCGATGAGGAGAAAACCGAGCTGACCGCCCGCCTCACCGACCAGATCGAGAGCATCACGACCGAGAGCGATGTCGAGAGCCTCATCCGCGCCAAGGGCTTTGTGGACTGTGTCGCCTTCATCAACGACGGGCAGGTCAATATCACGGTGATGACCACCAGCGACGGCCTCACCGCCAGCGAGGTGGCCCAGATCCGGGACATCGTGCTGAGTAAATGCAGCGTGAGCGCACAGAATATTACCGTAGTCGAGGTAAAATAAGTTGCCCTTGGCGGCGCGGTATGGTATAATAAATTCACTATCGCAATACGGCCAACCAACCCGGGGGGCCGATCAGGAGGGCCATCGATATGGACGTACAAAATTCGGATGTCGTGAGCGGGAGCCTGCAGATCTCGGTGGATGTCATCGCCAAGATCGCCCGGCTGGCCGCGATGGAGGTGGAGGGGGTCGCGCAGGTGCGCGCCGAGACCCTCTCGGCCAAAAACCTGCTCGGCAAAACCCTGCCAAAGCCGGTCACGGTCGAGCTGGTGGACGGCATCGCCGAGATCACGGTGAGCATCGCGGCGCGCTACGGCTGCAAGATCCCCGCCGTCAGCGAGAAAGTGCAGCAGAACGTGAAGACCGCGGTGCAGAACATGACCGGCATCACCGTCTCAAGGGTCAATCTGGTGGTCGTTGGTGTCGTGATGGACGAGGACGACGACACCGCAGAAGGATAACCTGGCACCCACAGGGCCATCCCGCACTGGATGGCCCTCTTCGTGCCTCTTTGCGCATCTTTGTGCATGAACTGCCATTTTGAGCGGCAGGGCGCGGGGGATTTGCGCCCCCCCGCATGCTTTGCCGCCCTGTGGGCAATTTGATCGGCCGCGCATTTTTGTGCCGGCGGCCGGGATCTGAGGAAGAGAATGGAACAAAAACTGTCCCGCCGGCAGGGGCGCGAGCGCGCCTTTCTGCTGGCATTTTCGGCCACCTTTGACACTGACGGCCTGCCCGAATTGATCGCGCAGAGCCGCGAGCTGGAGGAGAACGCGGTGGACGCGTTTGGCGAGCAGCTGCTGCTCGGCCTCGCCGCCCACCAACAGGAGATCGACGGCCAGATCGAGGCGCACCTGCGCGGCTGGGCCCTGAACCGGCTGCCGCGGGTGAGCCTTTGCGCGCTGCGCATTGCGCTGAGCGAGATGCTCTACGGCGAGGAAAAGCTGCCCAGCGTCGCCATCAACGAGGCGGTGGAGCTGACCAAAAAGTACGGCGGCAGCGAGGATCACCAGTTCGTCAACGGGGTGCTCGGCGCGATCGCGCGGGAGCTTGGCCTCGCGGACGCCGCGGCCCCGGCCAGCGCCCTGGCGGCGGATCCGCAGGCCCCGGAAGCCCCGGCCCAGCCCGCGCCGCAGGCGAAAGAGCCCGACGAGGCAGCCGCCCCGGCCCCCGAAGCCGCCCCGCCCGAGGAGGGCGCTCCGTTATGCTGACCCTTGGCGTAGATACCAGCAACTACGCAACCTCCCTGGCGGTGTTCGATACGGCCGCCGGGGAGGTTGTTTGTGATAAAAAACAGCTTCTGCCGGTCAAGCCCGGCCAGCTGGGCCTGCGGCAGAGCGACGCGCTTTTCCATCACACCGCCGCCCTGCCCGCGCTGCTGGGTGAACTGGCCCGCGAGGCGGATTTGACGGGCATTGAAGCGGTGGGCGTCTCGGCCAGGCCCCGCCCGGTACAGGGCTCCTACATGCCCTGCTTTCTGGCCGGCATCAGCGCGGCCAGCGCCTTTGCGGCGGCAAGGGGCATCCCGGTCATCGAGACGACCCACCAGCAGGGGCACATCGCCGCGGCGCTTTACGCCACCGGGCACCCCGAGCTGTTCGGGCAAAAAACGCTGGTCTTTCACATCTCGGGCGGCACCACCGACCTCATCCTCTGCGACACCCCCGCCCGGCTGACCTTACTCGGCACCAGCAGCGACCTCTACGCCGGGCAGGCGGTCGACCGGCTGGGCGTGCGGCTGGGGTACGGCTTCCCGGCCGGGCCCGCGGTCTCGGCGCTGGCCGCCGAGTGCGCCGAGCCGGTGCGCCCCAAGGCGAGCGTGCGGGGGATGCAGTGCAGCCTCTCGGGGCTGGAAAACCAGTGCGACGCCCTGCTCAAGCAGGGCAAAAGCCCGGCTTACGTCTGCAAGTACTGCCTCTGCTGCGTGGCCGAGACGGTGCTGCGGATGACCAAAGCCGCCCTGGCCGAGCACCCCGGCCTGCCGGTGGTCTGCGCGGGCGGGGTGATGAGCAGCGATCTCATCCGGGATTATGTGCAGGCAAGGCTGCCGCAGGTGTACTTTGTGCCGGGCCGGTTTTCCAGCGACAACGCCATCGGGGTCGCCCTGCTGGCCGGGCACTCGCTTGCCGGGCATTCTGAAGGCCCGGACAGGCCCTGAACGCCGGGGCAGGCTTTCATTTTTCCGGACAAGCGCTATCTTTCAGGTAAGGGGGCAAAAGCATGGCCAACATCATCACCATCTCGGCCCTCAACGCCTATGTCAAAACCCTGCTCGACCGCGACCCGGTGCTGACCGATATCGCCCTGCAGGGGGAGATCGCCAACTTTGTCCACCACCGCAAAAGCGGGCACTTTTACTTTTCGCTGCGGGACGAGCGGGCCAGCGTCAAGGCGGTCATGTTCAGCCGCAACGCCCAGCGGCTGGCCTTTTTGCCGCAGGACGGCATGCACGTGCTGGTGCGCTGCCGGGTCAGCCTCTTTGAGCGGGACGGCGCGTTTCAGGTGTATGTGGAGGATATGTTCCCGGACGGGCTGGGCTCGGCCCAGATGGCCTTTGAGCAGCTCAAGCACCGGCTGGATCAGGAGGGCCTTTTCCTCGCCGAGTACAAAAAGCCGCTGCCGCCCTGCCCCGGCTGCATCGGCATCGTCACCTCCCGCACCGGGGCCGCCCTGCAGGATATCCTCAATGTCATCGGCCGCCGCTGGCCGCTGGTAAAGCTGCTGCTGGCCCCGGTCAACGTGCAGGGGCAGCTCGCCTCGGGCGAGATCGCCCGCGCCATCCGCCGCCTCGACGCGGACGGCCGAGCCGATTTGATCATCGTGGCGCGGGGCGGCGGCTCAAGGGAGGACCTCTGGGTTTTCAACAGCGAGGAGATCGCCCGTGCGGCCTACGCCTGCCGCACCCCGCTGATCAGCGCGGTGGGGCACGAGATCGACTATACCATCCTCGATTTTGTGGCCGACCTGCGCGCGCCCACCCCCAGCGCCGCCGCCGAGCTCGCGGTGCCGGACCGGGAGCAGGCGCTGCGCAAACTCGACCTTCTCCGCCAAAATCTGCGCGGGCAGATGCAAACCCGCCTGCAGGTGTGCTATAATAAGATGATAGCGGCCGCGGGCTCGGGCGCGATGGGCGCTGCCGGGCGCACCCTCGGCCGCCGGGCCGCGGCGCTCGCCGAGAGCCGGGCAAGGCTGCGGCAGGCCGCGGCGCAGCGGCTGGCACGGTCCGGCAGCCAGCTGGCCCACGCCGCCCAGCTGGCCCACAGCCTCGACCCCTACGAGGTGCTGGCCCGCGGCTACGGCATGGTGCAAAACGAGGCGGGCCGGGTGGTCGCGGTGGATGCGCTCACCGAGGGCCAGCGCATCCGCCTGTGCGGAAAAACCAAAACCGCCGCCTGCCGGGTGGATAGCATCGAGCCGCGGGGCGTGAAAGGAACGGAGCAATGAAACCAATCAAACAAACCGGACAAGCCGAACAGGCCCCGACCTTTGAGGCCGGGATGGCCCGGCTGGAGGAGATTCTGGCCGCTTTGCAGCGGGAGGAGACCCCGCTGGCCGACGCGGTCAAGCTGTACGCCGAGGCGGCGGAGCAGGTCGCCGTATGCGATTCGGCCCTGCGCAGCGCCAAGCTGCAGATCGAGGAGATCGACGCGAAGCTCGCCCCCGACTCTGCCAAAGAGGAGGGCGCAGGATGATGGATTTTGAAGCACACATGGGCGATTACCGCGCCCAGACCGAGCAGGCGCTCGAGGCGCTCTGCGATGTCTACTTTTCCCCCACCAGCGAGGTGGCCCGCGCTGCCCGCTACAGCCTTTTGGGGGGCGGCAAGCGGGTGCGGGGCATCCTGGTGCTGGCCGCCTGCGCGCTGCTGGGCGGCGATGTGGCCGCCGCCGCGCCGCTTTCCGCCGGCATCGAGATGCTGCACTGCTACTCGCTGATCCACGATGACCTGCCCTGCATGGACGACGACGCGATGCGCCGGGGCAAGCCCTCCTGCCACAAGGCTTTTGGCGAGGCCACCGCCCTCCTGGCGGGGGATGCGCTGCTCACCGCCGCGTTTGAGGCGGTCAGCGATGCTGCCCTGCCCGCCGAGGCACGGATCAGCGCTGTAAAGGCTCTTTCCTTTGCAGCCGGGGCCCGCGGCATGGTGCTGGGCCAGGAGCTGGATCTGCGCATCGAGCAGGGCCCAGCCAGCGAGGAAGAGCTGCGGGCGGTGCACCAGGGCAAAACCGGTGCGCTGATCAATGCCGCCGTGCAGATGGGCGTGGCGGCGGCCGGGGCCGCCGAGGCCGACCGCGCCCGGCTGCGGGCCTACGCCGAGGATCTGGGGCTGGTGTTCCAGATCGTGGACGACGTGCTGGACGTGACCTCTACCTCTGAGGCCTTAGGCAAGCCGGTGGGCAGCGACGCGGCCAACGGCAAAACCACCTTTGCCACCCTCTACGGCCCCGAGCGGGCGATGGCAATGGCCGCCGAACTGACCGAGAGTGCCTGCGCCGCCCTCGCCGGGCAGTACGGCCCGAGGGCGGAGTTCCTCTGTGACCTTGCCCGCAGCCTGCTGCGCCGGGATCACTGAGCGGGCAGGCGGATGTCAAAGCTGAAGAAGTGAGGTGCACTGGTGTGAAAGGGATCCAGGACCTGTTCCGATGGAACTATATCCTCTGCGTGTCGATGGTCGGCTGGTTTGCGGCCCAGCTGCTCAAAACCATCATCAACGCCATCCTGCTCAAAAAAATCGACTGGGAGCGGATGTGGGGGGCCGGCGGGATGCCAAGCTCCCACTCGGCCACCGTCTGCGCGATGGTGGTCTCGACCGGGCGGGCCTGCGGCACCTCCTCGCCGCTCTTTGCCATCGCCTTTTTGCTGGCGGTGATCGTGATGTACGACGCCCAGGGGGTGCGCAGGGAGACCGGCGAACAGGCCAAGATCATCAATCAGATGCTGACCAACTGGATGGAGGAGGGCGCCAAAACCAACCCCATCCTGGGCGACAAAAAGCTCAAGGAGATGGTGGGTCACACCCCCTTTCAGGTGTGGGCCGGGGCTATTCTGGGCATCGCGATCGGCTTTTTGATCCCGGTGATGTAAGGGCAATTTTGCACAAAGGTCTGGTGCTGCCTTTGTGCAGTGTTGCCGCAACTACCCTGTAAGAGGTGACCTTCAAAATGCCGCATACGCCGCTGCTGGACCTGATCCACTCCCCGGCAGACCTCAAGGCTCTGCCGGCGGACCAGATGCCCGCTCTGTGCGCGGAGATCCGCGAATTTCTCATCGACAGCGTCTCCCGCACCGGGGGGCACCTGTCCTCCAACCTCGGCACCATCGAGCTGACCGTCGCGCTGCACCGCGCCCTCAACTCGCCCACCGATCAGCTTGTGTTTGACGTGGGGCACCAGTGCTACACCCACAAGCTGCTCACCGGCCGCCGCGAGGGCTTTGCCAAACTGCGCCAGCTGGATGGGCTGTCCGGCTTCCCGAACCCCTCCGAGAGCGAACACGACGCCTTTGTGGCGGGGCACGGCAACACCTCGCTCTCGGTGGCCATCGGCATCGCCCAGGCCAAAAAGCTGCGGGGCGAGCCGGGCAAGGTGGTGGCCATCGTGGGGGACGGCGCCTTTACCGGAGGCATGGTCTACGAGGGCATGAACAACATCGGGGTGCTCAACAACCTCATCGTGCTGCTCAACGACAATAAGATGTCCATCTCCAAAAATGTCGGCTCGGTGGCGCGGTATCTCACGGTGCTGCGCACCAGCCCCCAGTATTTCCGGGCCAAGGCCAGCCTCGAAAGCGTGCTCGGGGCGATCCCGCTCGTGGGGCAGGGCATCGTGCGGCTGCTGCAAAGCATCAAGCAGGCCCTGCGGCGGCAGATCTACCACTCGACCATGTTCGAGGAGATGGGCTTTCAGTATGTCGGCCCGGTGGACGGCCACGACGTGCGGGCGCTGGAAGAGCTTTTTACCAACCTCAGCCACCAGACCGCCCCGCTCTTTATCCATGCTGTCACTGTAAAGGGCAAGGGCTTTACCCCCGCTGAGAAGAACCCCGGCGAGTTTCACGGGGTGTCCGCCTTTGATGTGGAGCAGGCCAAAACCGACCCCGACCTCGCGCCCCCGGCCAGCTTTTCCACCGAGTTCGGCAGCTGCCTGGTCGAGCTGGCCGACCGGCACCCCGAGCTCTGTGCCATCACCGCGGCGATGAAGTACGGCACCGGCCTGCAGTTCTTTTACCGCAAATACCCCAAGCGCTTTTTTGATGTGGGCATGGCCGAGCAGCACGCGGTCACCTTTGCGGCCGGGCTGGCCAGCGCCGGGATGCTGCCGGTGGTGGGCATCTACTCCACCTTTTTGCAGCGCGCCTACGATCAACTGCTGCACGATGTCAAGCTGATGCAGCTCAATGTGATCTTGGCGGTAGACCGGGCGGGCCTCGTGCCGGGGGACGGCGAGACCCATCAGGGCATCTACGACCCGGCTTTTCTCAGCCAGGCGGGGGTGTATCTCGTCTCGCCCTGCAACTACGCCGAGCTGCGCTATTGGCTGGAGCAGCTTGTCTGCTCTTTTGCGGGCCGCGGCCCGCGGGCCATCCGCTACCCCCGCGGGGGCGAGCGGCCCGCCCTGGCCGCGCTGGGCTGCAGCCGCCAGCCCTACACCTGGGCGGCGCGCCAGCCGGGGGCAAAAACCGCGCTGGTGAGCTATGGCTCCGAGACCGAGGACGCCCTCGACGCCGCGGCGCTGCTCGCGGCCCGGGGCACACCGGCGGACGTCTGCCGCCTGGTGCAGATCCACCCGCTGCCGGAGGGCCTCTGCGAGGCGCTGCAAAGGTATGATACCATCCTCTTTGCCGAGGAGTGCATCCGCTGCGGCGGCATCGGCGAGCAGTTGGCCGACGCGCTGCTTGCGGCGGGCTGGCAGGGCCGGTACCTGCACGCCTGCGTGCCGGACACCCCGCTGCCCCACGCGGACGTGGCCTCGATGAAGCGGGTGCTCGGGCTGAACGCCGAGGGCCTGGCCGCCCGGCTTGGCGAGGCCGGGCAAACGGCAGCCGAGTCAGCGGCAGCCGCGGCAACCGCATCCAATGTAGGATAAAAGGGGAGTACATGTGAAACTTCGACTGGATCAATACCTCTGCCAGAACGGCCTTGTGCAGAGCCGCGAGCGGGCCAAGGCCCTGATCATGGCGGGCACCGTGTACATCAACGGCCAAAAGGCGGACAAGGCGGGAGACCCCGTGCCGCCGGATGCGGTGGTGGAGGTGCGCGGGCACGACATCGGCTATGTCAGCCGGGGCGGGCTCAAGCTGGAAAAGGCGATGCAGGTGTTTCCGCTCTCGCCAAAGGGGCTTGTCTGCATGGACATCGGGGCCTCGACCGGCGGCTTTACCGACTGCATGCTCCAAAACGGCGCGGTCAAGGTCTACGCGGTGGATGTGGGCTACGGGCAGCTTGCCTGGAAGCTGCGCACCGACGAGCGGGTGGTCAACATGGAGCGCACCAACATCCGCAATGTCACCCCCGAAATGCTTGCCGGGCCGGTGCAGTTTTTCAGCGTCGATGTCTCCTTCATCTCGCTGCACCACATCCTGCCGGTGGCCCGCGCGATTACCGCGGCGGGGGCCAGGGGGGTCTGCCTGGTCAAGCCGCAGTTTGAGGCCGGGCGGGAAAAGGTGGGCAAAAAGGGGGTCGTGCGCGAGGCGGCCACCCACCGCGAGGTACTCGAAACCGCAATGAACTACGCGCTGCAAAACGGCTTTTCGGTGCTGGGGCTCGACTTTTCGCCCATCAAGGGGCCGGAGGGCAACATTGAGTTTCTGATGGCGCTGCAAAAGGCCGATGGCGCGCCCACGCCCCTTGGGCCGGATGCCGCCGAAACGGCGGTGCGCGCCGCCCATGCCGCCCTTGATCCCCACCCGGAAGGAGCCGTGAACGGATGACCATCTGCCTTGTGCCCAACATCCAAAAGCCGCAGGCCGTTGAGACGGCCGCCCGCGCCGCCGCCATCCTGCACCGGCAGGGGGCCGAGCTGCTGCTTGCGCTGCGGCCGGGGGAGGCGTGCAGCGTGCCGCACGCCGCCAGCCTGCCCTTGCAGGAGGCCTTTGCCAAGGCCGACCTTTTGATCACGGTGGGCGGGGACGGCACCATCCTGCACGCGGCCAAAAACTCGCTGGAATACGCAAAACCCATCCTCGGCATCAACCTCGGCCGCACCGGCTTTCTCGCCACCTGCGAGGTGGAGGAGATGGAGCAAAAGCTCACCCTGCTGGCCCAGGGGCGCTACACGCTCGACCAGCGGATGCTGCTGGACACCTGGAGCGAGGCCGACCCGGCCGACCGCCAGACCGTGCTCAACGACATCACCGTCTACAAAACCGATATGCTGCACACCATCGACCTCTGCGTCTTTTGCGACGATGTGCTCACCGGCCGCTTCCGCGGGGACGGGGTGATCGTCGCCACCCCCACCGGCTCCACCGCCTACTCGCTCTCGGCGGGCGGGCCGGTGCTGGACGCGGCGGTGCAGGCGATGGTGGTCACCCCCATCTGCGCCCACAGCCTGCAAAGCCCGCCGATGGTCTTTTCGGCCGCCCGGCGTCTTACCATCCAGCTGGACGGGGACGCGCGCCAGCAGGTCTGCTACAGCTGCGACGGGGCCCAGCAGCGCCCGATGCCGCCGCACGGGCGGATCCTGGTCGAGCGCTCGCAGCGCTGCGTCCAGCTAATCTCGTTCCACCCCGGCGACCAGTTCCGCGCCATCGACCAGAAGCTCAAGGGCCGGTAGCCCGGCCGGGCGGTTCTGTGCGCAGGGCGGCATTCTCGCCGCGCGGCGCTGCGGTGGTCGCAGCGTCGTATGCTCTGCCGTGCCCCGCCGCCCCATACGCCATCGAATCAAGCAATCAGAGAGAGGAGGCCTTGCCGTGCTGGCATGCCTGCAAATCGAAAATGTCGCGGTCATCGAAAAGGCCGAGGCCCGGTTCGGCCCGGGGCTCAACGTGCTCACCGGTGAGACCGGCGCGGGCAAATCCATCCTCATCGACTCGATCAACGCCATCCTTGGCAACCGGGCCTCGCGGGACTTGGTGCGCACCGGCGCGTCCAAGGCCTGCATCCGGGCCAGCTTCGAGCAACTGCCGGATTCTGTCCGCGCCCAGCTCGAAAAGGCCGGGTACGAGGCCTCGGACGAGCTGATGCTCTACCGCGAGATCAGCGCCGAGGGCAAGAGCAGCTGCCGCATCAACGGTATGCCTGCCACCGCCGCGGTGGTGCGCGAGATCTGCGGCGGGCTCATCAACATCCACGGCCAGCACGACAGCCAGAGCCTGACCAACCCCGCCAAACACCTCGGCCTGCTGGACGCCTACGCCCAAAACCGGGCCGAGTACGCGGCCTACCACGCGGCCTACCGCGAGCTGATCCAGGTCAAGCGGCAGGCGGACGCGCTGGCGATGGACGAGGCCGAAAAAGAGCGCAAGATCGAGCAGCTGCGCTTTACGATCGACGAGATCGACTCTGCCCGGCTCGTCCCCGGCGAGGAGGAGCAGCTCTCGGCCCGCAAGCAGGTGGCGACCCACGCGGCCGCCATCCTCGACCAGCTCACCGCCGCCCACGCGGCGATCGGCGGCGGGGACGATTATAGCGGCGCGGCCGACCTTTTGGGCGACGCGGTGGGGGCGCTCGAGCAGGCCTCGCAGCTGGACGCCACCCTGCGCCCGGCCAGCGAACGGCTGAACGACCTCTACTACACCGCGCGGGAGCTCTCCACCGAGCTGGCCGACCGGCTCGAGGGCTACGACCTCGACCCCGGCGAGCTGGATGCCATCGAGGAGCGGCTGGACCTCATCTACCGCCTCAAGCGCAAGTACGGCACGAGCGTCGAGGAGATCCTCGCGGCAGGGGAACAGGCCCGGCAGGAGCTGGAAACGATCGAGGCCTCGGACGAGACCCTCGCCCGGCTCAACCAGCAAAAGCGCCAGCTGTTCGACAAGGCCAAAAAGCTGGCCGAGGCCCTGACCAAGACCCGGCTCGACGCCTTCGAGGCGCTCAACCGGCAGATCACCGAGGCGCTGGCCTTTTTGAACATGCCGGGCATCCGGTTTACCCTGCAGCACTCTCGCGGCCCGCTGGCCAGCGCCGGGCAGGACACGGTCGAGTTTTACATCTCGGCCAACCCCGGCGAGGCACCAAAGCCCTTGGCCAAGATCGCCTCGGGGGGCGAGCTCTCCCGCATCATGCTGGCCATCAAGAGCGCCCTGGCCGAAAAGGACGCCATCCCCACCATCATCTACGACGAGATCGACACCGGCGTCTCCGGCCTTGCCGCCAGCCGCATCGGCGAGACTTTGCGCAAAACGGCAAAGGGGCACCAGATCCTCTGCATCACCCACACCGCCCAGATCGCCGCATTGGCCGACCAGCACCTGCTCATCCAGAAAAATGTCGAGGAAGCGCGCACCTATACCGAGATCCACCCCCTCGACACCGAGGGCCGCACCGCCGCGCTCGCGCGGATCATCTCGGGCGACCATGTCACCGAGCTCAGCCTCGCCAACGCCCGCGAGATGCTGCGCCTGGCCGGGACGGAGCAGGCCGAAACCGGCAGGGCGGATTGAAATTGTACCCGTTTTATGCTATAACAGGATGCAGGCCCCGCGCAGCACACCGGGCCCGGCTGCCCATAGCCCGGCAAAGGGCGCAAAGGCAGCCCACAGGAGGAGGAAAAACGACCATGACCATCTATGACGAGCTGGTCGCCCGCGGCCTTGTGGCCCAGGTGACCGATGAAACAGAGATCAGGGATCTGATCAACAACGGCAAGGCCACCTTTTATATCGGGTACGATTGCACGGCCGACAGCCTGACCGCCGGGCACTTTGTCACCCTGACCCTGATGAAGCGGCTGCAGATGGCCGGCAACCGGCCCATCGCCCTGATCGGCGGCGGCACCACCATGATCGGCGACCCCTCCGGCCGCACCGACATGCGCAAGATGCTGACCCGCGAGGACATCGACCACAACGCCGAGTGCTTCAAGCGCCAGATGGAGCGCTTTATCGAGTTTGGCGAGGGCCCCGGCCAGGCCATGATGCTCAATAACGCCGACTGGCTGCTCGGCCTCAACTATGTCGAGCTGCTGCGCGAGGTGGGGCCCTGCTTCTCGGTCAACAACATGCTGCGGGCCGAGTGCTACAAGCAGCGGATGGAGAAGGGGCTCTCCTTCCTCGAGTTCAACTATATGATCATGCAGTCGTATGATTTTTACCACATGTTCCAAACCGTGGGCTGCAACCTGCAGTTCGGCGGCAACGACCAGTGGAGCAACATGCTCGGCGGCACCGAGCTGATCCGCCGCAAGCTGGGC
>DKVN01000034.1:19946-23363 GCA_002491225.1 Faecalibacterium sp. UBA7177
AGGACGCCTACGCCATGACCATCAACCTGCTGACCGACTCGCAGGGCAACAAGATGGGCAAGACCGCCGGCAACGCCATCTGGCTCGACCCCAACAAGACCAGCCCCTTCGATTTCTACCAGTACTGGCGCAATGTGGACGATGCCGACGTGATGAAGTGCATCCGCTGGCTGACCTTCCTGCCGCTGGAGCAGATCGACGAGATGGACCACTGGAAGGACGCCCAGCTCAACCAGGCCAAGGAGATCCTCGCCTTTGAGCTGACCAGGATGGTGCACGGCGAGGAGGAGGCGGCCAGGGCCCAGGCCACCGCCCGCAGCCTGTTTGGCGGCGCCGCCGCGGCCGAGGACATGCCCACCACCACCCTCGACGCCTCGGCGCTGACCGATGGCAGGATCGGGGTGCTGGACCTTTTGATGGCCGCCGGGCTGACCCCCAGCAAGCGGGAGGGCCGCCAGCTCATCCAGCAGGGCGGCCTCGCGCTGGACGGCGAAAAGGTCACCGAGATGACCATGACCGTGTCGGCCGAGGCGCTGCAAAAGGGCGTTGTCATCAAAAAGGGCAAAAAGGTCTACCACAAGGTAACGCTGTAATCACAAAGCGGCCCGGTGCGTCCGGCGGGGGATCGGCCGATCTCCCGCCCGCGCACCGGGTCTTTTTGCATGCTTTTTGCCAAACTCCGCCCAAAATCCGCATCATCGCAGCGGCTTTGTGCAAATGAGACAAAGAACCCCCGCAAAGTTTGGCAGCTCTGCCCCGCAACCAACGCGCGGTTTTGTCGGCTTATGGGGTGAAAGGCGGCAACCGCGGCTTGCCCGCCCGCCCATCGGCCCAGCAGAACAAAAAAAGGAGGGATCCGCCGTGCAGGATGAAGAGATCATCGCCCTATACTGGCAGCGGGACGAGGCCGCCATCGAGCGCACCGCCCAAACCTACGGCCCCTTTTTGAGCGGCATTGCCTGGCAGATCCTCCGCAACCGGCAGGACAGCGAGGAGAGCGTCAACGACACCTACCTCAAGGCGTGGGACGCCATGCCGCCCCACCGGCCCCAGCGGCTGGCGGCCTTTCTGGCCAGGATCGTGCGGCAGCTCTCGATCGACCGCCTGCGGGGCAGCACCCGGCAAAAGCGGAGCGGGGGAGGGTATGCCGAATCCCTCGACGAGCTGGCCGAGTGCGTTGCGGGCGGCCTGACCCCCGCCCAGCAGGCCGACCTGCGGCTATTGGGGCAGACGGTCAGCGCCTATCTGCACACCCTGCCGCAGCGTACCCGCACGGTCTTTGTCCGCCGGTACTTTTATCTCGACCCGATCCGGCAGATCGCCGCGGGGTGCGGCATGAGCGAGCAGGCGGTCAAAAGCCTGCTGCACCGCACCCGCATCGGCCTGCGTGATCATCTGACCCAGGAGGGGGTGCTGTAATATGAAGCAGGAACCGCATCATAACGCCGATTTTCAGCAAAACGCTAAATCCTTGACTGAGCCCTTGGCCGAGCCTTTGACCGGGCCCTTGCAGGATGCCGAGCGCCTCAGCGACGCCATGAACCACCTGGACGAGGAGCTGATCGAGGAGGCTCGTCTCGTCCGGCAGGCCCAGCCCGCCGAAACGCAGCACGCCGCCCCACACCCCGCGCCCGGCAGCCGCAGCGGCAAGCGCATCTATCTGCGCTGGGGCGCGGCGGCCGCCTGCCTGGCGCTCTGCATCAGCGGCGGGGCCCTGCTCTTGCGGCAAAATGGGCCGGGTGCGGGGCAGCAAAACCCGCTCGCGCCAAGCTCCACGCCGCAAACCGGCTCCGGCCCGCTCGTCCCGGATTCTAATTCCGCGTCGCGATCTGACCCCACACCGCAGAATCATCCCTCCGGCCTCCCGCTGCTGACCATCACCGAGGATTCGGGCGATGCCATGGGCTTTGAAGGATACATGGCCTATGACATCTCCGAGCTGGTCGACGCCAACCCCTGGACCGAGGACGCGGCCCTCGATACCCTCCCGGTCTACCGCAACCCCCTGAAAAGCTGGGGCGAGACCGATACCCCCGCCGGGGAGCCGTACCCGGTCACGGAAGAACGCTTTGGCCAGATGCGCGAAACCCTGCTCGACGTAGCCAGCCGCCTTGGCCTTACCCCCGAGACCCTTGTCATCACCGACGACGCGCCCTCGGAGGAGGAAGCGGCCGCCATCCGCGAAAAATACGCCGACATCGGCGAGGAACCGCCGGACTCTCTCTTCGCCCCCACCCGCCTGATGGCCGAGCAGAACGGCCTGCGGCTCGAGGTCGAGCCAAACCTCACCGTGACCATCTGGCTCGACCCGCCGCTCACCCTGCCGGAGGGGTACTATTTTGGTTACTACAATATGTCCTATGGGCAGGCGCAGGCCTCGGCCGAATACCTGATGCAGCAGTATCAGGGCCTGCTGGCCATGCAGCAGCCCGTACTCAATGTTTTTATGGGGGATTACAACATCTACGCCCAGCAAAGCTACAGCGTCTCGTACTTTGAGGGTGCAGGCAGCCTGACCGAGCAGATCCTCCACTATAATTTCAACCAGATCCAGTTCTACACCGGGGAGGAAAACACCCTCGACCTGATCCGGGTCTTTGAGCCGGACCTCTCGGATAAGATGGGGGATTACCCCATCATCACCGTTAGCGAGGCCCGCCAGCTGCTTTTGGAGGACCACTATCTCACCACCGTGCCCTACCATCTGCCGGGGGAGGCGTGGATCCGCAAGGTCGAGCTTGTCTACCGCCACGGCCTCTACGATGAATTTTTCATGCCCTTCTACTGCTTTTATGTCGAGCTGCCGGACGAGGAGCGGGACAACGGCCTCAAAACCTACGGCGCCTATTACGTCCCCGCCATCGAGGGGCAGTATCTCACCGAACTGCCGCTCCAGCCCGCCATCTTCAATTAAAAGAAAAGCCACAAGGATCACACAAAAGGGCGGCACCCCCAGCACGCGGGGATGCCGCCCTTTATCCTTAGTACTCCGTGATTTTTCCGCCCCTTACAGGGTAAACTGGATGCCGCAGAACACCACATAGATCGCCAGCAACGTGATGCCCTGCGCCCGGCTGAGCTTGCCCTTGAGCAGGGCGGGCACCGTGAGCAGCAGCATCACCGCAAACATCACCGGCAGCTCCAGCACCAGCGAGGCGTTGTGGCCGAAGATGACAGCGCTTTGCGGGATGCTGAAGGGCGCGAGGGTCACCGACACGCCGCTGACCAGCACCAGGTTAAACAGGTTCGCCCCGATGACATTGCCCAGCGAGAGGGCCCCATGCCCCTTGAGCAGGCTGGTGATGGCGGTGACCAGCTCGGGCAGCGAGGTGCCCAGCGCCACAAAGGTCAGCGCGATGACCGACTCCGGCACGCCCAGCGCCTGGGCGATCAGGGTGCCGTTGTCCACCAGCAGGT
>DKVN01000034.1:23696-40972 GCA_002491225.1 Faecalibacterium sp. UBA7177
CTCTCCCTCCGGCTCCTCCGCCTCGGCGGCGGGCTCGGGGTTCTTTTTCATCTGGTAAACGGTCAGGCAGATGTAGGCGATGAACATCGCCAGCATCAAAAAGCCCACCCAGCGGGCAAAGTACCCGGTGGTGTACGCCACCCCCGCGTAGATGACCGCCGCCGTAAAGAAGAAGGCCACCGGGATGCGCAGCGCGGCCTTGTCCACCTTGCCGGGCTTGACCGCGATGGTCAGTGCCGCGATCAGGGCGGTGTTGCAGATGACCGAGCCGATGGCGTTGCCGTAGGCGATCTCGCCGTGGCCGGTCAGGGCCGAGGTGGTCGAGACCATCACCTCGGGCAGGGTGGTGCCGATCGAGACCACCGTCGCGCCGATCAGCAGCTCAGGCAGATGAAACCGCCGGGCAATGCCGGTGGCCCCGTCCACAAACCAGTCGCCGCCCTTGATCAAAAAGATCAGGCCAGCGCAAAACAACAAAACAGGTACCAACATCTTCTCCACGCCTTTCCCACAAGGTTGTGCTTTCAGGACAGTATATTATCAGAGAACCATTTCCTATGATACGCCATACCGCCGGGTTATGCAAGCCCCCGACCCCCGAAAATCCGCACCTGCCTCCCAAGGCCGCCCGGAGCCGGAAAAAACAGGGGAGAGGGCCCGTCTGCCCGGCCCGCCTTACTCGCCCACTGCCTTGTTGGTGGCCATCGTGTAGGCCAGCTTTGCCATGTTCACCCCGCCCATGTGGGTCTCCTGCTCGCCAAACCGCAGCACCTTGTTCTGCCCCTTCTGGATGGGCAGCCAGGCGGGCAGGGCCTCGCCGTTGGGGTTGCCGGTGCGGCAGAAGTTCATCAGGGCGGCCACCATCTGGGCCGAGAGGTCGCGGTCCTTCTGGGTCATCGGCCGCCAGCAGTGGTCGAGGGTGCCAAACCAGTACCACAGATCGCTCGAATGCCAAGCCCCGTTGTCATCGCCGGGCAGCTGGCGGTCAAAGAAATAGCAGTAGCTCAGCTGCTTGCCCTGGTCGGCCTGGGCGCGGCAGTAGCTCCGCGCCATCTGAAAGAAAATGGGGGGCGCAACGTCCTCGCTGGTAGTGCCGATCAGATAGGGGCAGTTTTTCTGCCCGCCCGCGGCCAGAATGTCCGCGCCGCTCCCGGTCACAAGCTGCCCATCGATTACCGGGGCGGCGGCCATCGCGGCCTTGGGGTTCGCTTTTTTGGCCGCGTCCCAGGCGCTGAAGAGCGCATCCGGGGCGATCGCCCGCAGCTGGGCCAGATCACTGCACCCGGCCCGGGCCATCACATCCTGCCAGAAGGGGTACAGTGCCTCGGGGGTGGGGGTGGGCATCGCCTTCATCACACCGCCGCCGCTGCACAGCACTGCGCGGGCAAAGTACGGCTGCGCCAGCGGCGAAAAGCAGAGCTGCTGCACGCTCATGCCGCCCGCGCTCTGGCCCATCAGGGTGATATTGTCCGCATCGCCCCCAAAGGCGGCGATGTTGGCCCGCACCCACTGCAGGGCGGTCAGCTGGTCATACAAAGCGTAGTTGCCGGTGTGGCCCGCTTCTTCGGCCAGCTCGGGCAGGCAGACAAAGCCCATCGGGCCCAGCCGGTAGTTGATGGTCACCCCGATCACCCCGTGGATGGGCCAGACCGGGCCGTCAAAGTGCTTTTCGTGCCCGCAGCCGCCGGTAAACCCGCCGCCGTGGATGTAAAACAGCACCGGCAGTTTGCTGTCCGGCCCGGCGTCCTCGGGGGTCCAGATATTCAAAAACAGGCAGTCCTCGTCGTAGGTGTAGTGCTCGCCCCTGCGGAACTCGTTGTAGTAAAAGGCCTTTTCCGGCACATCCTCTTCATTGTAAAAGGCGCGGGGCTGGTAGCTGCAGTTCCCGTACTGGGAGGCGTCGTACACGCCGTCCCAGTGGGTGACGAGCTTGGGGTACTCCCACCGGCCCGCCGTGGCGTACCGGATGCCCTTAAAGGCGGCCACCCCCGGCCACTGGCAGGTAGTGCCCACAATCGGGCCACAGGGGGTCTCGATCCGCTTTGCCATTCCGTTTTCCTCCTTATCGGTTGTTCCAAGCGCTGGGCATCCAGGGGAAGGCTTCGCCCGCCTTCTGGTTGTAGCTCTCCAGCGCGCGCATCTGGCTCACCACATGGGGCAGGTCGATCCGCTCCACCAGCCGCTCGATCAGGCTCTGGCCCTCGTCCGCCATCTCCTGGCGGGTCGCCTCGTCCGGGATGTCCGGGGTGGACATGTGGTCGTCATTGTCGGCAAAGCAGTAGCCGATCGAGCCGCTCTGGTAAGCCAAAGCAAAGATGTCGTCAAACGGCGCGCAGCTCTGGGGCTTCTGGTGGGCATAGCCGGTCACCAGCGGAACATCCGCCAGCCGCCCAATGATCTGGTAGGCCCCCACCGTGATCGAGTGGAAGCTGCGCATGACCTTTTTGCGCTCGGCTGGGTCGCGCATATCCCCAAACAGGTCCTTCGCGTGGGTGGACATCTGGATGCTGAGGTCCATGTAGAGGATCGGCACCCCCGTCTCATCAAAAAAGTCGCGCACCATCGGGCTCACGGTCATGTGGGCCGGGCCGTGAAAGCTGAGATAGATCTGCCGCTTAAAACCCTGCCGCAGCAGGCTGCGGGCAATCGCGCCGAGATAGTCGATGCCCTGGCGGATGCTCACCTGCACCGTGCCCCGGCCGCTGGCGGTGGCCCCGGCGTAAAAGTAGGGCAGGCCGGTCAGCACCAGGCCGTCGCAGGCCTCGGCCATCCGCAGCGCGTAGGCCTCGCTGATCACCGTCTCGCTGTCCAGCGGGAACCCGCCGTGCATCTCCACCGTGCCCACCGGCACAATGATGATATCGTTGTGTTTGAGGTAGTCCTGCACCTCGCTGTTGAGCATTTTGGGCAGGATCCGGGTTCTCAGTTCCATGATACTTCTCCTTTTCATAAAAGCAAAGGGTGCGGTGCGTTTTTGCCGCACCGCACCCTCGATCAATCCATTTTGGGATCCGTGTGCGAAAAAGTGTGTTTCAATGGGTTATTCTGCGCTTTCCGGGGCAGGCGCCGGGGCCGCAGCCTTACCGGCCTTGAAGTCGGCGATCTTCTGCCGCAGCTCGGGGGTGATGTTCCAGATGAACTTGAAGGCGGCCCAGCTGCCCAGCAGGAAGATACCGGGGACAGCCACGCACAGCGCCTTGATGCCGGTGATGGTACCGGCACTCTGCACCGCGCCCGCGGCCGAGTTGTAGCCGATCCAGCCCAGCGCCAGCACGGCGGCCGAGTTGCCGATGGTCTGGCCGATGCGGCGGCAGAGGTTGAAGGTGCCGTAGATCGAGCCCTCGGTGCGCTTGCCGGTGAGCAGCTCGTTGTAGTCGATGGCCTCACCGATCATGCCCCACTGCATCTGGATCGAGACCATGCCGATGCCGGAGGCAAGGGTGCTCCAGACCATGTGCACGTAGGGGTTGACATTGGTGACCATATGCGCGGCAAAGAGGGTGATGTACATCACAAAACCGGCCAGCAGCGAGAAACGGATGTAGGGGATGAGGCCGAATTTCTTGGAGATGGCGGGGGAGATGACCAGCACCACGATCATGATCGGCATCGAAATCGCGCCGGTCAGGGCCATCAGGCCGATGTTGCCCAGCACGTCGGAGTACATGTAGGTGCCCAGGGTCGAGCTGACATACTGCATGGTGCAGATGCAGATGCCGTGGATGCACAGCGCCAGAAACGCGCGGTTGCGCTTAAAGACATCGAGAATATCGGTAAACTTGATGTCGCTGGATTCGGTCGTGGCCTCCTGGGCCGCGGTGTTGCGCTCCTCGGTCCAGTAGTAGTGCAGCAGGCAGAAGAGAAAGCCGATACCGGCGCAGACGATCGAGCCGATGCGGAAGGCCGCGGCGGTGTCGCCGTATTTCTGCAGCAGAATGGGCATGATCATCACCGGCACCATGTTGCCGACCATGCCGCCAAAGCCGCGGGCGGAGGAGAGGGAGGCGCGCTCCGAGTCGGTGTTGGCCATCGCCGAGAGCAGCGAGCCCATCGGGATGTTGAACATGGTGTAGCAGCCCTCATACAGGATCTTGGTGAAGAAGAGCACCACCAGCATGGTCGTGCCCTCAAAGAAGGTGGGCACCGTCCAGAAGATGATAAAGCTCACCGCCACCAGCGGGGCCGAGCGCAGGATCCAGGGCCGGAACTTGCCGTGGGGGTTCTTGTGCTTGGCGAAGATCTTGTCCATCAGCGCGCCCATCATCGGGTCGTTGACCGCGTCCCAGATGTTCCAGACCAGCAGCATGGTGGCCAGAATGGCGGGGTTGACGTGCAGGATGTTGGTGTAGTAGCGGGTGACCATCGCGCCCATCAGGGCAAAGGTCATACAGCCGCCCAGGTCGCCGCAGGCGTAGCCGATCCAGTGCTTGGTGGTCAGGCCGCCGGCTTTTTTGCTTTTTGCCATCGCGATACCTCCTCATTTGGCAGGGCCAAAGCGTGCGCAAAACGGCTTTGCGCATGGCAGGGGGCGGGTCCTCGGTGTGCCCCCTGCGTTTTCGTTGTTTTAAGCATACCAGATAAAACAAACCATTAAAATTGCAAATAAACAAAAAAACATTGTTCATTTTGCAAAATGTTGCTATACTGTGAACAGCACCTTCACCAGTTTTCTGTTAGATTGGAGGGATTTTTTGAAACTTTCTGATTTTCATCAAGTGTATCCCCTCACCAGCCTGATCCGCGGCGATGGACAGCCAAGCGAGGAACTCGAGCGTTATATGCAGGAGCATCACATCGACCTGCTGCACCTGCATCAGGAACTGGAGATGGACTCCCACTATGTGCAGACCCATCAGGACCGCAGCATCTCCGCGATGGGCCTGCACAGCCACACCTTTTACGAGATCCTCTATGTCCGCCGCGGCAGTGTGCAATATCTGCTGGGCACCGAGCGGTATCAGCTGCACCCGGGGGATATCATCTTCGTCCCGCCCAAGGTCAGCCACCGCGCCCTGCTGGCCGGAAACGATCTTTACGAGCGGTATGTCCTCTGGCTCAGCCCCGAGTTTATGGCCCTGCTGCGCGCCATCTGGCCAGACCTGAGGCTCAACGATGACCGCTGCCGCCTGCTGCGCCCCAACGCCGAAAACGGCGAGCCGCTGCGCCGGGCCTTCCAGCATGGGGTCTCGGCTGCGGAGGAGGCGAGCCCCGGCTGGGAGCTCGAGGTCATGGGCAACACCGTCCAGCTGCTGGTGCAGCTGGAACGGGCCTTCCGGGATACCCGGCTGATCAGCCCCGAGCGGGCCCAGCGGGAGCTGTTGGACGATATTGTGGAGTATATCGAGCATCACCTGGCCGACAAGATCACCCTGGAGGGCACCGCGCGGCATTTTCTGGTCAGCCGCAGCACGGTCAGCCACACCTTCCAGCAGCGGATGGAGGTCAGCTTTTACCGTTTCGTCACCCAGCGGCGGCTGATCGCGGCCAAAAACCACATCCTGGCCGGGGAGCCGATGAACAGCATCGCCGAGCAGGTGGGCTTTGGCGATTATTCCTCCTTTTACCGTGCCTTCAAGCAGGAGTACAACATCTCCCCGCGGGACTATGCCCGCCTGTGCGCCGGGCACGAGAGCCCGTGAGATGGCTGCGGTTCCTCTTTCCTGACCCTGTTTCTGTTTTCCGGCCCTGCCGCATATAGATGATTGTATCCGGGACGAACCCGGACAAGGCCGGGCCCGCGCTTTGCGCGGCGCCGGCCCGGGCCGCGGCCGCCCCAAAACAGCGATGGAGGATGACATCTATGTGGAAGGTTTCGGCGGGCGCCGGGGAGGCGCCGCTCACAGAACTGCCCAAGCCCCAAAAGGAGCCCACCGCGGCCGAGCTGCTGCGGCAGGCCATGACCCCGCCCGCCGAAAAGCCGTCCCTGCGCCAGCCGCCGGATCGTCTGCTGCGCACCCAGCTGGCCATCTGCGCCCTTCTGCTGCTGTTTCTGCTGGCTGCCCAGCGGCTGGGCTGGCCGGTCTTTTCCGCCTGCCGGGCCGAGCTCTCGGCCGCCCTCACCGAGGGTATCGACCCCTCCGAGCAGGCCGAGCTGGTGCGGTTTGCCAACAGCGTTGTGGAGGGGCTGCGGGCGCGGGCTCCCTCGGGACAAGAGAGTGGCGACGAGGCAGGCAGCGAGGCTATAGCAGGGGAGAGCGGGCAGCAGTTCGCCCAGAGCACCGCCGCCGCACAGCCCCTTGCCGCCGCGGCCGCCGCAAAACAGCCCCTGACGGCCATCCGCCTTGGCAGCCGGGACAAAACGCTCAAGCCGCCGGAGGGCTATTCGGTGGAAAGCTATCTCCCTTTACAGCATCTTGTGCAGCCGTTGAACGGCTTTTCGGTTACCTCCAGCTATGGCTGGAGGAAGCACCCGGTCAGCGGCCGGATGGATTTTCATACCGGAGTGGATCTTGCCGCGGCCGAGGGCAGCCCCATCGGAGCGGCACTGGAGGGCATCGTGCTGGACACCGGCCGGGGCCGCAGCTACGGCAACTATGTGCTGCTGCTGCACCCGGACGGCCTCGCCACCCGCTACTGCCATATGCAGTATGTCTTTGTGCGCCGGGGCGAGACGGTCGGGCAGGGGGGTGTGCTCGGCACGGTGGGCAGCACCGGCATGGCCACCGGCCCGCACCTGCACTTTGAGTTGAGCTTTGATGACATGCACTACGACCCCACCGAGGCGCTGGGCCTATGAAGCGGCTGAAGATCAGCCAGCCGGTGCTGCTGCTGGCCGGGCTGGTGCTGCTGTTGCTGCGGGATCCGCTCGGCCTTGTCCGCATGGCGCTGGTCGCCTCGCTGCTGCACGAGGCGGGGCACATTGCGGTGTTCCGGCTGTATAAGGGGCGCTGGCCGGTGCTGCGCATCTCCGCGCGGGGCATCGGGATGGAGCTCTGGGGCGAGTGGTTCACCCCCAGCCAGCAGCTTTGGCTGGCGGCCGCCGGGCCGCTGGCCAATTTTGTCGTTTCGGGGCTGGTGCTGCTCTGGCTGGGGCACCGGGCCAGCTACGCGGGCTATTTTTTTGCCAGCACCAACCTCTGCGTGGGGCTGTTCAACCTGCTGCCGCTCGGCCCGCTGGACGGCCGCCGTATCCTGCAGGCGCTGCGGCAGGGCCGCGGCTGATCAGCGGCGGAAATGAGCGGCAGCAAAAAGCAGGGGAGCGCCGCGGCACCGCCATGCCGAAGCCGCGCCGCGGGGTTTGCAATCCGGCCCGGGATGGGGTACAATAGAACCATCAATCTGCGCGGGCCATCCGGCCCCGGAAAGAGGGATCATCTTGCTGGACCCCAAACTGAAAGAAGCACTCTCCTATGTACAAAAGCCGGGGCGCTATACCGGCGGCGAGCCGGGCTGCGTCTATAAGGACCCCGCCAAGGTCGACCTGCGCTTTGCCTTCTGCTTCCCGGATACCTACGAGGTCGGCATGTCCTTTCTGGGCATGAAGATCCTCTACGAGCTGCTCAACGCGCAGCCTAACTGGTGGTGCGAGCGGGCCTTTATGCCCTGGCTGGACATGAAAGAGCAGCACGAGCGCTTACACCTGCCGCTCTACACCCTCGAGAGCAAGACCCCGCTGGCCGAGTTTGACGTGGTGGGCTTTACCTTGCAGTACGAGCTCTCCTACACCAACATCCTGGCCATGCTGGACCTTGCCGGGATCCCGTTCTACGCCAAGGACCGGGACGAGCGCTGGCCGCTGATCGTGGCGGGCGGGCCCTGCGTCTGCAATGCCGAGCCGGTGGCCGATTTTTTTGATATGATGATGCTGGGCGAGGGCGAGGAGCAGCTGCCCTGGGTCTGCGCCGAGGTGGAGCGGGCCAAAAAGGAGGGGCTCTCCAAGCACGAGCTGCTGCGCCGCATCGCCCGGCTGCCCGGCTGCTATGTGCCCGGCTTCTACGAGGTGGACTACCTGCCGGACGGCCGGGTAGGGGCCATCCGCCCCACCGACCCCGCCGCCCCGGCCCGGGTGACCAAGGCGATCCTCAAGGACATGGACGCCTTTGCCCCGCCCACCCATTTTGTGGTGCCGATGGTGGGGGCGGTGCACGACCGCGCCCAGATCGAGGTGCTGCGGGGCTGTGTGCGGGGCTGCCGGTTCTGCCAGGCGGGCTTTTTGTACCGCCCGATGCGCCAGCGCAGCGCCGGGCTGCTCAACCAGGCCGCCCGGGATCTCTGCGGCAACACCGGGTACGAGGAGGTCAGCCTGACCAGCCTCTCCACCTCCGACCACGCCGAGCTCGAGACCCTGCTGGACGAGATGGCGCCCTGGACCGAGCAGGAGCATGTCAGCATCTCGCTGCCCTCGCTGCGGATCGACAATTTCAGCGAGAGCCTGATCGAAAAGACCAACCGGGTGCGCAAAAGCGGCCTGACCTTTGCCCCCGAGGCGGGCACCCAGCGCCTGCGGGACGTCATCAACAAGAACATCACCTGGGACGAGATCGAAAAAAGCTGCCGCATCGCGTTTGCGGCGGGGTACACCTCGGTCAAGCTCTACTTTATGATGGGCCTGCCCACCGAGACGATGGAGGACATCGAGGGCATCGCCAACACGGCCCAGCGGATCGTGGATCTCTACTACCAAAACCCGGACAAGCCCAAGGGCAAGGGGGTGCAGGTGACCATCAGCGTGGCCTGCTTTGTGCCAAAGCCGCACACCCCGTTCCAGTTTGTGCCGCAGGACACCCGCGAGAGTCTCCAGCAAAAGCAGCAGCACCTGCTGCACAGCGTCCACAGCCGCAAGATCAAGGTGAACTATCACGACAGCGCCACCAGCTACCTCGAGGCGGTGTTCGCGAAGGGGGATCGGCGGCTTGCCCCGGCCCTGGTCGAGGCCTACCGGCGCGGCTGCTTTTTTGACGGCTGGGACGAGTGCCTGCACTACGACACCTGGCTCGAGGTATTTGCCGACCTTGGCATCGACCCCACGTTTTACGCAAACCGGCCGATCGCTTTGGATGAGGTGACCCCCTGGAGCCACCTGGACTACGGCGTCAGCCACGAGTTTCTGGTGCGGGAGTACCAAAAGGCGCTCGCCGCCGCCACCACGCCGCCCTGCAACCGCCAGTGCAGCGGCTGCGGCGCAAACCACCTGTTAGGAGGGCCCTGCTTTGACTACAGTTCGGATCTGGTTCACCAAGTGCGGTGAGGCCGCCTACATCTCGCTGCTCGATTTGCAGCGGGTGATGGGCCGCTCGCTCAAGCGCAGCGGGCTGCCGGTTTGGTACACCCTCGGCTTCAACCCCCACATCTACATGACCTTTTCCTGCCCGCTGGCCCTCGGGCAGGAGAGCCTGGTTGAGAGCGTCGATGTCAAGACCGAGCAGGAAACCCCGGATTTCGCCGCCTGGCAGCGGGCCCTGGCGCGGGTGATGCCCTCCGGCATCGAGGTGCAAAGGGTGGCGCTGCCCGGGATGAAGGCCGAGCAGATCGGGTTTGCCGAGTATACCATCCGGTACGCCGGGCGCGATGTGAGCGCGGCGGCTGCCGCGGCGCTGGAAGGGTACAACCAGCTAAAGAGCGCCCCGGTCGAGAAAAAATCCAAGCGCGGGGTTCGCAGCATTGACCTCAAGGAGCATCTGCCCCGCATCGAGTTTCGCCGCGAGGGCGGGGGCGAGGCTGAGGGCGAGAGCGGGGAAACGCACGCGGGGGCGGGGGAGCCGTCGGTCGCTTTTTCGGTGCGGCTGCCCGCCAGCGAGGCGCTCAACCTCAACCCGGCGCTGCTCACCGGCTTTCTGCAGCAGCAATTTGGCCTGCCCGCGCAGGCCGCCGGCATCCTGCGCACCGCGCTCTACGCCAAAAGCGGCGAGCCGTTCTGCTGAGAAGGGCCCGCTGAGAGGGGCCGACAGCGCCGGGATAGCGAGTGGATGGCGATAAAAGCCGCCGCACCGCCGCCGGGCACAGCGCGGCAGCCACAACAAGAGGGAAGGGGAAGCCTGCCTTGAAGGATCCAAAGCTGAAAACGATCTATGTTTGCTCCGAGTGCGGCGAGACCAGCCCGCGGTGGATGGGCCGCTGCCCCTCCTGCGGGGCCTGGAACACCATGACCGAGGACGTCGTCGCGCCGCCGCCCAAGGCCAAGGCTGGCCGCGGTACAATCGGGATCGGGGGCGCGGCGATGCGGCAGCCGGGCGTGACCAGCCTGACCGCCCAGCGCCTGCGGGACATCAGCACCACCGAGGAAAAAAGCCGCATCATCACCGGCATCCACGAGCTGGACCGGGTGCTGGGCGGCGGCATCGTGCTGGGCAGCGTCGTGCTGCTGGGCGGCGAGCCGGGCGCGGGCAAATCGACCCTGCTGCTGCAGCTTTGCGGCGCGATCTCGCAGGAGGTCGAGGTTCTCTATATCACCGGCGAGGAATCCACCCGACAGATCAAGCTGCGGGCCAACCGCCTCGGGGTCGCGCAGGACAACATTTCGCTCGCCGCCGAGACCGACATCGACGAGATCTGCGGCCTGATCGAGCAGACCAGGCCCGACCTTGTGGTGATCGACTCGATCCAAACCATGCACTGCAGCGACGTTTCTTCCTCGTCCGGCAGCGTTTCGCAGGTCAAGGAGTGCACCGCGCGGCTGCTGGCGGTGGCGAAGAACTACGAGATCCCCACCTTCATCGTGGGCCATGTCAACAAGGACGGCGCGATCGCCGGCCCCAAGGTGATGGAGCATATTGTCGATACGGTGTTGTATTTTGAGGGAGATAAAACCCTGCCGTACCGGGTTCTGCGGGCGGTGAAAAACCGCTACGGCTCCACCAACGAGATCGGCATGTTCGACATGACCGGCGAGGGGCTCACCGAGATCGAAAACCCGTCCCAGCTGCTGCTGGAGGGCCGGCCTTTGGGTATCAGCGGCAACTGTGTGGCCTGCACGATGGAGGGCACCCGGCCGATTTTGAGCGAGGTGCAGGCGCTGGCCTCCAAAAGCAGCCTCGGCACCCCGCGCCGGGCCTGCAGCGGTTACGACTACAACCGCGCCAGCCTGCTGATCGCGGTGCTGGAAAAGCGGGCCGGGTTTTTCTTTGGCAGTCTGGACGTCTATATCAATGTTGTGGGCGGCCTGCGGCTGGACGAGACCGCCTGCGACCTCGCGGTCTGCCTGGCAATGGTCTCGTCGCTGCTGGACCAGCCGATCGGGGACAAGACCATCGCGATCGGGGAGGTGGGCCTCTCCGGCGAGGTGCGCAGCGTGACCCATCTCGAAAACCGCCTGCGGGAGGCCCAGCGGATCGGCTTTACCCAGGCCATCGTGCCAAAGCACAGCCTGTCCCAGCTGGACACCGCCGCCTTTAAGGGCCTGCAGCTGATCGGCGTGAGCTATCTGCGGGACGCGATCAAGGCGATCAGGCAGGGATCATGAATCCGCTGATTGAAAACATTGATCAACTCCCGGGTGCATTCGTCGCGCATAGCGATACAATTGCATCCGGCAAAAGGCATCTTTACATTGCAAGCAGAGGCCGCAGGGGAAGCGGTGCTTTTTTCTCCAATTTCGGCACATGATATTTCGCTAAATGTAAATTTAGCGAAATAGAGGGGACCGAAAATGAGAGAAGACCAAGATCACGCTGCTATCTGCTTCCTTTTGCTTGAGCAATGATATTTCTAACGATACGATATTTATATAGTGTACAGTACAGCTTAAGGAGCCATATTTCTGATGAGCAGCTATCTCGACCCTTCGCACCCTTCGCGCCACGCGCCCTATGACGATGTGCCGCAGGATATCACCGCGTACCTGCGGTATCTTGAAACCATCATCAACCGCTCGCCCCGCACGGTCAACGGCTATTATATCGACCTGCGCACCTTTTTCCGGTTTCTGGTGCAGTACCGCGGTTTGGCCGACCGGGATCTTCCGCTCGAGCAAATTCCGATAGCCGGGTTGGATCGGGACTTTATCCGCGCCGTCACCAAGGAAGAAATCTACGAATATCTCTATTATCTCAGCAACCAGCGCCAGAACCAGCCCGCCGCCCGGGCCCGCAAGCTCAGCAGCATCAAGGGCTTTTTCCACTATATGACGGCCAAAACCGGCTTTCTGCCGCAGGACCCCTCCGAGGATATCTCGGTGCCCGCCCTGCGCAAGTCGCTGCCGAAATACCTCTCGCTGGAAGAAAGCATTGATTTGTTAAAAAATATACAAAGTGACTTCTATGAGCGGGATTTCTGCATCATTACGCTGTTTTTGAACTGTGGCATGCGCCTGACCGAGCTGGTGGGCATCAATCTGACCGATTTTAAGGATGAGACCATCCGCATCGTCGGCAAGGGCGATAAGGAGCGGCTGGTTTACCTGAACGCCGCCTGCATCGGCGCGCTTCGCCAGTATATCGCCGAGCGGGCAAAAATGCTGAACCTGCGCGATAAAAACGCGCTGTTCGTCTCCCGGCGCACCGGCAAACGGCTGAGCAACCGCCGGGTCGAGCAGATTGTGAGCGAATGCCTGCGCGCGGCCGGGCTGGACGGCAAGGGCTACTCGCCCCACAAGCTGCGCCACACGGCCGCGACCCTGATGTACCGGCATGGCAATGTGGATATGCTCGCGCTCAAGGAGATTCTCGGGCACGAGCATGTCACCACCACCGAGATCTACACCCACATCAACACCGAAAAATTGCAGGACGCCGTGAGCTCCTCTCCCCTCGCCCGCATGAAATTTACCCCGCCGGAGAAGCCGAAAGCAGTCCCGCCGGAAGATGAACCGGATGCACCGGACGATACGCCAGAAAAGGGCGAAAAGGCCGCCAATGCCCAAGAGAAATAAGCCGCGGTGGGAGCATCCGCTCCATCATTCGATCAGTCATTCGATCAGCAGCTTAATATAAGCGGTCAGCCCAGGCCCGGCAAGCTGGGAAAAAGCATTTGGAGCAGCACCGACAGCGCACACGGCAGAGCCGCGGCCAGGCAGACCGCGGTATAGCGGCTCAGCAGCTGCCGCAGCGGCCCGGCGCGGCCCGGCTGCACGTCAAAGCAGAGCCGGGCAAGCCAGAGTGAGACGGCGCAAGCCGAACCACTTAACAGGAGCAAAAGCAGCGTTTGCAGCACCTCCGGCAGCCAGAGCAGCGCAATGCCTAAAGCGGCCTGCGGGCCAAAACGAGCCAAAAGCGCCGCGCACAGCCCGCCAAACACAGCGCCTTTCAGGGCGCAGAGCAGCGCAAGCAACAACCCGCCGAACACAAAAAAACCGCATAACATCACCAAGGTCAGCTGAAAAAAAGCCGTGAGGAACCCGCGGCTGAACAGCTGTACCGGCTCTGCGGCCCGGCGCTGTAACACCGCATTTAGAAACCGCGAAAAATACTCGTTTGCAGCGCCGCTTAAGGCGGCGGAACAAAGGCTGCCGCCCGCCAGCCCGAGCAGGTAAAAAATCGCGAATCTCTGCGCATGCTTCTTCTGTAAAGCAAAATTCCTTGTCAGTAAAAATGCGCTGTTTTGAGGCGGCTTGAGGGGGTCCCGATGGGGGTTGTCCTCTTTTTGCGCTGACGGATGCGGTGTTTTCGGCTGCGGTGCTGGCGGGGCGGGGCAAGCCGCCTGCTGTACAGGAGCTGCCTGCCGCGGCGGAGCTTCGGCGGGCCGCGGCCCCGCTTTGCCCTGCGGCCATGCGTCAGCAGGCAGGCGGCTTGGGGGCTCGGGGCGGTCGGCCCTTGCTTTGTAGGTCCACATAGGCTTGTACCACTTCCTTTTGGGATATGCTTATGCGGCCAAGGCGCGAAAAATGCGCCCTCACCGGCTCCCCCCTGTCGGGCCGGTGAGGGCGCATTCGTGTTTACCGTGCCGCAGGCCGGCGGCGCGGGCGGTGCTGGGTACTGAGCAAACCGGCATAGCCTCCGACACAGCCCGCCAGCAGGATGCAGATCAGCTTGATGGCGGCAAAGCTGGTAAATTCGCGCTGGCCGTTCAGCAGCGCGGCAGCGGCGTGGGCGGCAAAGAAAAAGACGCCGGTGCCCAGCCCCCACAACAGGCCGTTTTGCCGCTGGGTGCGGCCCAACAGCAGCGCCGCGCCCGCCGTGCCGATGCAGACCGCGGCGCTCGCCAGCGGGGCCGCCGCGTAGATGGGCAGGTCGATAACGCTCATCAGCCAGCTGAAGAGCAGCAGCGCAAGGAAACAGATCAGGATGCCGAAGAGCAGCGCCCCCAACAGGCAGACGCCGAGCGGGCGGGCAGCCGGGGCGGAGCGGCCGGGCGAGATCGGTTTGGACATAAAAAACACCTCCACACAGGTATCCCTATGTGCGGAGGTGCTTTTTTATGCGTATTTTTCGTGTTTGGGGTCTGTTGGGGCTGCGGGCAGAACGCCCTGTACCCTCCGGCTTATTTTTTCTCGCCGTTGTCCATCTGCAGCTTGTTCACCGCGGCGATGGCCGTGCGGCGGAAGCGGATCTTGACCCGGTCGCTGCCGGTCTCCATCACAAAGGTGTCGTCCTTCATGGCGACCACCCGGCCGATGATGCCGCCAATGGTGGTGACCTCGTCGCCGATCTCAAGCGAGTTGCGCATCTCGGTCTCGCGTTTCTGCTGCTTTTTCTGGGGCCGGTAGATCATAAAGTACATCAAAGCGCCCATCAGCACCAGCATCAGGATCATCGAGGTCATCTCGCCGCCCGCGGTGGCGGTGCTCAGGTAAGAAAAGGTCATGAGAAAATCTCCTTTGGTTTGTAATATGGCAAAGCCTGTTCTTTCCTATTATACAGACAAGCCAAAGAATATGCAAGAAAAATCGGGAAAAGGCAATCAGTACGCTCAGATGCGCTGATCCAGCACCCCGGCATAGCGGGCATGGAACGCGGCGTAGGCCCCCTCGTCCAGCGCCTGGCGGATGCGCTCCATCAGGCGGTTGTAGAAATAGAGGTTGTGCATCACCGCCAGCCGCATGCCCAGCATCTCATCCGCCTTGAAGAGGTGCCGCAGATAGGCGCGGGAGAAGCTTTGGCAGACCGGGCAGTCGCACTCGGGGTCGATGGGGCGCTCGTCCCGCTCGTACTTGAGGTTTTTGATGTTGAGCACACCGCCCCAGGTGTTCAGGTGCCCATGCCGTGCGTTGCGGCTGGGCATCACGCAGTCGAACAGATCGACCCCGCGCAGAACCGCCTCCAGAATATTGCCCGGGGTGCCGACCCCCATCAGATAGCGAATTTTGTCCCGCGGCATAAACGGCTCGACCGCCTCGATGATCTGGTACATCACCTCGGCCGGTTCGCCCACTGCGAGCCCGCCGATGGCGTAGCCGTCCAGCTCGAGCTCGGCGATCTGCTTCATGTGCTCGATGCGCAGGTCCTCAAAGGTGCAGCCCTGGTTGATGCCGAAGAGCAGCTGCTCCGGGTTGACCGCGCGGCCCTCGACCTTCAGCCGGGTCAGCTCGGCTTTGCAGCGGGCCAGCCAGCGGGTGGTGCGGGCGCAGGAGGCCGCCGAATATTCGCGGGGGGCGGGGTTTTCGACGCACTCGTCAAAGGCCATCGCGATGGTGGAGCCGAGGTTTGCCTGGATCTGCATGCTCTCCTCGGGGCCCATGAAGATGCGGCGGCCGTCCAGATGCGAGTGGAAGGTGACCCCCTCCTCGGTGATGTTGCGCAGCTTGGCCAGGCTGAACACCTGAAACCCGCCGCTGTCGGTGAGGATCGGCCCATCCCAGCGGGTAAAGCGGTGCAGCCCGCCGAGGTCGGCCACCAGCGCATCGCCCGGGCGCAGGTGCAGATGGTAGGTGTTGCAGAGCATCACCTGGCAGCGGGTCTTTTTGAGGTCAAAGGCCGAGAGCCCGCCCTTGATGGCGGCGGCGGTGGCCACATTCATAAAAGCCGGGGTCTGCACCGTACCGTGCACCGTGTGCAGCTCGCCCCGGCGGGCGCGCTGCTCCTGACGGATCAGATGATAGGGCATTGGTTTTATCTCCCCTTTTCTGCCGCGGCACGGCAGGCCACCGCCGCGGGTGCTTTCAAAACCGCTTTTTCAAAACAGCAAATACGACGTTTCTTTACATTTTTATCATACCATAGATCGGATGATCTCACAAGCAGAGCAACATGCTTCTTTTCGGAAAGAAAGGAAAGAAACCCTGCAAGCTTTCCGGCTCACAGGGCTTTATCACTTATGCACTTATGGGATCCAGTGCCTTTGAGTGTTCATACAGAAAATCCGGCCCGATGTCGATGTCACCGTCCATCCAGACAGGGACACCAAAATCAATATAGACCTCTCGAAATTTCTCTTTGTCAGCCAGAGGGGCAAATGCAGGGGTTTTCAGTAAAGGCTTAAAATCAACGATTCGCGCCTCACCGTTGCTGAAGCGGATCCACAGTAAATAATCATCCAGCGGACGAACCCCGCTGACCTTTATGGGAGGATCTTTCTCCCCGGCGTAGGCGATCCCGTCAATAATATACATTTTCCGAGCCTCCTTACCGCAGCGGTTCGATCTTCCCGAACGGAATATTTCGCACCGCATTGTTCCACGCAGCATACAGCTCATCCTCATGGATGGCGGCCCATGCCTGCACCAGTTTCAGTTGTTTTACGGGGAGGCTGCCTGCAAGAAGCTCTCCGTCAACCCCGACAGATGCCTCATATCCTGCATACATCACATGAAAGTGAAGGTTTATGGTGCTGCACGTTGTCGGAATAGATCATTTTAATTACGATGTTATAGAATCGACAAAGCTCAGGCATTTTATTCACTTCCCCTATTAATATTTTAACAGAAACCAGCTCCCCGGTCAATCCCGGGAGATATCAGGAGAAAATGCAAAAAGCTCCCGAAAGCCAATGATGACCTCCGGGAGCAATGGATACAAATGTGAAAAATCGGTTCATAAGATCAGCATCGCATCCCCAAAGGAGAAAAAGCGGTACTCCTGTTCGACCGCGGTTTTGTAGGCGTGCATGGTATTTTCGTAACCGCAGAAGGCGGCCACCAGCATAATGAGGGTGCTCTCGGGCAGGTGGAAGTTGGTGATCAGCCCGTCGATGCAGCGGAACTCGCACCCGGGATACAAAAAGATGTCGGTGTTGCCGCTGCAGGCGCAAATCTCGCCGTACCGCGCGGCCATCGATTCGAGGGTGCGGCAGCTGGTGGTGCCCACCGAGATCACCCGCCGCCCCTCGGCCTTGGCGGCGCGGATCGCCGCGGCCGCCTCCTCGCTGACGCTGTACCACTCCGAGTGCATGATGTGGTCCTCCACCCGCTCCTCCTTGACCGGGCGGAAGGTGCCCAGCCCCACATGCAGGGTCACCTGGGCAAACTG
>DKVN01000034.1:41269-42596 GCA_002491225.1 Faecalibacterium sp. UBA7177
CGGGCGTAGACGGTCTGGTACTGGCTCTGATCCTCTAACTGCTCGGTGATATAGGGAGGCAGCGGCATCCGGCCAAAGGCGTCCAGCTTTTCGTAGATGGTCTGGGTGTCGTAGAAAAAGCGCACCAGCTTGCCGCCGTCCGGCAGCTCGGCCTCGATGGCCGCCTCAAGGCTGCCGTCCCCAAACAGCACCCGCGCGCCGGGCCGCAGCCGCTTGCCGGGGCGGGCAAGGCACTCCCAAAGGTCGCCCTCCCGCTGGCGCAGCAGCAGGATCTCGCAGACCGCACCGGTGGGCTGCTTTTGCCCGATCAGCCGGGCGGGCAGCACCTTGGAATCGTTCACCACCAGCAGGTCCCCCGCATGTAATAGAGCGGGCAGCTCGTGAAAGATATGGTGGGCCAGCGCGCCGGTCTGCCGGTCAACACAGAGCAGCCGGGCCGAATCCCGCGGGGCGGCGGGCTGCTGCGCGATCAGCCGCTGGGGCAGATCGAACCAGAAATCCTTTTTCAGCATCCTTGAACCTCTTTACATTGACATCGCCAAAGGGCAATGTTATAGTATCCTTGGGAAAGTCTTATACATTATATTGCATCGCAGGCCGGTTTTCAAGGGGGCTTTGCGCCGGGGGCGCACAGTTCGGGCGCGCGCGCCCCTGCCCCGCGGCGCACCGGCTGGCAAACGAGAGAAAGGGATGGGAAGCATGGGAGAAAAGCAGTACAGGGTCGGGGTGGTCGGCGCCACCGGGATGGTAGGCCAGCGGTTTGTCTCGCTGCTCGAGCATCACCCCTGGTTCCGGCTCGTGGCGGTGGCGGCGTCCGCCCGCTCGGCCGGCAAGCGCTACGAGGACGCGGTGGCGGGGCGCTGGGCGATGCCCACCCCGATGCCCGAGGCCGCGAAGGAACTGATCGTGCTGGACGCCTCGGACGTGCAGGCGGTGGCCGGGCAGGTGGACTTTATCTTCTGCGCGGTGGACATGAAAAAGGAGGAGATCCGGGCACTGGAGGAAGCGTATGCCAGGGCCGAGTGCCCGGTGGTCTCGAACAACAGCGCCCACCGCTTTACCCCCGATGTGCCGATGGTGGTGCCCGAGATCAACGCCGGGCATATCGAGATCATCCCGGCCCAGCGCAAACGGCTGGGCACAAAGCGCGGGTTTATCGCGGTCAAGTCCAACTGCTCGCTGCAAAGCTATGTGCCGGCGCTGCATCCGCTGATGGCGGATTTTGGGGTTGAGCGGGTGCTGGTTTGCACCTATCAGGCTATCTCGGGCGCGGGCAAGACCTTTGCCACCTGGCCCGAGATGCTGGACAACTGCATCCCCTACATCG
>DKVN01000034.1:42893-48944 GCA_002491225.1 Faecalibacterium sp. UBA7177
GAGGAAAAGAGCGAGCAGGAGCCGCGCAAGCTCTGGGGCCGCATCGAGGGGGACGTGATCGTGCCCGCGGCCTCCCCCGCCATCACCGCCCAGTGCCTGCGGATCCCGGTGTCGGACGGCCACATGGCGGCGGTGTTCGTCGATTTTGCCAAAAAGCCCTCCAGGGAGGAGATTCTGGCGCGGTGGGCGGCCTTCCGCGGCCCGGCGCAGGAGCTCGACCTGCCCAGCGCGCCCAAGCAATTTTTGCACTATTTTGACGCGCCGGACCGCCCGCAGACCAAACTCGACCGCGACACCGAGCACGGCATGGCCGTCTGTGTCGGGCGGCTGCGGGAGGATACCCAGTACCAGTACAAGTTCGTCTGCCTCTCGCACAACACCCTGCGGGGTGCGGCGGGCGGCGGGGTGCTGCTGGCCGAGCTGCTGGCGGCGAAAGGATACCTCGACTGAGCACGGAGCCCGCCTCCCCTGCCCAAATGGAATCGGGCGGAGCGCGGCATCACATCGACGCAACAGGCAAAGCAACTAAAGCAACCAGGCAAGCCTACAGGCAAGAAAGGGGTAACTGAGCATGAAGCAGACCATCTTTACCGGCGTGGCGACCGCACTGGTCACCCCGATGGGGCCGGACGGCAGCGTAAATTACCAGAAGCTGGATGAGATCCTCGAGCAGCAGATCGCAGGCGGGGTGGACGCGGTGGTGATCTGCGGCACCACCGGCGAGGCGCCGACCCTTGAGGACAAGGAGCATCTCGACTGCATCTCCCGCGCCGTCCAAACGGTGGCGGGCCGCATCCCGGTGATCGCGGGCACCGGCTCGAACAACACCGCCCACGCCATCATGATGTCCAGGGAGGCCAAAACCTTGGGCGCGGACGCGGTGCTGCTGGTGACCCCCTACTACAACAAGACCAGCCAGATCGGCCTGGTGCGGCACTTTACCGCCATTGCGGACAGCCTGGAGATCCCGGCCATTCTCTACAACGTGCCCTCCCGCACGGGGGTGAACATCGCCCCCAAGACCGCCAAGGCGCTGGCCGCCCACCCGATGATCCGGGGCATCAAGGAGGCCAGCGGCAACATCAGCCAGATCGCTGAGACCGCCATGCTCTGCGGCGACGAGCTGCCGGTCTACTCCGGCAATGACGACCAGATCGTGCCGGTGCTCTCGCTGGGGGGCAAGGGGGTCATCTCGGTGCTCTCCAACGTGGCCCCCCGCCCCACTCACGACATCTGCGGACTCTGGTTTGAGGGCAAAACGCAGGAGAGCCTTGCTTTGCAGATGAAGTATCTGCCGCTGGTGAAGGCGCTGTTCAGCGATGTGAACCCGATGCCGGTCAAGGCCGCGATGAATTTGATGGGCATGCAGGTCGGGGACTGCCGCCTGCCGCTGACCACCCTGAGCGAGGAGACGCTTGCCGGGCTGAAGGCGGAGCTCGCGGCGGTGGGCCTGCTGTAAAAAGCATCCCGAACAAACCGAAAAACCGGCCGCGCCGCCGCACCCCTTAGGGCCGTTGACAGCGCGGCCGAATCGTAAAAAAGCGAGGAAGGACAACATGACCAGGATCATCATTCAGGGCATTGCGGGCCGGATGGGCCGGGCGGTGTTTGAGCTGGTTGCCCAGCGGGAGGACTGCGAGGTTGTCGCCGGGGTGGACCGCATCGACCCCGGCCTTGGGGTGCCGGTGGCGGCGCGGATCGAGGAGCTGCCGGTGCGCGGCGACGTGCTGATCGACTTTTCCAGCCCCGAGGCGACCCGCGCGGCCCTCACCTACTGCCGCGGCGCGCTGCTGCCCTGCGTGATCTGCACCACCGGGCTGACCGAAGAGGATCAGACCCTGATCCGGCAGGCGGCAAGGACCATCCCGGTGTTCCAGAGCGCCAACATGTCGCTGGGCATCAACCTGCTGATGGACCTTGCCCAGAAGGCCGCCCGGCTGCTGGGCCCCGGATACGACGTGGAGATCATCGAAAAGCACCACCACAACAAGCTGGACGCCCCCAGCGGCACCGCCCTGATGCTGCTCGGCGCGATCCAGCAGGCCGCCGACACCCCCTACGAGCCGGTGGTGTACGGCCGCCACGCCGCCAAGGAGAAGCGCGGCAGCCGCGAGATCGGCATCCACGCGGTGCGGGGCGGCAGTATCGTGGGCGAGCACGAGGTGCTCTTCTGCGGGCCGGACGAGGTGATCACCCTCTCGCACAGCGCGGGCTCCCGCAGCGTTTTCGCCAACGGCGCGGTAAATGCGGCCCTGTTCCTGGTCAATTCTGCCAATAAAGTGCCTGGCCTTTACAGCATGAAGGAGCTTATTCAAAGCCTATGAAGTGGAAAAAACCTGCAAAACAGATCTGCCTGCTGCTGGCCGCGGCGCTTTTGTGCTGCCTGCTGCTGCCCGGCTGCAGCGCGGGGGCCGGGCGGGCCGTGCAGGCACCCGCGCCCTCCCCTGCCCCCACCGCAACGCCCGAACCGGCCCCGACCCCCGAGCCGCAGCCCGAGGTTACCGAGATCCGTTTTTCGGCCACCGGCGACAACCTGATCCACAATGGCATCTACGACCAGGCGGCCCGGCGCACGGACGGCAATGGCTACGACTTTTTGCCCTGCTATGAGCATGTGCGGGCCTTTTACGAGGACTATGACGTCAACTGGATCAACCAGGAAACCCTGCTCACCGACCGGCTGGCCCCCTCGACCTACCCCTGTTTTTCCACCCCGGGGCAGATGGGGCGGGACCTCTACAGCCTGGGGTTCCGGGTGTTCAGCCTCTCGAACAACCATACCTATGACAAGGGTGCGGACGGCCTCGCGGCGACCGGCGAATTTTGGGACACGATGCCGCAGGATGCCCTGACCTGTGGACTCTATGCCGGGCCGGAGGATTACGGGAACATCACGGTACAGACGGTCAAGGGAGTGACCATCGCCTACCTCGCCTACACCGAGCACACCAACGGCATCCCCACCCCGCAAAACGCACCGGTCAATGTGATCTACACCAGCGAGACCGATCTCATGCGCCAGCAGATTGAGCAGGCGCGGGGGCTTGCCGATTTTGTGGTGGTGAGCCTGCACTGGGGAGTGGAGGGCAGCCACACCATCGCCGACAGCCAGCGGCAGACGGCCCAGCAGCTGGCCGACTGGGGGGCCGACCTCATCCTCGGCACCCACCCCCATGTGGTGCGCGGCACCGAGTGGCTGACCGCAGCGGACGGGCGGCGGGCCTTTGTGGCCTATTCCCTGGGCAATTTTCTCAACGCGCAGTCAACCCCGGACACCATGATCGGCGCGGTGCTGGGCTGCGTGCTGCGCAAGACCACCATGCCGGACGGCGAGGTGATCACCGAGGTCGCCGACCCGGTGCTCTACCCGGTGATCAACCACTACGAGCCGCACTATGCCAACATCCGGCTCTACTGGCTTTCGGATTACACCGCCGAGCTCGCCCAGAGCCACGGGGTGCGGGGCGAGTACCCCGCGTTCAGCCTCGAATATATCCAGCGGGTGCTGCGGGACAACATCAACGAGTATCAACCGGTGGCCTGGCTGGAGCGGCAGGCGGGCTGATGCGCCCCCTAAAAAATGCGCCAACAGGTTATGATACCAAAAGGGACTGATGCAACGGTAAAATTGCAGCAGTCCCTTTTTTCATATTTGATATGCAGGATGCGGTCATGGCCGGATACAAGGGGCCCGAAAGAGAACGCCCCAAAACCGCATCAAAACCGCATAATGCGGTGGTTCGCTAAGGGCCTCCCGCTTTACCGCAGCCCCATCAGCCGGGCCAGAAAACCCTTTTTGTGCACCGGGCGGCGCCTGGCGGCGGGCTGCTTGGCCCGGGGCTTCGGCTTGGGGCGGGCCGGGGCAGCCGGGGCGGGGGCCACAAAGCCGTCCTTGAAATAATCGTAGAGGGCCATCTGGCTGTCCACCAGCGCCTCCCCCTCGGCGGGCTTCACCCGGACATAGCTGCCGTCCGGCTTCATCTGGCGGGCGTTGACGTTATCCCGCAGCTCCAGCTCTAAAAGGCCCAGCAGCTTTTTGGCCAGCGCGGCGTCCCGCACCCGCACCCCCACCTCGACCCGGCGCTCGGTGTTGCGGGTGAGGAAATCGCCCGAGGCGATATAGACCCGCAGCCGCTCCCCTGTGCCAAAGGCGTAGATGCGGGAGTGCTCGAGATACCGGCCGACCAGGCTGCGGATGCGGATGTTCTCGGTGGCGCCGGGCACCCCGGCCCGCATGCAGCAGATGCCGCGGACAATCATGTCCACCGGAACCCCGGCACAGGAGGCGTCCGAGAGGGCCAGCATGAGGTCCTTGTCGCTGACCGAGTTGTTCTTGAGCACGATCCGGCTGGGCAGGCCCTGTTTTGCCTGCTCGGTCTCGGCACGGATCTCCCCCAACAGCACGCTCTTGAAGCAGAGGGGGGCCACCAGCAGCTCGCTGGCGCTCGGGGTCAGCCGCTCGACCGCCAGGTTGTTGAAGACCGCGGCCGCCTCCTCGCCGATGGCCTGGTTCGCGGTGATAAAGGCGAGGTCGGTGTAGAGTTCGCTCGTCTTTTCGTTGTAGTTGCCGGTGCCGATCTGGGTGATGTAGGAGAACCTGCCCTCCTTTTTGCGGGTAATGAGGGTCAGCTTGGAATGTACCTTGTAATCGTCGAAGCCATAGATCACGGTACACCCGGCCTGCTCCAGCTCCTTGGACCAGTCGATGTTGTTCTGCTCGTCAAACCGCGCGCGCAGCTCCACCACCGTCACCACCTCCTTGCCGTTTTCGGCAGCGGCGACAAGGGCCTGGACGATCTGGGAATCGGCGGCCATGCGGTAGAGGGTCATCTTGATCGAGACGACGGTGGGGTCAAAGGCGGCCTCCATCAGCATCTTGATGAAGGGCCGGATGCTCTGGTACGGGTAGGCCAGCAGCATATCGTGCTTTGCCACCTGCTCGGTGAGGCTGTACCCGGCCGGGGCCTGCATCGGCTTGGCCGCCGGGTAGAACTGGTCGGCCAGCCCGTCCGAGGAGAGCCGCCCCGACAGCCGGAACAGGCAGGACAGATCGAGCGGGCTTTTTTGGGTAAAGCACTGCTGCGCGGGCAAAAGCAGCTTGCCGCAAAGGAACTTGACGATCTCCTGCGGAGGCTCCTGCCAGAACTGCAGCCGCACCGCCGCCAGCTTGCGGCGTTTTTTCAGCAGCTCGCTCATCACCTCGCGGTAGTCGATGTCGTGGTCGAACATCCCCTCGTCCACCGTGATGTCGGCGTTGCGTGTCACCCGGAAGAGACACTTTTTCTGCAGGGTGTTCTTTTCAAACACCTGGCCCGCGTAGTGGGCGATCAGCTCCTCCACCAGGCCGAAGCGGGTCACCCCGTCCTCCTTGAGATAGAGCATCCGCTCGAACTGGCTGCTGATCGGGATGATGCCGTAATATACCTCGTCCGAGCCCTTGTCCTTGAGGGTGGCGCAGAGGTAGATCTGCTGGTTGCGCAAGAACGGGAAGGGGTGCCGGTGGTCGATGATCTGGGGCGAGAGCACCGGGAAAAGCTCGCTCTGAAAATACTTTTTCCAGAAATGCTCCTGCTCCTTGGTCAGCTTTTCAAAGTTGATCTTCTCGTAGCCGAGTTTCGCCATCGCGTCCAGCAGCTTTGTGTAGCTTTTGTCGCACTGCTCCTGCAGCTCGGCCACCTTGGGCATGATGGCCTCCAGCTGCTCGGCGGCGGTCATGTTGGTCTTGTTCTCGGGCTTCTCGTCCTTGAGCAGGGTCTGGTCGTACAGCGAGCCGACCCGCACCATGAAAAACTCGTCCAGGTTGCTGGCGTAGATGGCGGCAAACTTGAGTCGCTCGCCCAGCGGAACGCTTTTTTCCTTGGCCAGGGCCAGCACCCGCTTGTCAAAATCCAGCCAGCTGAGCTCCCGGTTGATGAAGATGGGCTCTCTCGGTGTCGTTTCCATTGCTCGTTCCTCCCCAGAGGCCGCGGGGCTGCGCCCGCACGGCCCGATCCATGCGTGAGATAAATGTGTGATGCGACGATGATAAGCGCCGCGCCGCCGCAAAGCGGC
>DKVN01000051.1 GCA_002491225.1 Faecalibacterium sp. UBA7177
GAAAACCGGGGTTGGGCGCGCTTTGCTGGAAAGGCGGCGCGCCCGGCCCCGGTTTTTTGTGTGTGGCGTTTAAGAGGGGGAGGATGAGGCGGCGGGGGCTCGTTTGGCGGGGGCGCTGTCCGGGGCGGGGGCAGCGGAACTGTCCGACTGCCCGGGCGCGGCCTCGGCGGCATCCGGGGCGGGGACGGCTTCGGCGTCGGCCTGGCCGGTCAGCCGCTGCAGCCACTCGAGGGCGGCAAACCGCAGCTCGTAACCGCCCTCCACCAGCGCCTGCTCCTGCTCGGTGGGGTAGCTGGCCCCCTCGGCGGCACCCAGGCAGAGGGCGGGGTAGAGCACGCAGAACCAGTTGCGCCCCGCGTGCCGCCCCAGCTCCACCCGCAGCGCGTCGTACCGCCCGGCGGGCAGGGTGGCCGCGGCGTAGCGGGTGGTGGAAAAATACATCTCCACCAGCCGCACCCGCACCGGGCTGCCCGGCGCACCGCCCGCCGCGGTGTAGGCCTGCTCGGCAGTTAGCTGCAGCCGGGGCAGGGCGGCCCGGGCGGTGCGCAGGGCGGCGGTTTTGTCCGGCGCGGCGGCAAACAGCGTCTCGGCCTCGCGCAGCACCGCGTCCCGCACCTGCAGCTTGCGCAGCTGCTCGGCCGGGGTGTTCGAGCTGGCCTGTACGTGCAGCCGCAGGGTGTCCCGCCGCACCGCCCCGGCGGTTTGCGCAAAGCCCAAGCACCGGCCGGACAGCAGCACTGCGAGGAAGAGGCCGAGCAGGGCGCTTACTTCCAGCACCGCGCGGCGGTTGGCGAAAAGGCGGCGGAGAGGCGAAAAAAACAGGGCGGGGAACGAAACATTACGCATGGCGCGGGCCTCCAGACTGGCAAAAATTTCCGATCATTCTGCCCGCCAGTATGGGCCGGTGCGGGGCGCGGTATACCGGCCCGGCCCACAAAAAATGGGGAGTGTCCAGAGCGCACGGACGGATGGAACTGCGCGTTGGACACTCCTAACAAATACGCCCCGCGCCGATCTCCCGGCGCGGGGCGCTGCTTGCGAATGGATGCTAAAGGGGAAAAAGGCAGAAAAAGGGCTTCCCACCTTGGGCGTCTGCAGCAAATCAAAACCTACCTTGTGGCAGGTGGGTGCCCTGCTTTTGGGTTCACGCTCCCTTCTTCCGCGCATCCCCGCAAAGGGGGAGGCGGGAGGTCTGCGGTCCGCCAAAAGACCCCGGGCTCCCAATTTTTGATTAGTAGGATCAAATCATGCCGCAACAATTCGCACCAGGCAGGAAGCCGCTTTTGCACTGTATGGCCACCCGGCTTGGAAAAAAGGCGTTACTCGGGCAGATCCTCGATCTCAAAAAACTCGGACAGGCGCTCCTCAAACAGCTTGCCCACCTCGTAGAGCTCCTCGTCGTCCTCGATCAAGTCGAGGTATTCGCCCTCCTCGTCCTCGCTCACCTTCATCAGGATCAGGTCGAGATCCTCCTCCAGCAGGGCCTTCTCGTCCTCGATGTGGGGCACCAGCGCCATGTAGTGGGCGCCCTTGTGGTCGAGCGCGTCGATCACCTCAAAGCTGTGCTCCGCGCCCTCTTCGTCCTCCAGGACGATGATGTCCGCCTCGTATTTCTCTTCCTCGCCGCCCGGCAGGGGCTGGTTGGTCTGCGCCATCGTCCGCTCCTTCCGCCCGGGCTGGCCGGGCTGGTTTCGTTGCTTATAGTGTAGCCGTTTTTGGCCGCCCCGTCAAGGGGCGCGGCGGGCACTGGCAAATATTTGTGAAACATTTGCAGAGAATGGGAAGTTCTTTTTCTATTTGAGAGAGGTTTGTGGTATAATGAATACATTCACGCACTTGATGCTACGCAATTCAGCCTGACAAGGAGGTGGGCCGATGCCTGCCAAACAACATAGATTCGCCCGAAACGCCCTGCTCTGCGCGCTGCTGGCCGGGTGTCTTTTGCTGACCGGCTGCGGCGACGGCGGCCTTTTGTCCGGGGGCGGCGGCGCGCCTGAGCGTCCCGCCTACACCGGCAGCCTCGCCCAGCTGAGCACACCCGCCGAGGGCGCGCCGATCGCCATCTTCGAGACCAGCCTCGGGGAGATCCGCGCCCAGCTCTTCCCGGACGAGGCCCCGCTGGCGGTGACCAACTTTACCACGCTCGCCGAGGACGGCTACTTTGACGGCCTCGTCTTCCACCGGGTGGTCGAGGGCTTTGTGGTGCAGAGCGGGGACGGCACCGGCACCGGCCTCGGGGGGCGCACCATCTGGGGCAGGGCCTACCCGGTCGAGTACAGCGGCGCGGTGCGCCACTATGCCGGGGCGCTCTGCGCCGCCTTCAGCGAGGATGAGCCGGTCAGCGGGTCGAGCCAGTTTTACATGGTGGCGGCGCAGCCCGGCAGCGTGGACGAGGCCCAGCGGGCCGCCCTCGAGGCCGCGGGCCTGCCCGCCGAGGCGCTGGACGCCTACACCGCGCAGGGCGGGCTGCCCTACCTTGACAACACCGACACCGTCTTTGGCCAGGTCTACGCGGGCATGGAGGTGGTGGATGCGATCGCCGCGGTCAAGACCGACGAGAACGGCCGCCCCGAGGAGGATGTCGCGCTGATCCGGGTGACCATCTCGACCTATTCCGCCGCGGATGCCGCCCCGGCGGCCGACGCGGACAGCGCGCCCGAGAGCGCGTCCGCCGCCGACGCGGGCTGAGGGGTACAAAAAGCCTATGAAAAAACTCATCCGGGGCCTTTTGACCCGTACCTTTTTTATCATCGTGCTCGGGCTTGTGCAGATCGCGCTGATCGTGGGGCTGGTGCTCTGGCTCGGGGCAAAGTCCACCTGGGTCTACCTCGCGCTGACCCTCGTCAGCGTCCTGATCGTGATCACCATGCTCGACCGGGACGATATCAACCCCAGCTACCGGCTGATGTGGGTGGCGATCATCGTCTTTCTGCCCCCCACCGGCACCCTCTTTTACCTCTTTTGGGGGCAGCGCAGCGTCCACTGCGCCGCCGCCCGGCGGTACAGCGCCGCCGCCGCCCGCGGGGCCGAGGCGCTGCGGCAGGACCCCGCCCCCATGCGGCAGCTGGCGGTGCACACCGGCAAGCTCACCCGCAGCGCGGTCTACCTGGCCCGGTGCGCGTCCGCGCCGCTCTATGGCGACACCCTGTGCGAGTACTATCCCATCGGGCAGCAGTTTTTTCCGCGCTTTCTTGAGGAGCTGGAAAAGGCGAAGCGGTTCATCTACCTCGAATACTTCATCATCGAGGGCGGGGATATGTGGGACGCCACCCTCGCCATCCTCAAGGCCAAGGCGGCGGCCGGGCTGGACGTGCGGGTGCTGTACGACGCCTTCGGCAGCATGTTCACCCTGCCGGAGGATTACGCCGACACCCTGCGGGCCGCCGGGATCAAGTGCGTGCCCTTTTCGCCGGTGCGGCTCTCCCGCCATGTGGGGGATTATGTCATGCTCAACCACCGGGACCACCGCAAGATCACGGTCATCGACGGCGACGTGGCCTTTACCGGCGGGCTCAACCTGGCCGACGAGTATATCAACCGCAAAAAGCGGTTCGGCGTCTGGAAGGACACCAGCCTGATGCTCAAGGGCAGCGGGGTCTACCCGATGACGGTGGGCTTCCTCTCGATGTGGGACTATGTCACCGGCAGCGAGAGCGACCTTGCCGCCTGCGCGCCCACCCTGCGCTACGCGGCCGACGGGTATGTCCAGCCGTATTTTGACTCCCCGCTCGACCGGGAGACGGTGGCCGAAAATGTCTACCTCAACCTGCTGCAGCAGGCCCAGCGGTATGTCTACATCGTCACCCCCTATCTGATCGTGGACAACGAGATGCTTACCGCCCTGCGCCTGGCCGCCAAGAGCGGGGTGGACGTGCGGATCGTCACCCCCGGCATCCCGGACAAGTGGTACGCCTACTGGGTCACCCAGAGCTACTACAAGACCCTGCTCGAGGCCGGGGTGCGCATCTTTCAGTACACGCCCGGCTTCATCCACGCCAAGATGTATGTCTCGGACGACGAGGCCGCGGTGGTGGGCAGCGCCAATATGGACTACCGCAGCCTCTATCTGCACTTTGAGAACTGCTGCGCCTTTTACGGCGGGCGGATCGTGGGCGAGGTGCGGGACGACCTGCTGGCCGCGATGGACGAGAGCCGCGAGGTGAACCTGGCGGACATCGCCCGCACCCCCATCCCCAAGCAGATGGCGCAGAGCTTTTTGCGCATCTTCTCGCCGCTGATGTAGGAGAAGAGGTGCCCGAAACCCACCCCAAAAGACTGGAAAAAGAGCCAAAAAGGAGCAGAAGATGAAGATCCTTGCAGTGGATTACGGCGACGCCCGCACCGGGCTGGCCGGATGCGACGCCACCGAGCTGCTGGCCAGCCCGATCCGGCAGATCGAGGAGAAGAATATGGCCAAGGTGGCCGAACAGATCGCCGCCGAGGCCGGGCGGCAGGGGGCGGGGATGATCGTGATCGGCCTGCCCCGCAACATGGACGGTACCGAGGGGGCCCGGGCCGAAAAGACCCGCGCCCTGGCCGACCTGCTCGGGACGCAGACCAAGCTGCCCATCCGGCTGTGGGACGAGCGCCGCACCACCGTGAGCGCCGCCGCGCTCTTGACCGAGAACCGCAGCTTTGGCAAAAAGCGCAAGGCCAGGCTGGACGCGGTGAGCGCCGCGGTCATCCTCGAAAGTTACCTCGCCTGGCGCAAAAACCACCCGGGCGAGGCATAAGCGGCTGTAGCGGCCCACCTCTCGATCGCCGGGAGGTGGGCCGCGGTTTTTGGGGGGCAAAGGCTCCGGGGTGCTGCGGGGCGCTGCGCGGTGCTTCGCGATTTTTTTGGCATGCTTTGGGTCGTGGAAAGCTGACCAACTGCCAATTTTGCGCAAGGTATGGCATTTTGCACCGCTTTTTGCTATACTGTTGCCATACTGGCTCAGTAGGGCCCGCGGCTGCGGTGTTACCCGCGGCGCGCCGGGCGCGAAGGAGCGGAGAAAGGGGAGTGGCCCGCGTGCGCCTGCATTGGCCGCGGCTGCACTGGCCGCGGCGGCGGCAGCTGCGGGAGTGGTTCGCCGTCTCGCTGCGGGATACGCTGGTGCTGCTGGCCATCATGGCCGCGGCCGCGGCGGTCTGCGTGTTCTGCCAGCAGATCTTTGACAGCAGCGATTCCTGGGCCTCGATGGTGTTTGTGCTGGCGGTGCTGTTTACCGCCATCAACACCAGCGGCTACCTCTACGGGGTGCTGGCCGCCCTGATCGGGGTGGTGGGGGTCAACTTCGCCTTTACCTATCCGTACTTTGCCTTTAACTTTACCATGCAGGGGTACGCCTTTACCTTTGCGGGGATGCTGGCCGTCTCGATCGCCACCAGCCTGCTCACCAGCCGGCTCAAGCGGCAGGAGTACCTGCGGGCCGAGACCGAAAAGGAGAAGACCCGCGCAAACCTTTTGCGGGCGGTGAGCCATGACCTGCGCACCCCGCTCACCAACATTGCGGGGGCCAGCGGGGTGCTGCTGGAGCAGGGCGCGGCCCTGCCCGCCGCCCAGTGCACCGAGCTGCTGGCCGGCATCCACCAGGACGCCGAGTGGCTGATTCGGGTGGTGGAAAACCTGCTCTCGATCACCCGCATCGGCTCGGGCGAGGCCGCGCGGCTGCACAAGGAGCCGCTGCCCGCCGAGGAGGTGGTCAGCGAGACGGTGCAGAAGTTCCGCAAGCGGTTTGCCGGGATGCCGGTGTCGGTGGAGGTGCCCCAGCAGCTTTTGATGGTGCCGATGGACGCGCTGCTGATCGAGCAGGTGCTGATCAACCTGATGGAGAATGTGGTCTACCACGCCCAAAACGCCACCCGCATCCAGATTCAGGTGCTGCGCCAGGGCCAGCAGGCGGCCTTTTATGTGCGGGACAACGGCGAGGGCATCCCGGCCGTGCTGCTGCCGGTGCTGTTTTCGGGCAGCATTCCAGCCGAGCGGCGCGCCACCTCGGACGGGCGGCGCAACATGGGCATCGGGCTGTCGGTCTGCGATACCATCGTGGAGGCCCACGGCGGCCATATGACTGCCCGCAACCTGCCCGAGGGCGGGGCCGAGATCGGCTTTACCCTGCCGCTCGAAGAAAAGGAGGACCCCGATGCCCCTGAAAGACAAGGTGCTCATCGTTGAGGACGACACCGGCATCTGCAACGTGCTCACGGCGGTGCTCTCGACCAGCGGCTACGAGACGATCACCGCTGCCACCGCCCGGGAGGCGGACACCCTGATCCGCTCCCACTGCCCGGATCTGGTGCTGCTCGACCTTGGCCTGCCCGACCGGGACGGCCTCGAGGTGATCCGGGCGGTGCGCGGCTGGTCCGGCATGCCGATTGTGGTGGTGAGCGCCCGCTCGCAGGAGGCGGACAAGGTGGCCGCGCTGGACGCCGGGGCGGACGATTACATCGTCAAGCCCTTTGGCGCGGAGGAGCTGCTGGCCCGCATCCGCACCGCCCTGCGCCACGCCCGCAGCGCCGGGGCCTCGTCCGATATTGCCCGCACCGGCATGTTGCGGGTGGGCGGGCTTGCCATCGACTATGACCGCCGCCAGGTGACGGTGGACGGCGCGCCGGTGCACCTGACCCCCAACGAGTTCAAGATTCTGGCGCTGCTCGGGCGCAATACCGGCCGGGTGCTCACCTACGATGCGATCATCCGGGAATTGTGGGGCCCCGGCACCCAGGGCGACAACCAGATTTTGCGGGTGAACATGGCCAACATCCGCCGCAAGATCGAGCAGAACCCCGCCGAGCCGCGGTACGTGTTTACCGAGGCGGGGGTGGGCTACCGGATGGCCGAGGAGAAGGAGCAGCCCGGAACGCCGGAGCCATAAGAACAGGCCGGTAGCATAGAGACAGACCGGCAGGCCAGAGCGATCAAAAAGCAAACACCCTGCCCGAACAGACCGGGCAGCAGGAAAAAGGGGACGCAGTACAAGATGAAGATCATCATTGCAGGAGACGGCAAGGTGGGCCTTGCTTTGACCCGGCAGCTCTCGATGGAGGGGCACGACCTTGTGGCCATCGACTCGAACCCCGAGGTGCTGGAGGGCAAGCTGCAGCAGTACGACGTGATGACGGTGCAGGGCAACTGCGCCACCATGGACGCGCTGCGCCAGGCGCAGGTGGAGGAGGCCGACCTGCTCATCGCCGCCACCAGCGCGGACGAGATCAACCTGCTGTGCTGCCTCACCGCCCGCAAGATGAACCCCAAGCTGCACACCATCGCGCGGGTGCGCAGCCCCGAGTACATCGAGCAGCTGTTCCGCATGCGGGAGGAGTTCGGCCTCTCGCTGAGCGTCAACCCCGAGCTGGCCGCCGCGCAGGAGGCGTTCCGGCTGTTGCAGTTCCCCGGCTTTCTCAAGCGGGAGACCTTTGCCAAGGGCCGGGTCGAGATCGTTGAGCTGCGGGTGCAGGCGGACAGCATCCTCGAAAACCAGCCCCTCTCCCGGCTGCCGGGGGTGCTGGGCTGCAAAATTCTGGTCTGCACCGTGCTGCGGGAGGGGCAGGTCATCATTCCCAGCGGCAACGACGTGCTGCAAAAGGACGACCACATCTATGTCACCGCCCCCACCGACGTGCTGGCCCAGCTGCTGAAAAAGCTGGGGGTCACCACCAAAAAAACGCGCCACGCCATCCTCATCGGGGGCGGGCGGGTCAGCTTCTATCTGGCCCAGCGGCTGCTGAACGCGGGGGTCAAGGTCAAGATCATCGAAAACGACCCCGCCCGCTGCACCCAGCTGGCCCAGCTGCTGCCCAGGGCCTCGGTCGTTCTGGCGGACGGCTCCTCGCAGGAGGTGCTGGACAGCGAGGGCATCTACGAGACCGACGCGCTGGTCTGCCTGACCGGGCTGGACGAGCTGAACGTCATCACCGCCCTGTACGGCACCACCCACCGTGTGCCGCAGGTGATCGCCAAGGTCAACCGGATGGAGAGCACCGGCCTGTTAGAGAGCCTCGAGGTGGGCAGCGTGGTCAGCCCGCGGGAGCTCTGCTGCGCCCACATCGTGCGGTATGTCCGCGCGATGCAAAACCAGACCGGCGCGGCCATCACCCTCCACCGCATCGCGGGCGGGCAGGCCGAGGCGCTCGAGTTCCGGGTGGACAAGGACACCCGCTTTGTCGGCACGCCGCTCAAGGAGGTGCAGCTCAAAAGCGGGCTGCTGCTGGCCTGCATCACCCATCTGGGGCGCACCATCATCCCGGACGGCTCCTCCCACTTTGAGCCGGGGGATACGATCATCCTGGTCAACGGGCGCGAGACCCCCATTCTGCAGCTCAACGATATCTTTGCCTGATCTCTGGCAGCGGCCGCGCGGCCATACCTTGCAAGAAGGGTCCTGATAGACTGTGAACAGAAAGATCGTAGGCCGGGTGATCGGCGCGCTGCTGGTGCTGGAGGCCGTTTTCATGCTTCCGGCCATGCTGCTGTGTGTGGCGGACGGCGATTCGGCCGCGGCGCTCGGCTTTGCTGGCGCGGTGCTGATCGCCTGCCTCGTCGGCGGGGTGCTGCTGCTGCTGGCAAGGCAGGGGGTCGGCAGCTTTTACGCACAGGAGGGCTTTGTCGCCACCGCCCTCTCCTGGATCATCATCAGCCTTGTGGGGGCGCTGCCCTTCTGGTTTTCCGGCGCGATCCCGCATTTTGTCGACGCGCTGTTCGAGATCGTCTCGGGCTTTACCACCACCGGGGCCTCGATCCTGCCGGAGGTGGAGTCGCTGCCGCGGGGCATCCTGCTCTGGCGCAGCTTCAGCCACTGGCTGGGCGGCATGGGCATGCTGGTGTTTCTGCTGGCGGTGGTGCCCATTGCCCGGCGGGGCACCGGGGCCAACATCCACCTCATGCGGGCCGAGAGCCCCGGCCCCAGCGTGGGCAAGCTGACCCCCAAGCTGCAGAACACCGCCCTCATCCTGTACGGCATCTACATGCTGCTCACGGCGCTGGACGTTGTGTTTTTGCTGGCGGGGGGCATGCCTTTGTTTGACAGCCTCTGCACCGCCTTTGGCACCGCGGGCACCGGCGGCTTTGGCATCAAAAACGACAGCATTGCCGGGTACAGCCCCTATCTGCAAACTGTCACCACCGTGTTCATGTTTTTGTTCGGGGTCAACTTCAGCCTCTACTTTTTGCTGCTGCTGCGCCGCTGGAAGGACTTTTTCTTTGACGAGGAGCTGCGGCTCTACGCGGGGGTCACCTTTGGGGCCATCGCGGTGATCACGATCAACATCCGGGGGATGTTTGCCTCGCTCGGCGAGGCGCTGCACCACGCGGCCTTCCAGGTGAGCAGCATCATCACCACCACCGGCTTTTCCACCGTGGATTTTGACCAGTGGCCCAGCCTCTCCAGGGGGGTGCTGCTGATCCTGATGTGCCTCGGGGCCTGCGCGGGCAGCACCGGCGGCGGGCTCAAGATGGCCCGGGTGCTGCTGCTGCTCAAGGGCTTCCGGCGCAGCCTGCGCCAGACCCTCAACCCCCGGCGGGTGCAGCTGGTGCGGGTGAACGGGCATCCGGTGGCCGAGGATGTGCTGGCCGGGACCAACGCCTACCTCGCGGCCTACTGCGCGCTGGTGGTGCTCAGCTTTTTGGTCGTCTCGGTGGACGGGCTCTCGATCACCACCAACCTCTCGGCGGTGATCGCCTGCTTCAACAACATCGGCCCCGGCTTTGAGGGGGTGGGCGCGGCCCGCAATTTTGGGCACTACAGCGACCTTTCCAAGCTGGTGCTCACGCTGGACATGCTGCTGGGCCGGCTGGAGATCTTCCCCCTGCTCATCCTGCTCTCCCCCCACACCTGGCGCAAGGCGGGTTAAAGGGGAAAAGAGGGGACATGATATCTTTCAAATGAGGTGGTACGCCTTGAAGCTGTTTGAGGAGACCGTGGAGAGCAAGACCCTCTTCCGGGGCAAGATCGTCACCCTGCGCCAGGACGTGGCCCGGCTGGAAAACGGGGCCCTGGCCAGCCGGGAGGTGGTGGAGCACCCCGGCGGGGTGTGCATCCTGGCCCTGGAGGAGGACGGCACCACCTACACGGTCAAGCAGTTCCGCTACCCCTTTGGAAAGGTGGTGGAGGAGCTGCCCGCCGGCAAGCTGGACGGGCCGGAGGACCACCGGTTGGCCGGGCTGCGGGAGCTGAGCGAGGAGATCGGCGCCACCCCGGGGGAGTTTATCTACCTGGGCTGCCTGCTCCTCTCCCCCGGCTTCTGCACCGAACGGCTGCACATGTACCTGGCCCGGGACCTGCACTTCGGCCCGGTCCACCCCGACGAGGACGAATTTTTAGAGATCTGCTGCACCGACCTGGACACCCTCTATGAGCGGGTCATGGCCGGAGAGCTGGAGGACGCCAAGACGGTGGCCTGTATTTTGAAGGCCAGAGAATACCTAAAGAGAGAGGCGGGCGAGAGAACATGAGCAAGAAGATCCTCATTGTGGAAGACGAGAAGAATATCGTGGATATCCTCTCCTTTAACCTGAGCCGGGAGGG
>DKVN01000094.1:0-4228 GCA_002491225.1 Faecalibacterium sp. UBA7177
GAGTGTGAGAGGGGGGAAGAGAGGAAACCTCCGACCCGGAAAAAGGGCAAAAGAAAAGCGCCCGGCCTGCTGGCTGGACGCGATGGGAAAATGAGACCAATATCTCGATGCCGTCTAAACCATTTTGAGGGGGGACAAAAGGACATACTAATCCCGCAAAAGGCGCCTTTGAGAGACAAAAAGCGAAACGAAATCCATCCGGATCATTTTGGCCGGATGGATTTTTTGAGCGATTGCACGTTGTTTTTTTGTTATTTTGCGGGCACAGTTCGCTCTACTTGGGTGGGGCGGACGTCGACGCCGCCCGGCCCCGCAAAGCAGAAAAAGGGACGCCCGCAAATTGCCGCGGGCGTCCCTTTCTTGCTAAAACCGCCAGACGATCTCGATCGGCCTTACCCGCCCCTCCTCCTCGGGCGGGGAGATGACGATCTGCTCGATCAGCGCCGCCGCAAGGCTGCGGGGGAGCGGTGCGCCCTGTGCCGGGGCGGGGCAGCCCAGCGCCGCCGCGTGGCAGCGGATGCGCTGCGCCGCTAACTGCGCCAGCGCATCCGCGGGCAGGTAGGGCTGGCCGGGGCAGCGGCCGGGCGCGCGCAGCGGCATCCGGCAGCGCCAGTACCGCCGCGCCGCGCCGCCTCCGCCGGTCTGCTCCATCCGACCGCCGCACAGCCCGCAGACCACCAGCCCCGCCAGCGGGTCCACCTGCCCCGCCCCGCCGCCGCGGGTCCGCCCGGCCATCATCCGCTGCACCTGCCAAAAGGTCTCGGGCGGGATGATCGGCTCGTGGGTGCCGGGCACGATGATCCAGTCCTCCCGCGGCAGCCAGACCGTCTTTGGGCTCTTGTAGCTCAGCCGCCGGTGCCGCCCCTGCTCCAGATCCCCCATATAACTGCGGTTTTTCAGCATCTGGTGCACCGTGCTGCGGCTCCAGAGGCCGCCCGCCGCGCCGGGGGCCCCATCGGGAAGCGCATCGGGACCTGCGCCCAAACCACTGCCGGGGGCCGGGGCAGGGGAGCCGCCGGGCGCTGGCCCGCTCGCCGCATCCAGCCCGCCGCCCGCCGCCGCCTCGTCCGCCATCCGCTTGTACCGGGCAGGGGAGGGCACCCCCTGTTCGTTCAGCAGCCGGGCGATGCGGGTGACCCCATTGCCCGCGAGATACAGCGCAAAAATTTGCCGCACCACCCCGGCGGCCTCGGGGTCGATGATGAGATGCCCGGCTTCGAGCGGGTCCTTACGGTAGCCGTAGAGGGCCGAGGCGGCGATGTACCGTCCCTGGCGGCGCTTGTGGGTCAGCACCGAGCGGACATTCTCGGACAGGTCCTCCAGGTACCACTCGTTGACCAGCCCGTTGATCTGGCGGCTCTTTTTGTTGGCCGGGTCGGCGGTGTCCACATGGTCCACCACCGCGATAAACCGGATGCCCCACTCGGCAAAGCAGCCGTGCAGATACTTTTCCACCAGCTCCATGTCCCGGGTAAAGCGGGACTGGGTCTTGGCCAGGATGATCTCAAACTCCCTGTGGCTGGCCGCCTCGAGCATCCGGTTGAAGGCCGGGCGGGCCCGGTCGATGCCGGAGCGGTCCTCGTCCACATACACCCCCGCGATCTCGTAGCCCTGCTCGCGGGCGTAGCGGGTCAGCATCGAGCGCTGGTTCTGGATGCTCTCGGACTCCCGCCCCGCCGCCCCGGCGTCCTGGTCCTCCTTGCTCAACCGGCAGTAGATGGCCGCCCGCATCCCGCATCCCCCCGCTCTGCGCTCATCTTTGGCGCTGTGCCGCCCGCCTCTGCCGCGCCGCCTTCCGGCGTGACCGCTGCCTTGGCCCCGCCGCCCGCCGCGTCCAAGGCCGTCCCGCTGCCGCTTTCCACCCGCTGCGCCTCGCGCGCCAGCGCCGCCCGCAGCCGTGCCGCCCGCAGCGGTGCCGCGCCCGGCAAAAACCGCTCGGTCAGCCGGTACTCCACCTGCCTCATGCCGCATCCCTCCCTGCTGCTCACAGGGTATGCAACCAGCCGCAAAAAAGATGTCCGCCGCCCCTTGGGCAACACCGCACAATTCGCGGCTGACGCCTTAAGCACCATCTCGCTTGCAAATTTTCCGTCATATTTCACAAACATCCTCGGCAATCCACCAAGGATTGCCTGCGGTTTTTGTTTCATCTGACGAAAAATTTGCCGACGCGATCTGGTACTTGGAATTGTGCGGTGTTGCCCTTGACAAGCCGCCCGCGCTGTGTTAGAATCATTACAAGAAATTTAGAAAAGTTCTAAATCCAAGGGCCGAATGGAGCGACCTATGACAACCTACGAAAAGGCCGTCTACGAGATCATCTGCACCGCGCAGGACCACCCCACGGCGGAGCAGGTCTGCGCGGCGCTGCGCCAGCGGTACCCCGGCGCGGCGCTGGCCACCGTCTACAACAACCTCAACCGGCTCACCGCCGAGGGGCTGATCCGCCGGGTGGCGGTCGAGGGTGCGCCCGTCCGGTACGACCGCGCCGCCCCGCACGACCACATCGTCTGCCCCCGCTGCGGCGCCCTGCGGGACATCCGCCTTGCCGACCTCACCGAGCCCCTGCGCGCTGCCGTGGGGGAGGAGCTCCTCGGGTACGACCTGCGGGTCTTCTCTCTCTGCCCGGCCTGCCGGGCCAAAGCGGGCGAAGAGGAGCAGCCCGCCCAACCAGGGAAAAACGCCGCCCGTCCAGAAAGACGGCGGCGTGGTTCAAGCCATAAAAACGATCAAAAAATCAAACAAGAAAGAGGCGTTAACACATGAGCAAGTATGCAGGCACCCAGACCGAGAAAAACCTCGAAGCGGCCTTCGCAGGCGAGAGCCAGGCCCGCAACAAGTACACCTACTTTGCCTCCAAGGCCAAAAAGGAAGGCTACGAGCAGATCGCGGCCCTCTTCCTCAAGACAGCCGACAACGAAAAAGAGCACGCCAAGATGTGGTTTAAGGAGCTGGAGGGCCTGGGCGACACCGCCGAGAACCTGAAGGCCGCCGCCGAGGGCGAGAACTACGAGTGGACCGATATGTACGACGGCTTCGCCAAGACCGCTGAGGAAGAGGGCTTCACCGAGCTGGCCGCCAAGTTCCGCATGGTTGCCGCCATTGAAAAGCACCATGAGGAGCGCTACCGCGCCCTTCTCAAGAATGTGGAGATGGCCGAGGTCTTTGCCAAGAGTGAGGTAAAGGTCTGGGAGTGCCGGAACTGCGGTCACATCGTGGTTGGCACCAAGGCCCCCGAGATCTGCCCCACCTGCAACCATCCCCAGAGCTATTTCGAGGTCCACGCGGAGAACTACTGAGACAGGATCGCAAAACAGGAGCCGTGCAGGGCATGGCTCCTGTTTTTTGTTTTTCCGGCCCTGCCGCCCTTGCAAAACAGGAAGAAATAGGCTATACTCTCCTTTATCCAAGCTCTGAGGAGGAATTCTCCATGCCGCTGACTGTGGGGCTGAAGGGTTGCGCTGAAACTCTTGTCACAAAAGAAAATACCGCTCTGGCGGTGGGGAGCGGTTCCTTGGACGTCTTTGCCACCCCCATGATGATCGCTTTGATGGAAAAGGCCGCCACTGCCGCGGTGGACGGTTTTTTGGAGGATGGGCAGAGCACCGTGGGTACCCACATGGACGTTTCCCACGACGCCGCCACTCCCCTGGGCATGCGGGTCTGGGCGGAGGCGGAGCTTACCGTTTTGGATGGCAGGGCCCTTACCTTTGCCGTTTCCGCCTTCGACGAGGCAGGGCCTATCGGCAAGGGACTCCATACCCGTTTCGTGATCCAAAAGGAAAAATTTATGGCGAAAGCCAATGGGAAAGCCGGGAAATGATATGTCTATTGAAAAAGTCCGCGCCTTCTTCGCCCAAAAGGGTCGGGAGGGAGATATCCTGGAATTTGACGTTTCCTCCGCCACAGTGGAGCTGGCCGCCCAGGCGGTAGGCTGCGCCCCGGAGCGGATCGCCAAGACCCTCTCCTTTGCCGTTGAGGAGGGGTGTGCGCTGGTGGTCTGCGCCGGAGACGCCAAGATCGACAACGGCAAATTCAAGGCCCAATTCCACACCAAGGCCAGAATGCTCACCCCTGACGAGGTGATCGCCTTTACCGGTCATGCGGTGGGCGGGGTGTGCCCCTTTGCCATTGAAAATCCGGCCGTCCGCACTTACCTGGACGCCTCCCTGCGGCGGTTTTCCACCGTCTACCCCGCCGCGGGCAGCTCCAACTCCGCCATTGAGCT
>DKVN01000094.1:4519-4787 GCA_002491225.1 Faecalibacterium sp. UBA7177
TCCAACTCCGCCATTGAGCTCACCCTTTCCGATCTGGAGGAGCTGTCCTCTGCCGCCGGTTGGGTGGACGTCTGCAAAAACTGGGATCCAAAAGGAGAAATGTAATATGGATGGTAAAAAAAGTTTTGTGGCCGCTTCTCTGGCCTATGTGGTTCTGGGACTTGTCCTGCTTCTGTTCCCCGATCTCACCACCGGGTTTATCTGTACCGCCGTGGGGCTTTTGCTGCTGGCCTATGGCATAACCGCCGTCATCAGCTTTTTCGCCGGC
>DKVN01000155.1:0-15343 GCA_002491225.1 Faecalibacterium sp. UBA7177
CGGCCTTGGCGGCGGGGGCGGGCGCAGCGGCGGCCACGGGGGCAGCGCCGGCGGCGGTTTCCTCAACGGTGACATTGTACGGGGTGCCGTTTACGGTGATGTTGAAGTATTTCATTTCAGAATCCCTCCTGTATTGTTCGGTCGCAGATGTTCCGCGTTGTATTGCTTACAGGGCCATGTTGCCGTGCTTTTTGGGCATGCGGGAGGCGCGCTTGGTGGCCAGCATATCCAGCGCCGACAGCACCGCGCCGCGCACGCTGGCGGGGCTTGCCACAAAGTCGGCCACACCGGCCGCCACGGCGGCGCGGGCGCTGCAGCTCTCGGCCGCGTACTGGGCGGCCTTTTTCTTGACGGCGGCCTCGATGCTGTCGCTGGCCTCCAGCTCGTCCTTATAGAGGACGCTGACCGCCACGGTGGGCTCGACCGGGGCGATGGTGCAGCCCTCGAGCGCCACGACCAGATCGGCCGCGCCGAGCGCCGCAAACACCGGGCCGACCGCCTTGCCCGCGATCACCGCCACCTGCGCGGTGGTGGCGTCGCCGTAGGTGGCCGCAAGGCGGGCCGCCTCACGGATGCCGCCCGCCTGATCGTCCGCGGAGGAGGGCACAAAGCCCTCGGTGTCGACCACCGTCACCAGCGGGATGCTGAAGGCGTCGCACAGCCGCACAAAGCGGGCGATCTTGGAAACACAGGCGCGGCAGAGCTGCTCGCCGGTGGCCACAAAGCCCACGGCGTTGCCGTTGAAGGTGCCCAGCGCGGTGACCGCCTTTTTGCCAAACCCGGCGTACAGCTCGAGCAGGCTGTCCTTGTCGGCCAGCGCGGCCAGCGCGGCGGCCGGATCCCGCTTGGCGGGGAAGGCAGCGGCCGGGGCCTCAAAGGCAAACACCGACGGGCTGGAGAGGTTGTTGGCGGGCAGCAGGCCCACCACATGGGCCGCCATCAGCGCGGCCTCGGCGGCGTCCTTGGCCACGAGGGCGGCGACGCCCGCCTTGGCGGCGAAGGCCGCAGTACCGGCCTCGGGCAGCTTGTCGCCCCTGGCGGCGCTGGTAAAGGGCGGGGTGAAGAAGAGCTCGGCCCCCTCGGCCATGATGCAGACATCGGCGTTGGCGGCGGCCAGCGCGGCGGACGCGCCGCAGACCCCCACCACCACCGCGACCTGCGGCACCACGCCGGACAGCTGGGCCACAGCCGCCGAGAGGGTGGCGCTGGCGGACAGGGCGGCCAGCCCCTCCTCCAGCTTTGCGCCGATCGAATCGTAGAAGGTCACCACCGGGTTGCCGGTTTTGGCGGCCAGCTCCAGCACCCGGACCATCCGCTCGACATCCTTGGCACTGAGCGCCGCGCCATCCTGGCAGACCGCGTAGACCGGCTGGCCGTTTGCGGTGCCGAAGGCGGCCGCAGCCGGCCCGTCCGCAAACAGGTTGGTGTAAGTGCCGTCATCAAAAAATGTTGCAAGGATCGCATCCCTGCCAAGCTTTTTAGAAGCCATGAACAGCCCTCCTGCAATAGCAAAATCAAAATTAGTATCATTATACTATTTTGTCAAAAAACTGACAAGTGGTTTTGCGGGAAATTTTGCCCGGAATTTTCATTTTTTTCGGCTCTGCGCACCGGGTCTGCGCTCCCCCGCGCCGCGCGGGGTGCCGCCCGGCCTTTTCCCGGGCCTCTCCCCCTGCTTTTCAGGATCATGCCGCGCGGGGCTGCCTGTCCCCTCGGTGCGGGCGCGGGCCACCCCGCGCTGGGCGGCCGCCCGCAGGGCGTTCAGCTCGCTTTTGGTCAGCTCGCGGTAGCTGCCGGGCCCCAGCATCCCCAGTTTGACCGCCCCCACCGCATTGCGCCGCAGCCGGATGACCTCAAGCCCCACCGCCTCGCACATCCGGCGGATCTCGCGGTTTTTGCCCTCCTTGATGGTCATCTCGAGCACGGTGCGGCCGGGCTCGTCCGCCACAACGCTGATCACGGCGGGCTGGGTTTTGGTGCCGTCGTCGAGGGTGACCCCCTCGCTGAGGGCCACCACCTGCGCCTCCCCGGCGTGGGGCCGCACCGTGACCCGGTACAGCTTGCTCACCCCGTGGGAGGGGTGCATCATCAGGTTGGCAAACTCGCCGTCGTTGGTCAGCAGTAAAAGGCCCTCGCTCTCACGGTCAAGCCTGCCCACCGGAAAGAGCCGCGCCGGGTAGTCGGCCACCAGATCCATCACGGTCTTGCGGCCCAGCTCGTCGCTGGTGGTGGTGACATAGCCGCGGGGCTTGTGCAGCATCAGGTAATGGTACTCCTGCTTTTTCTGGATCTGCACCCGCTCGCCGTCCACGCTGAGCAGGTCCTTCGCGGGGTCCATCTTGTCCCCCACCCCGGCCGGGTGGCCGTTGACCTTGACCCGGCCCTCCCGGATGATCTGCTCGGCCGCCCGGCGGGAGCAGAGCCCCTGGTCGGCCATCACCTTTTGAATGCGTATCTGTGCCATGATTCTCCCCTTCCGGCGTTCGCTTTCTTTCTCAACCCGGCCGCCCGGTCACGCCGTCGGGGCTGTCTCCCTGTCGGCCGGGGCGGGCCCGTCCTTGGACTTTTGATCCTTTTTCAGCATGGTGGTGACCTTGTCGAACATCTCGGGCATCATGGTGATGGCGCGGTCCACCGTGTTGCCGGGGTCGGCCAACTGGACGGTGCGGACATTGCCGTCCTGCACCACCAAAAAGCCCACCGGCTGGATGGTGACCCCCGCGCCGCCGCCGCCGCCAAACATCTCCTTGCTGCTCTGCGCGCCGAAATCCGACCCGCCCGAGGCAAACCCGAGGGTCACCTTGGAGATGGGCAGGATGGTGACCCCATCGACCCGGATCGGCTTGCCGATGATGGTGTCCGAATCGACCATCTCGCGGATCTTGTCCATCGTGATGCCCATCAAGCCCTGAATTTTCTGCTCCGACATGGTATGGCCTCCTTTTTTGCCTGCTGGGCCGGTCGGGGGTTGGCCCTGACCGGCGGTTTTCATCTTCTGATCATTTTATTGGTATTGCAAATAGGATCCCGTGCTATTTTGCCGCCGCGGCTGTCTGTGCGGCCTTTGCTTTGGTCTTTTTTGCCTTTTTGGTGGGCTTTGGCGCGCCCAGGGCGAAAAAGCCCGCGCGCCAGAGGCGGAAGAGCGCCCAGATGTCCGCTGTCACCATTATAATCAGCCGGGTGGTGATTTTACAAGAGAAAGATTCCTGCCCCTTGTACTCGTCGGTGAAATCCGCCGCGAGGGCCAGCTGTTTGCACTCCACCCGCATCAGGTTGCTCACTGCCGCTAAGGTGGTGTGCAGCAGCGCATTGAGGCGGCCGTAGCGCAGGGCGGTGTCGGCCGCGTCCTGCCCGTGCACCGGCAGCCGCAGGGTGATGTCATACACCCGGATGCCCCGCAGTACCCGGCGGATCAGTCCGCCGGCGGTGGAGGCCAGGGCGCGGATGGTGGTCAGGGTAAACTCCAGCCGGATGGGCGGTGCCTTGGCCGGTTTTGGCTCGGCAGGCTTGGCGCCGGCCTCCGCGCCGGGCTTGCCCCCGGCCGCCGCGGGCTGCTGCGGCGGCTGTTTGGGCTTGGCGGGGCGCTTTTTGCCAAGCTTCGCCTTTTTTTTGCGCTTGGCAAAGGGGTACACCCGCAGCCGGACGAATGCAGCCCGCGCGTCCACCGTGAGGGCCCCCTTCACCCAGGTGATGTTCGCCCCCACCGGCAGCACAAGGGCGATCAGCAGCAACACCAGCAGCCCGGCCAGCACCCACAACAGCACCCGGAGCACCAGCCACACCGCGGCCATCAGGGCATCTCCCGCGGCGGGGCCGCAGCATCGTCCGCAGCCGCGGCCTCATTCGCCGCATCCGGGCCAGCCGCAGCCTCGCCCGCCGCCCCGGCGGGGGCAGGCTGTTCCGCGATTTCCGCGGCTTCCGCAGCCTGTAAACTCTCCTGTTCCGTCCCGGCTTGGGACGCTTCGGGCGCTTGTGGCCCCTCGGGCAGCGGCAGGCCGTCCTCGGCCAGCTGCTCGAGCGGCAGCTCGTCCCCGTGCAGGGGGGGCAGCTGGGCCAGGCTGTTCAGCCCAAAGGTGCGCAAAAAGGCATCGGTGGTGCGAAAGCTCACCGGCCGCCCCGGTAAATCCAGCCGCCCGGCCTCCTCGATCAGCCCTTTTTCCAGGAGATTCGAGACGGTGGAGGAGGAATCCACCCCGCGCACCTGCTCGATGAAGGAGCGGGAGACCGGCTGGTTGTAGGCGATGGTGGCCAGCACCTCCAGCGCTGCCTGGGTCAGGGGCACGTTGCGGCGGGTGTCGAGGATCTTTTTGACAAACTCGCTGTACTCGTTTTTGGTGCCCAGCTGCCAGCGATCCTCCATCTGGTAAAGGCGGATGCCCCGCCCGCTGGCATCGTAATCGTCCTGCAAGGAGCCCAGCAGCCGGATCGCCACCTCGGGCTCGATGCCAAGGCTCTCGGCCAGCCGGGAGGCGCTGACCGGCTCGCCGCAGGCAAACAGCATCGCCTCCATCGCGCCCTTGTACTGTTTCAGGTCCATGCGCCGTTCTCCCCTTTCTCCAAGCCCCGCACCCGGCCCTGCACCAGATCGAGGCTCTCATCTGCGCCGATGGTCATCCGCCCGGCCCGCACCAGCTCGAGCACGGCCAAAAAGGTGGCCACCGTCTGGCTGCGGCTGTCCCTGCGGGAGAACAGCTGCCGCAGCGAGCGCACCCGGCCCCGCAAAAGCCCCCGCAGCAGATGCACCACCCGGGAGCCCACCGAGACGAACGGCGCGGCGACCAGCGGCTCGAACCGCTCCTGGCTGGGGGCGCGCCGCCGCAGCGAGCGGCCCATCAGCCCGTTCCAGGCGTCGGCCAGCAGGGACGGCTCGTGGTGCAGCCGGTAGGCGGTGTCCGGCTCCGGCTCCATCGGGCGGCGCACCGCGATATAGGTGTCGGCCGCCAGCCGGTTCAGCTTTTTGGCCATCCGCTTGCAGGCCTCGTACTCGATCAGCTGGCCGGTGAGCTCCTGCTGCAGCCGCTCGGCCTCCTCGCTGCGGGGCAGCAGCAAAGTGCTTTTCATCTGTACCAGCCGCGCCGCCATCTCGATAAACTCGCTGGCGGCGTCCAGCTTGTCCGCCTCGATGGTGTTGATCAGGGTGGTGTACTGGTCGATCAGGGCCAGGATCGGGATGTTGTAGAGGTCCATCTTGTTTTTGCTGATCAGATGCAGCAAAAGGTCCAGCGGGCCCTCAAAATCTTCCAACTTAAAGGTCAGTGCTTCCATCCGCACGCTCCCATCGTTCCTATTTCAAGTTCATTCAGCGCAGGCCCAGCAAAAAGAGGTCGACAAAGCGGGTCGCGGCGTCCAGCCAGCGGAAGGCGGCGGTTTGCAGCGCGTAGAGCGGCCGGTCCAAAAAGCCCAGCATCAAGAGCAGGAACACCCCAATAAAGATGTACCGCTCGTACTGCATCACCCGGAAATACCACCGCCGCGGCAGCAAAAGCCCCGCGATGCGGCTGCCGTCAAAGGGGGGCACCGGCAGCAGGTTAAAGACCGCGAGGGTGACATTGATCGCCACATTGATGTACAAAAGCTGGATGAGGATGTTCCAGATGAGCGCGTCCGGCAAAAAGTAGTAGGCCAGCTTGTAGAGGATGGCTGCCGCGTAGGCCAGCAGCAGGTTTGCCGCAGGGCCGGCCGCCGCGGTGAGGGCCATGCCCACCCGCGGGTTGCGGAACCGCTGGGGGTTGGTGGGCACGGGTTTGGCCCAGCCCACCCCGGCACAGATCATGCAGATCGCGCCCAGCAGGTCAAAGTGGGCCACCGGGTTGAGGGTGAGGCGGCCATAATCCCGCGCGGTGGTGTCTCCCAGCGCCGCGCTGACCCAGGCGTGGGCCGCCTCGTGCAGCGGGATCGCCAGCAGCATCGCGATCCCCCGCAAAAGATACCGCAGCAGCACCTCTCTGCCCATTGCCATCGCATCCACCCTCCTGTTCAACATTGCGTCCTGTCATGCTCTTTGGCCCAAAAGCCCCGGGGCCATACCACCCCATGTTATTCTATTATATCGAACTTGGGCCCAAAGCACAAGGCCGGGCGGCCCGGTTTGCGGCATCTTTGGCTGCGGCGCAAACAAATTGCGGGATAAAACAAAAAAATGCTTGCATTTTTGTGCAGTTTCTGATAAACTTATCAAGCTACCACATGAAGAGGAGGTGCAGCAGAATGGCAAAGTGTGATTGTTGTGGCAAGGGCGTTGCCTTTGGCATCCAGGTTTCTCACTCTCATCGTCGGAGCAACCGTACCTGGAAACCCAATGTTAAGCGTGTGAAGGCGATCGTAGACGGTTCTCCGAAATACATCTATGCCTGCACCCGTTGCCTGCGTTCCGGGAAAGTTACCCGCGCACAGTGATCCGTTCACAAGCAGCCGGCCACCCAACGGGTGGCCGGCTTTTCTTCTGTATTTCTTTTATTGTTTGATTGGTACACACGGGAGGCACCAAGCATGCAGAACCAGTATGAAAAACAGCCCAGCGCCTACCTGCGCCGGGAGATGGAATGGAAACAATACGGCGAGGGCGGCGTCCCCTGCCTGGCCCTGCCCACCGGCAGCGGCCGGTTTTACGAATGGGAGGACGCCGGGATGACCAGCGCCCTCTCGAACCTTATCGAGAGCGGCCGGATCACCCTTTTTTGCGCCGACAGCATCAACGGCGAGAGCTGGCTGGGCCGGGGGGATGTCCGCCGCCAGGCCGAGATGCAGGAGCGCTGGCAGGCCTACCTCTGCGAGGAGCTGATCCCGATAATCGCCCGCCGCTGTCCGGGCCAGCCGCTGCTGGCGCTGGGGTGCGACCTCGGCGCGCTGCAGGCCGTGCTGCTAACGCTGCGCGCGCCACAGCAGGTGGCGGGCTGCGTGGCGCTCTCCGGCCAGTACGACGCCGCCGCCTTTTGGGGGCCGGAGGGCCGGGGGGACGACCTTGTCTTTCGCAACGACCCGATGCAGTTTTTGCCCGCGCTGCCGGGAGATCACCCCCGGCTGCAAGCGCTGCAAAAAAGCGTCATCTGGCTCTGCGCCGGGCAGGCCCCGGACGAGGCCGGGCCGCTGACCAGCGCCCGGGCGCTGGAGCAGGCGATGCGGGAAAAGGGCCTCTGCCCCCACCTCGATGTCTGGGGCTATGACGTGACCCACGGCTGGCCTTGGTGGAACCGGCAGATGCCCTACCTGCTCACCCAGGCGTTGGACACCTTGGAGGCGGCGAAAGGGCCGGATACCGTGCCGAGCACCTCGAAATAACCACAACAGACGATCAAACAGCGCGCCCCTGCCGGGAGTCTCCTCTTCCGGCAGGGGCGTGCTTCTGTTTGATTCAGTTCTCCCCCACAAAGAGCAGATGGTTGCTCATGCCCAGGAATTCCGGCTTTTCACAGATATAGGCGTGGTAGCGCAGATACTGGGCGTAATCCTCCGGCGGCAGAGCGTTGATCTTGTCGGCCAGCAGCTCGCTGGCCCCGTCCGCCGCCACCTCGTGCAGGATCTTCACCCCGCCTTTGCGCAGCATCGCGCGGCAGCCCTCCACCGTGTGGAAGACGAAAGGGAAATCCTCCAATCGGAAGGTCTCTTTGTCGTAACTGCCTTTGGTGAAATAATCCGGCCGGTAGCAGAACTCGGTCAGGTGTACCATATCGTTGGAGATGAAGGCAAAAAACAGGGCGCCGCCCGGCTTGCAGACCCGCCTTGCCTCGGCGATGCAGCGCTGGCGGTCGGCCTCGCTGTGCAGGTGGTAGAGCGGCCCCAGCAGCAGCACCCCGTCAAAGCTGGCATCCGGCCAGCGGCCAAGGTCCACCGCGTTGCCCTCGATCAGCTCAATGGCATCCTGCGGGGTCAGTTTGGCGCGAAAGGCCCGGAGGTTGGCCTGTGCCAGCTCCAGCGCCGACACCCTGTACCCCCTGCGGGCAAAATACAGGCTGTACGCCCCCGCCCCGGCCCCCACATCCAGCAGCCGCGCGCCGGGCCGGAGGTACCGCTCGATGTACCGGACGGTGGTGAGGAACTCGACCCGGGCCGCCGGGCTGGCGGACAGGCGGGTGTCCTCATCGAAGATCTCGTAGGTTTTTTGGATCCGGGTCAGTTCGTCCTCAATCCGGGCCAGCTGCTCAAAGTCCAAAGAAAGCGCCTCCTCTCCGGCCATGCGCGGCGTCGCCTGCTGGCGGCCGCTTACAGATAGATATCCGCTCACAGATAGGTATCAAAGTTGATCCGGCTGTAAAAGGCCCGTTCGATGGCGGCGTAGTCCAGCTCCTTCTGGCCCATCAGCCACATGATTTTGGCACAGCAGGCCTCGAGGGTCATATCCCGCGCCTCCAAAAAGCGGAACTGCTTTTTCAGCTGGCCGCCCACCGCGTAGACCCCCACGTCGCTGCCCTCGTAGGGCACCTGGGTGCCCAAAATGACGATTTTTTCGTGGGCGGCGTACCGGCGCAGCTGCTCGGCCAGCGCCTCGGCCAGCTCATCCGGCATGCCCCCCACCCCGAAGCTCTCGACCACGATGCAGTCGTACAGCTCCAGAATCGGGGCGAGGATGGCGGGCGAGAGGCCGGGGGTGAGCTTGAGCAGAAACACCTTTTCGTCCAGCGCGCTGTAAAAGCGCGGCGGGCCGGAGGGCCGGGGGCTCTCGATGTAGCGCAGCAGCCCGTCCTCCCGCACCTGGGCAAGGCAGGGGAAGTTGATGCTGGTGAAGGCGTCATAGCTGTAGGTTTTGACCTTTTTCGCCCTGGTCCCGGCGATGACCTGGCCGTCAAACACCACCATCACCCCGCGGGAGAGCGGGTCGAGCGCACAGAGCACGCTGTCCCGCAGGTTCTTTTTGGCGTCGGTGATCTGCCAGGAGATCGGCTTCTGGGCCCCGGTGAGGATCACCGGCTTGTCTGCGTCCTGAATCAGATACGAGAGAGCGGCCGCCGTGTAGGCCATCGTGTCGGTGCCGTGGCAGACGATGAAGCCGTCGTATCCATCGTACTCCTGCCGGATGGTGTCGGCCAGCCGCAGCCAGTGGGCCGGGCGCATGTTGGTGCTGTCGATGCTGAAGAGCGCCCGGGTAAAGGGCTGGCAGAGCTCGTCCAGCTCGGGCATCTGGGCCAGCAGCTCCTCGCTGGAGAGCGCCGGGGCAAGTCCCTGCGGCGTCTGGGCCGAGGCGATGGTGCCGCCGGTGGTGATGAAAAGCAGCTTCTTTTTATTGGTCTTGTTGGTCGCGTTGTGCATAGGCCGAACCTCTTGTGATCCTGTATCATTTTTTTGCGCGACGGGGGGCGGGCAAGGCGGCCCCACTGCCGCATTTTTTGTCTTTTCTTAGCTTACTCAATTTGCGCGCGTTTTGCAACATCTGTTTTTGCCTACCCGATCAGAGGAAATTTTTCACAAATTTTCTGTTGACATTTTCGGGACAAATGCTAAAATATAAGTCGGTTAATTATTTCGCGGTTAATTGTTTCCCGGTTAGCGAATCGGGGGCTTTTTTCCGAAAAAGGAGGCAAGCCGAATGCCAAACCCACCCGAGGCCACCCGCGTTTTCTGGCACATGAACCGGGTGGTGGCGCTGCACAAGGTGCGGCTGCACCGCCAGACCGCCCCGCTCGGGGTATTTGCGGGGCAGATGCCGCTGCTGCTGTTTGTCCAAAACAATCCCGGCTGCACCCAGCGGGACATTGCAGACGCGCTGTCGGTGTCCACCCCATCGGTGGCCACCTCGATCAAGCGGATGCAGAAGGCCGGGCTGCTTGAAAAGCTGGCCGACGCGTCGGACATGCGCTGCAACAAGATCTCGCTGACCGCGCGGGCCGAGCAGGTCATCCGGGACGGCCAGCAGATCTTTGAGGAGGTGAGCGCCCGGATGTTCGAGGGCATCACCCCCGAGGAGCTTGCGCTGCTGGCCGGGGTGCTGGCCCGGATGGAGGACAACCTCGGCGGCGAGGAGTTCCGCGGCAAGGATTTTCTTGCCATCCTCAACGCGGCCATGCCCCCTCCCCCGCCGGGAGACTGTGTCCCCAGGCACGGGCCGGGCCCCGCCGCCGGGCGGGCGGCCCCGTGCGCTTCCCAGACAGAAACCTTTACAAAGGAGGTCGAGCGACCTTGATCAAGACCCTGTTCCCCTATACCAAGCGCTTTCAAAAATACGGCCTGCTGGCCCCGCTCTGTGTCATCGGCGAGGTGCTGCTGGAGATCAGCATCCCCCGCCTGATGAGCCGGATCGTGGATGTGGGCATCCCCAGCCAGGACATCGGCTACATCGTGCGGCTGGGCCTCTTGATGACCCTGCTGGCTTTGAGCGGCATGGTGCTGGGCGCGCTGTCCAGCCGGTTTGCGGCCCTGGCCAGCATGGGCTTTGGGTGCGAACTGCGCCGGGCGGCGTTCCACAATGTGCAGAACTACAGCTTCTCCAATGTGGACAAGTTCAGCACCGCCAGCCTGGTCACCCGGCTGACCACCGATGTAACCAACACCCAAAACGCCTACCAGCTGGTGATCCGCATGCTGGTGCGGGCCCCGGTGATGCTGGTGAGCGCCACATGGATGGCCTTTTCGATCAACAGCAGCCTGGTCATCGTCTTTCTGGTGGCCATCCCGGTGCTGGCCCTCTCCCTCTACTGCCTGATCCGGCTGTCCTACCCGCGGTTCATCTCGATGCTGCACCGGTATGACGACCTCAACCGCTCGGTGCAGGAAAACCTGATCGCCATCCGGGTGGTCAAGGCCTTTGTGCGGGCGGACTATGAGAAGCAGAAGTTCCAAAAATCCAACGATGAGTTGATGGAGTCCTCGATCGCGGCCGAGCGGATCGTCATCACCATGATGCCGATCATGCAGCTGGTGGTCAACGGCTGCATCCTGGCGATCCTGTGGTTCGGCGGGCAGATGATCATCGGCGGGCGGATGCTGAGCGGCGACCTCATCAGCTTTATCAACTATGTCACCCAGATCCTCATGAGCCTGATGATGATCGGCATGGCCTTTACCCAGCTGGTGATGGCCCGCGCCTCGATGCAGCGTCTGGCCGAGGTGATCGAGGAAAAGCCCGCCATCACCGGCGCGGCCAAGGGCCAGGGCCCGGCGCTAAAGGACGGCTCGGTCGAGTTCCGGCATGTCGATTTCAAGTATAACCCCAAGAGTGAAAACGAGACCCTCAAGGACATCTGCCTCTCGATCCGCTCGGGCGAGACGGTGGGTATTCTGGGCGGCACCGGCAGCGCCAAGAGCAGCCTGGTGCAGCTGATCCCGCGGCTTTACGACATCTGCGGGGGCGAGCTGCTGGTGGGCGGGCACCCGGTGGCCGAGTACGAGCTGGAGGTGCTGCGCCGCGGGGTGGCGATGGTGCTGCAAAAGAACGTGCTCTTCTCGGGCAGCATCCGGGACAACCTCAAATGGGGCAACCCGAACGCCACCGACGAGCAGATCGTCGCGGCCTGCAAGGCGGCCAGCGCGCATGATTTTATCAGCTCTTTCCCAGACGGGTACGACACCGACCTTGGGCAGGGCGGCGTGAACGTGTCGGGCGGGCAGAAGCAGCGGCTGTGCATCGCGCGGGCCCTGCTGGCCCACCCGAAGATCCTGATCCTGGACGACTCGACCAGCGCGGTGGACACCGCCACCGACGCGGCCATCCGCGCGGCGCTCAAAACCAGCCTTGCCGGGGCGACCAAGATCATCATCGCCCAGCGGGTGGCCAGCGTCTGCGAGGCGGACAAGATCGTGGTGATGGAGGACGGCCAGATCAACGCCGTGGGCACCCACGAGGAACTGCTGCAGAGCTGCGAGATCTACCGGCAGGTCTGGGAGTCGCAGCAAAAGGGGGTGGCCTGAGATGCCGAGACCGCACGGGAATTTCCAGAAGCCGAAGAACGCCAGGGCCACCTTTGGCCGGGTGATGGGCTACATGCTGCGCCAGAAATGGATGATGGCGCTGGTGGTGCTGCTGGTGGCGGTCAGCTCCGGCGCGGGGGTGCTGGGCACCTACATGCTGCGGCCGATCATCAACGAGGGCATCCTGCCGATGGTGGGCTCGCCCATCACGGCCCAGACCCTCTCCACCCTGACCAGCATGCTGCTGATGCTGGCCGGGGTCTACCTGGCCGGGGCCGCCTGCAACTACGGGCTGCAGATGATGATGACCCTCATCTCGAACCGGGCGCTCAACCGGCTGCGGGCCGACCTCTTCAACAAGCTGGAGGACCTGCCCATCCGCTACTTTGACAGCCGCACCCACGGCGAGATCATGAGCCGGTTCACCAACGACGTCGACGCGGTGCGCCAGGCCATGAGCCAGGGCATCATCCAGCTGCTGACCAGCATCATCACGGTGACCAGCACCTTTGTCATGATGCTGATCCTCAGCCCGCTGCTGACCGTGTTGATCGTGCTGATGCTGGTGCTGATGATCCAGATCATCAAGGCCATCACCAAGCGCAGCGCGGCCGGGTTCAAGGCGCAGCAGGCCGCCATCGGCGCGACCAACGGCTACCTCGAGGAGATGATCGAGGGGCAGAAGGTGGTCAAGGTGTTCTGCCACGAGGAGACGGTCAACCGCGAGTTCGACGCCCTCAACGAGCAGCTGCGCGAGGCCGCGGTGCAGGCCAACACCTTTGCCAACATCATCATGCCGATCATGGGCAACCTGTCCTATGTCAACTACGCCTTCACGGCCGCCATCGGCGCGGTGCTGGTGATCGCGGGCCGGATGGACATCGGCTCGATCGCGAGCTACCTGCAGTACACCCGCTCGTTCAGCCAGCCGATCACCCAGATCAGCATGCAGTTCAACGCGATTTTGGCGGCGCTGGCCGGCGCCGAGCGCATCTTTGCGGTGATCGATGAGACCCCCGAGGCGGACGACGGCTATGTGACCCTGGTCAACGCCTGCCGCGCGCCGGACGGCAGCCTGACCGAGTGCGCCGCCCGCACCGGCCTCTGGGCCTGGAAGCACCCGCACCATGACGGCACCACCACCTACACCGAGTTGAAGGGCGACGTGACCCTCGACAATGTCACCTTTGGCTATGTGCCGGAAAAGACGGTGCTGAAGGACGTGACCCTCTACGCCAAGCCCGGCCAGAAGATCGCCTTTGTGGGCAGCACCGGCGCGGGCAAGACCACCATCACCAACCTGCTCAACCGCTTTTACGAGGTGCCGGACGGCAAAATTCGCTACGACGGCATCAATATCACCAAGATCCGCAAGGACGATTTGCGCCGCAGCCTCGGCATGGTATTGCAGGACACCCACCTCTTTACCGGCACCGTGCGGGAGAACATCCGCTACGGCCGCCTGAACGCCACCGACGAGGAGGTGGAGGCCGCCGCACGGCTGGCCAACGCCGATTTCTTCATCCGGCATCTGCCCCAGGGGTACGATACGGTGCTGACCTCGGACGGCGCGAACCTCAGCCAGGGCCAGCGCCAGCTGCTGGCCATCGCCCGCGCCGCCGTGGCCGACCCGCCGGTATTGATTTTGGACGAGGCCACCAGCAGCATCGACACCCGCACCGAGCGGCTGATCGAAAAGGGCATGGATAAGCTGATGCGCGGGCGCACCGTCTTTGTCATCGCGCACCGCCTCTCGACCGTGCGCAACTCCGATGCCATCATGGTGCTGGAGCAGGGCGAGATCATCGAGCGCGGCGACCATGACGACCTGATCGCCCAGAAGGGCAAATACTACCAGCTGTACACCGGGCAGTTTGAGCTTTCGTAACAGAAAGCGGCGCGGCCCGGCAGCGGCAAAACCACATCGGCGGGAGGGGACGTAGGTTTCCTCCCGCCGATGCTTTCTTTCGGTTTTGTCAGAAGGGGCTTTCCGGCGGCAATTTGCCCGCCCCTACTGGCAAACGGGGCAAAATAGTGTATAATAGGAGAGAAATCGAGAAAACACACAAAAATATGCAAAGCAAAGGATGGGACGTGTATGCAGTATGGTTTTGTCAAGGCGGCCGCGCTCTCGCCCGCGCTGCGGGTGGCGGACTGCGCTTTCAACGCCGAACAGATCATCGAAGCCCTCACCGCGGCGAACCGCGAGAGGGTGCAGCTGGCCTGCCTGCCCGAGCTGTGCCTGACCGGCTACACCTGCGGCGACCTGTTTTTGCAGGAGACCCTGCTGCAGGGGGCCGAGGCGGGGCTTGCGCGGATCGCGGCGGCCAGCCGGGATTGGAACCTGCTTGCCCTTATCGGGCTGCCCGCGCGGGTGGACGGCAAGCTGTACAACTGCGCGGCGGCGGTGTGCGGCGGGCGGGTGCTGGGGCTGGTGCCCAAGCGCTACCTGCCCAACTACGCCGAATTTTACGAAAAGCGCTGGTTCAGCCCCGCGCCGGATGCCGCCCGCGAGGTCGTTTGCCTCGGGCAGGCGGTGCCGTTTGGCGCAAGGCTGCTGTTCCAGTGCCGGCAGCTGCCCGCCTTCTGCCTCGGGGTAGAGCTCTGCGAGGATCTCTGGGCCCCGCAGCCGCCCAGCATCGGCCATGCGCTGGCCGGGGCCACCCTCATCGCCAACCTCTCGGCCAGCGACGAGACGGTAGGCAAGGCCGGGTACCGGCGGCAGCTGGTGTGCGGGCAGTCGGCCCGGCTTTTCTGCGGGTACCTCTACGCCGACGCCGGACAGGGCGAATCCAGCACCGACATGGTGTTTGCCGCCCACGACCTGATCGCCGAGAACGGCCAGCTGCTGGCCGAGAGCGCCCCCTTTGGCGCGGGCCGCTGTGTGAGCGAGTTTGACCTTGAGCGGCTGGCCGCAGAGCGGATGCGCAGCACCAGCTTTGTGCCCTGCGCCGAGGGCTACACCACCGTTCCCTTCTCGCTGGCCCCCTGGGAGACGGTGCTGACAAGGCCGGTCTCCCCCGCCCCGTTCCTGCCGCCGGAGGGCCCCGAGCGGGCCGGGCGGTGCGAGCAGATCCTGACCATGCAGGCGGCCGGCCTTGCCCGGCGGCTGGAGCATGTCCACGCCAGCAAGGCGGTGATCGGCATCTCGGGCGGGCTGGACTCCTGCCTGGCCCTGCTGGTGGCGGTGCGGGCGATGCAGCGGCTCGGCCGCCCGGCCGCGGATGTGCTGGCGGTGACCATGCCCTGCTTTGGCACCACAAAGCGCACCCGCTCGAACGCCGAAGTGCTCTGCGCCGAGCTCGGGGTGGAGTTTCGCCAGATCGACATCACCGGCACGGTGCGCAGCCATTTTGCGGACATCGGCCAGCCGGAGGATCAGCTGGACGTGACCTTTGAGAACGCCCAGGCTCGGGTACGCACCCTTGAACTGATGGACCTTGCCAACCGCGAAAACGGGCTGGTGGTGGGCACCGGCGATCTGAGCGAGCTGGCCCTGGGCTGG
>DKVN01000155.1:15659-20831 GCA_002491225.1 Faecalibacterium sp. UBA7177
CACCTACAACGGCGACCACATGAGCATGTACGGGGTGAACGCCGGGGTTCCCAAGACCCTGGTGCGGCACATCGTGGCCTACGAGGCCGATCGGGCCGGGGCGGGGGCGCTGCGGCAGGTGCTGCGGGATATTCTCGACACCCCGGTGAGCCCCGAGCTGCTGCCCGCGCAGGGCGGTGAGATCAGCCAGCAGACCGAGCAGCTGGTTGGCCCGTATGAGCTGCACGATTTTTACCTCTACTACGCCCTGCGCTATGGCTTTGGGCCGGGCAAGATCCTGCGGCTGGCCCAGGCGGCCTTTGCCGGGCGTTACCCGGAGGAAGTACTGCTGCACTGGCTGCGCAGCTTCTACCGCCGGTTCTTTGCCCAGCAGTTCAAGCGCAGCTGCCTGCCGGACGGGCCCAAGGTTGGTTCGGTGACCCTCTCGCCCCGGGGCGACTGGCGGATGCCCAGCGACGCCTCGGCCGCGCTCTGGCTGGCCGAGGTGGACGAGCTGGCCGCGCTTGCGGCCAAAAAAGCGCAAAGAAACGCAAAGGAGGATTGACCACCCATGCAGACCCGGCAAAGCGCACCCGCACAGGAAACTCTGTTCGCGCGGGTGCTGCGGCGCGTTTTCCCGGTGGAGCGGGCGCTGCGGGGCATGCAGCCCTGTGGTGAGCTGCCCGGCCAGCAGCAGCTGCTGGCCCACACCTTTCAAATCGCCTGGCCCAGCACCCTCGAGAGCTTTCTGGTGGCGCTGGTGTCGGTGGTGGACACCATCATGGTGGGCAGGCTGGGGGCCAGCGCCATCGCGGCGGTGGGGCTGTGCAACCAGCCGAAATTTGTGGGGCTGGCGGTCTTTTTATCCCTGAACGTGGCGGTCAGCGCCATTGTGGCCCGCCGCAAGGGCGAGGGGGATCAGGAGGGGGCCAACCGGGTACTGATCCAGGCCATGCTGCTGGTGGCCCTGCTGACCCTGATCGTCAGCACCGTATTCGTCGCCTTTGCCGAGCCAATTTTGCGGCTGGCGGGCAGCAATGAGGACACCCACCTGCTGGCCGTCTCCTACTTTCGCATCATCATGGGCGGGATGTTCTTCAACGTGATGAGCCTGGTGATCAACGCCGCCCAGCGGGGCTGCGGCAACACCCGCATCGCCCTGCGCACCAACGTCACCTCCAACCTGGTCAATATCTGCCTGAACTACCTGCTCATCGAGGGGCACTTCGGCTTCCCCGCGCTGGGGGTGCGGGGCGCGGCCATCGCCACCGTCTGCGGCACGGTGGTGGCGCTGGTCATGTCGGTGTCCTCGGTGCTGCACCCGGAGGGCTTTTTGTACCTCTTCTCCCACGCCAACCGGCTGCGGTTTGACCGGCACACCCTTGCCACCATCGGCAACATCGGCTCGGCCACATTGGCGGAGCAGCTGTTTCTGCGGTTCGGTTTTCTGACCTACGCCATGATGGTGGCGCGCCTGGGCACCAGCGCCTTTGCGGCCCACCAGATCGGCATGAACATCATCACCATCTCCTTCTCGTTCGGGGATGGGCTCTCGATCGCCTCGGTGGCGCTGGTGGGGCAGAGCCTGGGCGAAAAGCGGCCGGATCTCGCCCGCATCTACGCCAACTTCTGCCAGCGGATGGGCTTTTTGTGCTCGACGGCGCTGGCGGTGGTCTTTTTGCTGTTTGGGCAGACCATCTTTGGCTTTTTCACCACCGAAGCGCCGGTGCTGGCCTACAGCGCCGTCATCATGCGGATGACCTGCGTGATCGTCTACACCCAGATCGCGCAGGTGATCTTCAGCGGCGGGCTGCGCGGCGCGGGCGACACCCGGTATGTGGCGCTGGTGGGGCTGGTGAGCGTGGCGATTCTGCGGCCGCTGAGCGGGTTTTTGTTCATCTATGTGCTCGAGTGGGGCTTGCCGGGGGCCTGGCTCGGCCTGCTGCTGGACCAGAGCATGCGGCTGCTGCTGACCTTTGTGCGGTTTCGCAGCGGCAAGTGGATGAAGATCAAGATATAGGCCGCGGCAAACCGGTGTCCTTGATTCCAACATAAAGCATAAAGCGCCGCAGCCCCCTGCCGAGGTTTGGCAGGGGGCTGCGGCTGTTTTGATCAACAAATCGTTACTTTTTCACCCGGTCGTGCAGCTTTTCGGCGGCGAGATGATCGGCGAGAAAGGCCCAGAGCCCGGCGTCGTCCGCGCCCTTGGCCTGGCCGTTTGGCAGCAGATACGCCTTTTGGGGCGCGACATACAGGTAAACGGCCTGCGCGGTGCGCCAGGCGGCGTGCACCTCGGCCCAGGGGGTGAGCACCGGCGGCTGCTCGGCGTTTTGGGCCCGGTTGGCGGGCTGGAACAGCACCCCCTGCCCGCTGAGCCGGACGGTGTAGACCAGCCGCGGCTGGCCAAGGCCCATCTGCTGGGCCTTTTTGCGCAGGTCGCTGAAAAAGCGGAAGAGGTAAACCGCGGGCAGCAGCCAGCCGATGGCCAGCAGCGCCCAGCCCAGCACCAGGCTCGGGATCTTGGTCGTGCTCATGGCAGCGCCAAGCGCAAAGCAGGCGCAGGCGCAAAGGGTCAGCAGCCCGGTAAACAGGCCGATGCGCCGCAGGGTGCCCCGCCGCTGGAAGGCATCAAAAACCGCAAAGGCGCGAAAGGCCTCGCTGTCGATCCGCACCGGGATCAGGATCTCTTTTTCGTCCGCCATAGCCGGTTTTCCTTTCCTCCGCGCACAGCAGGGCGGCATTGCCCCCCTGCCCTGCCCGCGGCAGCAACAGATTTATGTTTGGGAAAAGGGCGGCCCCGCCCAAAGCCGCCGGGAAAAATGTTCCGGCCGGTTTCAAGCGGGGTTGCCGTATTGTACATGGTACAGGGTAGATGCGCGGCACGCGCAGACTCACTCGTGCCGGATGGCCTCCAGCGCGCTGATGCGGGTGGCGCGGCGGGCGGGCAGGATGCCCGAGAGCAGCCCCACGAGAGTTGAGAAGCCCAGCCCCAGCAGGATGAGCCAGAACGGGATCACCGAGATGGCACTGGACGCGCCGTCGCCATAGTAGCCCATGCCGCCCAGGCTGCCCATCAGGCTGCCGAGGTCCACCCCGCCCTCGCCGTTGAAGAGCATCATGATGGCGCTGAGGTTGTTGAGCACGAACGAGATCAAAAGGCTGAAAATCACCCCGATGATGCCGCCCAAAAGGCCGATGCCGCCCGCCTCCATCAAAAACATGGTGCGGATCTTGCCCAGCTCGCAGCCCAGCACCTTCATGACGCCGATCTCCTTGGTGCGCTCGTAGATGGCCATCGTCATGGTGTTGGCGATGTTGAGCGCCGCCACAAACAGCGACACCGCCGCAAGCCCGCCCAAAATCATCTGGCTTTGGGCCACGCTGGCCTGCATATCCTCCCGCACCTGGGTCATCGAGTCGGTCTGGTAGCCGAGGTCCTGCAGCCAGGTTTCGACCTCCTCGACATTGTCCACCTTGTCGACCTTGACATAGACCTCCTGGTAGCCGTTGTCCTGCTCTTTTTGCTGGACGCCGTTGACATAGACATAGCTGGTGGAGCCCTTGCTGCCGGTGAGCTTTTTGTACGCCTCCTCCACCATCTTGAGGTCGGACAGGCGCATCACGATGCCGCTGTCGGTAAAGTAGTGCTTGGCGTAGTCCGACCGCAGCACCCCCACCACCACCAGCTCATAGTCGATGGTTTTGGGGTTTTCGTCGTAGGTGGACAGCCGCAGGGTCAGTTTTTCCTGCTGCATATCCACAAAGGGGGGCACAGGGTTGCCCAGGCTGTCCACCTGGCCCTGCCAGACCTGCCGCTTGCCGCTGTTGTAGCTTTTGCGGGTGTCCTCAAACTGATAGGCGGCGTTTTCGCCAATCAAAACCGGGATGCGGCGGCGGCCGAGGTTCATATCCTCGGCCAGAAAGCTGCCGTCGATCAGCTCGAAGCCCATCTGCTCCAGCGCGTCCGGGTAGAGGCCGTAGGTGTTCCAGGCGTACATGCTGTACCGGTCGTTTTTGCCCGCGTAGATGGTGGCGTTGAGGTCGTTGGACTGGTAGTATGGGGTTGCGGCCACCACGTCGGGATGGGCCTGGATCTGCTTTAACATCTCGTCGTCCAGCTTGGGGGTCTCGCCGCCGGTATCGTTCCAGCTGTAATTGTAGATCTGGATCTGGGTGAGGTCGCCCCAGCTGGCCAGCATCGCCTCGTTTTGGATGTTGATGGCGATGCCGAGGCTGATCATCACAATGATGGCGCAGGTGCCAACCACCACGCCGATGACGGTGAGCGCGGTGCGGCCCTTGCGGCGGCGCAGGTTGTCAAAGCTGAGCCGCAAGAGATCAGAGATCTTCATCTTGATCCTCCAGCTGGGCCAGGGCCTTTTTGGCCTTGCGCTTTTTCAGCACCACGACCACCGCCGCAGCGCCGCCGCCCACGGCCGCCAAAATCAGCACCCAGCCCCACCAGGGCATCCCGCCGCTCGGCTCCTCCATGCCCATCGAGGGATCCATCATGCCCGGATCCATCATGCCGGGGTCGTCATATACCGGCATCTCCTCCACCGTGCAGGAGAAGGTTTTTTCCAGCGTTTTCACGTTGCCCGCATCGTCCTCGTAGCTCAGCACGACGGTGGCGTTGATGGTGCCTGCCTGCTCGGCCATGACATTGAAGTCGACCGAGTTCTCGGTACCGGCGGCGATGTTGCCCAAAAACTGGCTCTGGCCGGGGTTGGCGAGGTTGTCGCCCCTGATCTCGGCCGAGAGGTTGTTGATGGCGGTTTTGCCCTTGTTGACAAAGGTGAGCGAGACATAGCCCTCCTCGCCCATCATCATGGTCTCGGGGGCCTCGATGTTGGTGATCTCAAACCGCTCGGGCTGCACCACCGGCACCGAGACGCTGGTGGAGCCGCTGGCCGGGCTGCCGGAATTCTGCCCGATGCCGGACATGCTGACCCCGATGTTGGCCACCCCGTCCACAAAGGTGGCGCTGGGCAGGATCTGATAGGTGACGGTGCGGGTGGCCTCGGGGCCCATCTCGCCGATGTAGGTGTTGAGGTTGCCGGTGGCCAGCGAGACGCCCTGCGGCAGCGTGAGGGTGATCAGCACGTCGCTGAGGTTCTCGGTGCCGCTGGTGGTAAAGACGGTGAGGCTCAAGGTAAACTCGGCCCCCGCCTGCACCTGCGGCGCGTCACCGAA
>DKVN01000112.1:0-701 GCA_002491225.1 Faecalibacterium sp. UBA7177
AGGTGTTCTGGCGGGTCAAGTGGCCCCAGATGATGCCCACCACCCTTTTCATCCTGGTCATCACCACCATCAACTCGTTCCAGTGCTTCGCGCTCATCCAGCTGCTCACCTCGGGCGGCTCGGGCACCAACACGGTGATGTACTACATCTACTACACAGCCTTTAAGCTGACCGAGCAGTCCGGCCACTTCGGCTATGCCAATGCGATGGGCGTCGTGCTCGCCATCTTCATTGGGGCCCTGTCCGCGCTGCAGTTCAAGCTGGCTGAAGAAAAGTAAGGGGGGCACGCCGTATGAAACAGAAAAACTCCAGCGCCTATCGGGTGCTTTCCACGGTGATCCTCATCATCCTGGCGTTTTTGTTCCTCTTCCCGCTTTATTGGATCGTCACCGGCGCCTTCAAGACCGGGCAGGACATCAACTCGGTCACGCCGGTGTTTTTCCCCAGCGAGTGGACCCTGAACAACTTCGTCAAGCTGTTTGACAAGCGCTCCGCGCCGCTCTTCCGCATCTTTGGCGCGGCGGGGCCCACCGCCCCGGCGGCCATCCGCTGGCTGATCAACACCGTCTTTATGTCGGTGATGGCCATGATCCTCACCTGCATCACCGCCTCGATGGCGGGCTACGCCCTGGCCAAAAAGCGGTTCGTGGGGCGGGCGCTCATGTTCTCGCTCATCATCTGCGCCATGGCCCTGCCCAAGC
>DKVN01000112.1:1008-1272 GCA_002491225.1 Faecalibacterium sp. UBA7177
GCCCTGCCCAAGCAGGTCATCCTGATCCCGCTGCTCAAGGAGATGTCGGCCCTCAAGCTGTACGACACCCTCTGGGCGGTCATCTTCCCCACCGTGGGCTGGCCGTTCGGCGTCTTTTTGATGAAGCAGTTCTCCGAGAGCATCCCGGGCGAGATCCTCGAGGCTGCCCGCATCGACGGCGCCAGCGAGCTGCGGACCTTTACCACCGTGGTGGTGCCCATGATCAAGCCGGGCATCGGTGCGCTGGCCATCTTCACCTTCATC
>DKVN01000112.1:1565-20326 GCA_002491225.1 Faecalibacterium sp. UBA7177
TGGCCATCTTCACCTTCATCAACTCCTGGAACGACTATTTCATGCAGTTGATCATGCTGGCCAGCAGCGAGTTCTACACCATCCCGCTCGGCATCGCCACCCTGCAGGCCGAGACCAGCGTCGACCTGGGCCTTTTGATGGCGGGCGCGGCTCTGGCCTCGGTGCCGATCATCATCGTCTTCCTCATCTTCCAAAAGTACTTCACCCAGGGCATCACCATGGGCGCGGTCAAGGGCTAAGGGGGGCGGCAGTATGATCGTTGCACCCAATGCTGCCGCGGCCAGCTACCGGGGCATCCATCCCAATCTCGACCTCGCGCTCGGGCACATCACCCCGGAGTTTCTGGCCTCGGTGCCCACCCAAAAGCAGCAGCTGGCGGGGGATGACGTCTATGTCACCCGGTTCGACTACACCACCCTGCCGCCCGAGGAGACCTTTTACGAGGCGCACGAGCGGTATCTGGACATCCACATCCTGCTCTCGGGGGCCGAGCGGGTGGACATCGCCCCGCCCGACACCCTGACCCGCTTCGAGAGCAGGCCGGAGGCCGATTTCTACGCCTACCGGGGCGAGGCGGCCCAGCGGCTGGTGCTGCGGCCGGGCAGCTTTCTGGTGGTTTTCCCGGAGGACGCCCACCGCATCAAGATGTATCTCGATGCGCCCGAGCCGGTCAGCAAGGCGGTTTTCAAGGTGCGTATCCGGTAACAAAGTGCACCGCACGGCATCCCATCACGCCCGGCCCGCGGCGTGCGGGCCGGGGGGTTCTCAAAATTCTCCCAAAGTAAGGAGGGCATCTCTTTTGAGCAAGGATACTGCAAAATTCCAGGGCATCATCCCGGCGTTTTACGCCTGCTATGACAAGGACGGCGCGATCAGCCCGGCGGCGGTGCGCGCGATGGCGCGTTACCTGCTGGAAAAAGGAGTCAAGGGCCTGTATGTGGGCGGCTCCTCGGGCGAGTGCATCTACCAGAGCGTGGCCGAGCGCAAGCTGGTGCTCGAAAACGTGATGGCCGAGGTGGGCGGCAAGCTCACGGTCATCGCGCATGTGGCCTGCAACAACACGGCGGACAGCCGCGAGCTGGCGGCCCACGCCGAGAGCCTCGGGGTGGACGCGATCGCGGCCATCCCGCCCATCTACTTCCATCTGCCCCCGGCGGCCATCGCCCAGTACTGGAACGACATCTCGGCGGCGGCCCCGAACACCGATTTCGTCATCTACAACATCCCGCAGCTGGCGGGCGTGGCCCTCACGGGGTCGCTGCTGGCCGAGATGCTCAAAAATGAGCGGGTCATCGCGGTGAAAAACTCCTCGATGCCGGTGCAGGATATCCAGATGTGGCGGGACGCCGGGGCCTTTGTCTTCAACGGCCCGGACGAGCAGCTCTTCTCGGGCCTCGCGGCCGGCGCGGGCGGCGGCATCGGCGGCACCTACGCGGTCATGCCGGAGCTCTATCTCGCCATCTTCAGCGCCTACAAGGCCGGGGATGTGGAGAAGGGCCGCGCGGTGCAGAACGAGTGCTGCCGCATCATCTACAAGATGTGCGAGGCCAAGGGCAACCTCTATGCGGTGATGAAAGAGATCCTCCGCCGCACCGGAGGCCCGGACATCGGCGGCGTGCGCGCACCCCTGCCGAACCTCGCCCCCTCCGACTCTGCCATCGTCGATGAGGCCGCCGCCATGATCGCGGCCGCCATCAAGGCGTACTGCTGATTGGCAGGCGGCATCCGGGGGCGCTGCCCCCGGGCCCCTGCCAGGGGGAAATCTTCCCCCTGGACCCCCATTCTGCCGCAGAACAATTGTTCTGCGGCGGGGAAATTACAAAAAATGGCCCGCGCGGTGCCTTTTTAGGGCGCTGCGCGGGCCAGTGTTATGATGCGGTATTGGAAAAAATTATTGGGGGTCTTCGTCCTTGGGCTTTGCTGTGCCCAAACGGCTCAGGACAAGGCCGGTGCAGGTGACTACGACAACGCAGAGATACATCCCCATCCCGAGCAGCATCCCCGCGCCATAATCGCCCAGCCCATTGAAAAAGCTGCCGCACAGGCTGCTGAAAAGCACCCCGCCAACCGCGACAAGCACCCCGCACAGCAGGGATTTCCCAACCCCGATGAGATTGTGATCCATCCGGCATTCCTCCATATCGTCCGATTTGTAATCCTCACTCCGCCAGATAGGGCTGGTAGAGGTGCAGGTCCTCGATCCGGGCGAGGCCCTCGAGGTAAACTCCGTCGGGGCGGTATTCCTCCTTCTGGATGCTGCCCGCCTGGCGCATCGGCTCGGCGAGGCCGAGCTGGTCATAGGGCAGCAGCGCCTTCACCGGGCGCATCCGGGCGGCGAGTGCCTTGTCCATTGCGGCCAGCAGCGCGGGCAGGCCGCGGCCGGTTTTGGCGCTGGTCAGCAGGATCTCCGGCGCAAAGCCCAGCGCCCCGGCCCGGTCGCATTTGTTGTACACGGTCAGCTGCGGGATCTCGGCGCAGCCGAGGCTCGCCAGCACCTCGTCGGTCACCGCCAGCTGGGCCTCCCGCTCCTCGTCGCTGGCGTCCGCCACCTTGACGATCAGATCCGAGTAGGCGGCCTCCTCGAGGGTGCTCTTAAAGGCCTCGACCAGCTTATGGGGCAGGCGGCTCACAAAGCCCACCGTGTCCACCAGGATCACCGGCAGCCCGCTGGGCAGGCTCAGCCGACGCGCGGTGGGGTCGAGGGTGGCGAACAGCATGTCCGCCTCCGGCACCCCGGCCCCGCACAGCGCGTTCATCAGGCTGGATTTGCCCACGTTGGTGTACCCCACCAAACTGATCACCGGCAGCCCGCTCTTGCGCCGGGCCCGGCGGTTTTCGCCCCGGCGCTTTTCCAGCTCCTTCAGGCGGCGCTCCAAACTCTCGATCCGCTCCCGCACATATCGGCGGTCCAGCTCCAGCCGGCTCTCGCCCGCGCCGCGCCGCGCGCCGCCACCGCCGCCGCCACCGCCGCCCTGGCGGCTCAGCGCCTCGCCCAGCCCGGCCAGCCGGGGCAGGCGGTACCGCTGCATCGCCAGCTCGGTCTGCAGCTTGCCCTCGCTGGTCACCGCCCGGCTCTGGAAGATCTCCAAAATCAGCATCGTCCGGTCGATCACCTCGACTTCGAGCGCCTCGCTCAGGTTGCGCAGCTGGCTGCCGGTCAGCTCTCCGTCAAAGATGGCGAGCCCGGCCTCTAAATTGTGGCAGGTCAGCCGGGCCTCGGCCAGCTTGCCCTCGCCCAGCACCGTGCCGGTCTCGGGCGCGGCCCGCCGCTGCAGCACATAGCCCACCGGCTCCATCCCCCGCGCGCGGGCCAGCGCCGCCAGCTCGTCCAGGCTGCGGTCGGGGTCAAATTCGCCCAGATCCAGCCCCAGCAGCAGCGCGCGCGGGGCGTGGACATTGGTTTGTTGTTCTGTCATAAATACCTCGTCTTTTGTATGATAGGGCCGTTAAAGATCCGGCCTCTGTTTCTGGTAAACATGGCACGGCACCGGGGTGCCGTCAAACTTGTGGTAGATATCGTCATGGTCGTACGCAAAGCCGTTTTTCAGCATCACCCGGCCGCTGGCAGGGTTTTGCACCGCGTGGCAGCAGGCGAGCCAGCTTCCGCCCACCTGCTCGAACCAGTACCCGCACACCGCTCCCAGCGCCTCGGTGGTGTAGCCGCTGCCCCACCAACGGCGGCCGACGCAGTAGCCCGGCTCCCAGATCCCGTCCGAGAAATCCAGCCCCGCGGCCTGCCAGGGCGCGGCGTCGCTGCTCTCGCTCTGCATCAGGCTGATCGAGCCGATCAGCGTGCCCTCCTGCCGCAGTGTGATGCCCCACTGGTAGGTCTCGCGGCGGGCATAGTCCTGCACCCACTGGCGCAGCAGCCCGGCCGTGGCCGCGGCGCTCTCGTGGGGCGGCCAGCGCAGATACCGGGTCACCGCGGGGTCGCTGGCCCAGTGCTCGTACATCGCCGGGGCGTCCGCCTCGTAAAACCGCCGCAGCACAAGCCGCGGGGTGATCAGTTCTTCGGTGCCAAGGTGACGCATGGCGCTCTCCTCCCTCCGGCGCGGCATCCCGCCGCGCAGCCACTGATGGGGCCAGAATAGATGTATTATAGCATACACACCTGCCACGATGCAAAAAACAGGGCGCAGCGGCGCGGAACCGCGCGCAGATTTTCTACCGCCCGCCCTTGACAAGCGCCGAAAAAGGCACTATGATTGTTTTGTTTAGAACTATTTTCCCGCCCGGCCGCAGCCTGCAAACCGTGGGCACGGCCCGCGCAGGGTCAAAGGAGCGTTCCTTTATGGCGCAAAAAGATATGGTGCAAAAAGACCAACCCGAAAAAGCCGCCCAGGGCAGCGACTTCCTTGGCACCGAGCCGGTGGGCAAGCTGCTGGCCCGGATGGCGGTGCCCACTGTGGCCGCCCAGCTGATCAACATGCTCTACAACATTGTCGACCGCATCTACATCGGCCACATCCCCGAGGTGGGGGCCCTGGCCCTGACCGGGGTGGGGGTCTGCATGCCGCTGATCATGATCGTCTCGGCCTTTGCGGCGCTGGTCAGCAGCGGCGGCGCGCCCCGCGCCTCCATCTTTATGGGGGCGGGCAACAGTGATTCGGCCGAAAAGACCCTCGGCAGCTGCTTCACCCTGCAGCTCATCGTCTCGGCGGTGCTCACGCCGGTGCTGCTGCTCTTTGGCCGCAGCATGCTGCTGGCCTTCGGCGCCAGCGAAAACACCATCGAATACGCCGCCAGCTACATGTCCATCTACGCGCTGGGCACCGTCTTTGTGCAGCTCACCCTCGGGATGAACGCCTTCATCACCGCCCAGGGCTTTACCCGCACCGCCATGAGCTCGGTGCTGATCGGTGCGGTGACCAATATCGTGCTCGACCCGATCTTTATCTTCGCGCTCGGCATGGGGGTGCGGGGCGCGGCGCTGGCCACCATCCTCTCGCAGGCCATCTCCTGCTGCTGGGTGGTCGGCTTTCTGGCGGGCAAAAAAAGCATCCTGCGGCTGCGCCCCGGCTGCCTCAAGCCGGTGCCCGCCCTGCTGCTGCCCGCCCTGGCGCTGGGCCTGGCCGCCTTTATCATGCAGGCCAGCGAGAGCATCCTCTCGATCTGCTTCAACTCCTCGCTGCTGCGCTACGGCGGCGATATCGCGGTGGGCGCGATGACCATCCTCACCAGTGTCACCCAGTTTGCCATGCTGCCGATGCAGGGGGTGGGGCAGGGGGCCCAGCCGATCATCAGCTACAACTACGGGGCGCAAAACCGCGGCCGGGTCAAGCAGGCCTTCGGGCTGCTGCTGCGCGCCGACCTGACCTATTCGCTGCTGCTCTGGGCGCTGGTGCTGCTCGTCCCCGGCATGTTCGCGGGGCTCTTCACCAATGACCCCGCCCTGCTGGCCTATGCCAGCCGCGCGCTGCGGGTCTATCAGGCCGCGCTCGGCCCCTTTGGCGCGCAGATCGCCTGCCAGCTCGGCTTCAACGCCCTCGGCAACGCCAAGGCCTCCATCACGGTGGCGGTGCTGCGCAAGTTCATCCTGCTCATCCCGCTCATCTACATCCTGCCGCACTTCTTTCCGGCGAATCAGGCCTTTGCGGTCTACCTGGCCGAGCCGGTGGCCGATATCATCTCGGTGATTTTTACCGTCTGCCTCTTTGCCGCCCAGTTCAAAAAGGCGCTGGCCGGCATGAAGGACCCCGGCGCCGCCCCGGCGAGCGAGGCCTCCGGCAACTGAGCGCAAAGCCCCGCACAGACACAAAACCGAACAGACAGAAAAAACCACCGGGAAACGAGCGTTTCTCGGTGGTTTTTTGGAGCGGGTTACGAGACTCGAACTCGCTACCTTCTGCTTGGGAAGCAGACGCTCTACCGGGTGAGCTAAACCCGCAGCTTTGGAATGCTCTCTTATTGTACCCCGCCCGGCGCCAAAAGTCAAGCCCCCTGAACGACGCAGACGCAAAGGAAAACCGGACAAACGTCCTCAAACGCTGGAAATTGCATTCTGCGGGGGAACATGATATAATTATCCTGTCTTATCATGTGCTCTGTGCGGGCGGCGCCCGGCATCGGGGCATCCCGGCCGGGGGCCAAAGCGCCGCGCGGCCGCGCGAAAGGGGAGGTTGATTTGGCAGGGCAGGGGGTCAGCGCCAGCATCGTGGTCTACGGTGGCTGGCAGGAGGCCGCGGCGGCGGCAAACTCGGTACTCCGGTATACCCAGGCCCAGCCCTTTTCGCTCTATCTGATCGACAACGCCAGCCCGGACGGCTCCGCCCGGCAGCTGGGCGAGGCGGTCACCGACCCGCGGGCCGAGCTGATCGCCCTGCCCGCCAACCGGGGCTTTGGCGGCGGGCACAACGCGGTGCTGAGCCGCCTTTCCAGCCGGTATCATTTTGTGCTCAACCCGGACATCCTAATAGAGGAGGACGTGCTGGGGGCGATCTGCGGCTGGATGGACGCGCACCCGGATGTGGTGATGGCCACCCCGCAGCTCTACTTCCCGGATGGCCGCATCCAGCACCTGCCCCGGCGCAAACCCAACCTCATGGGGCTGCTGGCCCGGCAGCTGCCGGGCGGCGCGCTCGAACGCTACAACCGCCACTACACCATGCAGGACGAGGACCTCACCGAGGTGCAGGACATCCAGTTCTGCACCGGCAGCTTTTTCTGCATCCGCACCGAGGTTTTCCGGGAGATGGGCGGCTTCGATGAGGGGTACTTTATGTATGTCGAGGACGCGGACATCACCCAAAAAGCGCTGCAGTACGGCCGGGTCTGCCTGCTGCCGCAGTTTCGGGCCATCCATGCCTGGCACCGCACCCCGGCCCACCGGGGCAGCCACTTTATGATGCAGCTCAAGAGCATGGGCCGGTACTTCCGCAAGTGGGGCTTTGCGCTGAAATAGGCGGCCCCCTTTTCTCTGTAGATAGCGGCGCGGCTCCGCTTTGTGTCAGGTCGCAGAATCATACTACGGGCGCGCCCTTTGCGGGGGCCGCGCCGAAAAAAGGAGCGATGCGCAAACCATGAAAGGGATCATCCTTGCAGGCGGCGCCGGGACCCGGCTCTATCCGCTGACCATGGTCACCAGCAAGCAGCTGCTGCCGGTGTACGACAAGCCCATGATCTACTACCCGATGTCCACCCTGATGCTGGCCGGTATCCGGGACATCCTCATCATCTCCACCCCCGAGGACACCCCCCGCTTCGAGCACCTGCTGGGGGACGGCAGCCAGTTCGGGCTCAACCTCTCCTACAAGGTGCAGCCCAGCCCGGACGGCCTCGCCCAGGCCTTTTTGCTGGGGGAGGAGTTCATCGGGGACGACTGCTGCGCCATGGTGCTGGGGGACAACATCTTTTACGGCAACGGCTTCTCCCGCATCCTCAAGGCCGCCCGCGCGAACGCCGAGGAAAAGGGCCGGGCCACCGTCTTTGGCTACTATGTCAACGACCCCGAGCGGTTCGGCATCGTCGAGTTTGACGAGGACGGCCGGGTGATCAGTGTCGAGGAAAAGCCAAAGGAGCCCAAGTCCCACTATGCCGTCACCGGGCTGTATTTTTACGACAAGCGGGTGGTTGAGCTGGCAAAGCAGGTGAAGCCCAGCGCCCGCGGCGAGCTGGAGATCACCACCCTCAACGCCCTGTATCTCGAGGCGGGCGACCTGGACGTGAAGCTGCTCGGCCGCGGGTTTGCCTGGCTGGACACCGGCACGATGGACAGCCTGGTGGACGCCGCCGACTTTGTGCGGATGGTGGAAAAGCGCCAGGGCATCAAGATCTCGGCCCCCGAGGAGATCGCCTACAAAAACGGCTGGATCACCCGCGAGAACCTGCTGGACAGCGCCGCCCGCTACGGCAAAAGCCCCTATGGCGAGCATCTGCGGCAGGTGGCCGAGCACAAGATCCACTATTGAGCACTACGAAACGGCATATTCTGGTAAAAATATACACTTTGTATCACGTTTTGCGGCGTGATTGCGGCACCGCGCCGCGCCGGGCGGTGGAAGGAAGAGCCGCCCGGCGGTTTTTGTGCGGTGCCGCCCAGGCCTGAGAGAACAAAGGAGGCAAGGGATGAAGCTACTGATCACCGGGGCGAACGGCCAGCTGGGCTGCGAGCTGCAGCGCCAGCTGCGGGAGGGCGCCTGCGCGCTCGGCCCGATCCCCGAGCGGCTGAAAAATGCCACCGTGCTGGCGGTGGACCTGCCGGTGCTGGACATTGCCGACCGGGCCGAGGTGGTGGCCTTTGTGCGGCGGCAGCAGCCGGATGTCATCCTCAACTGCGCGGCCTACACCAACGTGGACGGCTGCGAGGTCCACCGGGAGGACGCCTTCCGGGCCAACGCCATCGGCCCGGCCAACCTGGCCCAGGCGGCCGAAAAGGTCGGCGCGCGGCTGGTGCATGTCTCGACCGACTATGTCTTTTCCGGGCAGGAGAACGGCGGCATCAGCCTCGACGAGGCGGCCCGCCCCGCCCCCCAGAGCGCCTACGGCGAGACCAAGCTGCTGGGCGAGGAGTATGTGCGGCAGTTCTGCCGCCGGTACTTTGTGGTGCGCACGGCCTGGCTGTATGGCCGCACCGGCAAAAACTTTGTCCGCACCATGGCGAGTCTGGGCGCAAAGCCGGGCCACCTTGAGGTGGTGGACGACCAGCGCGGCAACCCCACCAACGCCGAGGACCTCGCCTGGCACCTGCTGCAGCTGGCGGTGAGCCACAACTACGGGGTCTACCACTGCACCGGCACCGGCGTCTGCAGCTGGTACGAGTTCACCCGCGAGATCCTGCGGCTGACCGGCGGGGTGGCCGAGCTGACCCCCTGCACCAGCGCCGAGTACGCCCAAAAGCACCCGGGCTCTGCCCGCCGCCCCGCCTGGAGCGCGCTGGAAAACCGGATGCTGGCCTGCACCATCGGCGACCACATGCGCCCCTGGCAGGAGGCGCTGGCCGACTTTTTCGCCACCGGCGGCTTCGAGAACTGAACAGATCAACAGGAACAGAAAGAGGAGCACTCTATGAAAAAATATCTCATCACCGGCTGCGCCGGGTTTATCGGGTCGAATTTTGTTTACTATATGTTGAAAAAGCACGAAGATATTCAGCTTGTAAACCTGGACAAGCTGACCTACGCCGGAAACCTCGAAAACCTGAAAGGGGTCGAGGGGGACGCCCGCCACATCTTTGTGCAGGGGGATGTCTGCGACAAGGCGCTGGTGCAGAAGCTGTTTGCCCAGTACGACTTTGATTGCGTGATCAACTTTGCCGCCGAGAGCCATGTCGACCGCAGCATCACCAACCCCGAAATTTTTGTGGCCACCAACGTGATGGGCACGGTCAACCTGCTGCAGTGCGCCAAGGAGGCCTGGCAGCAGGGCGGCGGGTGGGCCCCCGGCAAAAAGTATCTGCAGGTCTCCACCGATGAGGTCTACGGCTCGCTGGGCGCGGACGGCTTCTTCACCGAGACCACCCCCCTCTGCCCGCACAGCCCCTACTCGTCCAGCAAGGCCAGCGCCGACCTCTTTGTCATGGCCTACCACGACACCTACGGCATGCCGGTCAACATCACCCGCTGCTCCAACAACTACGGGCCGTACCAGTTCCCGGAAAAGCTCATCCCGCTGATGATCAACAACGCCAAGCACCACAAGAGCCTGCCGGTGTACGGCGACGGCATGAACGTGCGGGACTGGCTGTATGTCGAGGATCACTGCAAGGCCATCGACATGGTGGCCGAGGGCGGCCGGGATGGCGAGGTCTACAACGTGGGCGGCCACAACGAGCGGCCCAACATCTTCATCGTCCAGACCATCCTCTCCCAGCTGCACGACCAGCTCGGGGACGAGGAGATCGGCGAGAACCTCATCCAGCACGTCACCGACCGGCTCGGCCACGACCGCCGCTACGGCATCGACCCGGCCAAGATCCGGGCCGAGCTGGGCTGGTACCCCGAGACCAGCTTCGAGCTGGGCATCGTCAAGACCATCAACTGGTACCTCGCCCATGAGGACTGGATGGAAAATGTTACTTCTGGGAATTACCAGAAGTATTATGACGAAATGTATAAAAACCGCTGAAAATCTGCCGCGATCCTTCGCCGCGCGGGGAAACGAAACTGCCCGCGCGGCGGGGAAATGATAGTGAAAATGTTGAAGAGGGCGGCCCGGGGCGCTGCGCATTGCGCGGCCAGACGCGGCGGCCCGGGAGAGGAGCAGGAAAGGATCTATGCTTTACAGCGAACTCAAGGCAAGCGAGGCCATCCTCAAGGCGGTGGAGCGGATAGGCTTTACCGAGATGACCGAGGTGCAGGAAAAGGCCATCCCGGTGATGATGGCGGGGCAGGACGTGATCGCCAAGGCCCCCACCGGCACCGGCAAGACCTGCGCTTTCGGCATCCCGGTCATCGAGCGGCTGGATAAATCCCGCGCGGTGCCCCAGGCGGTGATCCTGGCCCCCACGCGGGAGCTGGCCCAGCAGATCGCGGGGGACCTCGAAGACCTCGCCCACTACATCCCCGAGGTGCGGGTGGCCTGCGTCTACGGCGGGGCCAACATGCAAAAGCAGGTGGACAAGCTCAAAAAGGGCTGCCAGATCGTGGTGGCCACCCCCGGCCGGCTGATGGACCACATGCGCCACCGCACCATCGACGTCAGCGCCGTCACCACCATCGTGCTGGACGAGGCGGACGAGATGCTGGACATGGGCTTTTACAAGGACGTGCGCCACATCATCGACAGCATGAAGGCCCGCAAAAGCCTCTCGATGTTCAGCGCCACCATCAGCCGTGAGGTGATGGACATCGGCTGGCTCTACCAGCGGGATGCCGCCGAGATCATGGTGCAGCCGCTGGAGGAGAGCCAGCCCAAGATCACCCAGTACATCCTGCGCACCACCGGCCGCAACAAGCTGGCCGACCTCGCCCAGATCGTGCTGGGCAAGGGCTACGGGCGGGTGATGGTGTTTTGCAACACCAAGTTCACCACCGCCATCCTCTCAAACCAGCTGGCGCGGCTCAATTTCGGGGTCGACTGCCTCCACGGTGACCTCTCCCAGGCCGAGCGCAACAAGATCATGGCCACCTTCCGGGAGGGCAAGCTGCAGATGCTGGTGGCCACCGACGTGGCCGCCCGCGGCATCGACGTGGACGACGTGGACGCGGTGATCAACTACGACGTGCCCCCCTCCAACGAGTACTACACCCACCGCATCGGCCGCACCGGCCGGGCCAAAAAGGAGGGGGTCAGCTACCTGCTTTACACCGAGGAGGAGCAGAAGCGGGTGGATGAGCTGCTGCGCCTGACCCGCAACGCCGACCTCGCCATCCCGGTGCACTTTGACGAGGCCCACGAGCAGCTGATCGAGGAGCCGATCGAAAAGGGCGACAAGTTCCAGGTGCGGGCGTATTTTTGAGTGACGCGGCGCAGCCTGCCCCCTGCTGGAAGGGGCGCGGCGCGCAAAAAAATTGCCCGGCGGGCCGCATCGCTTGCGGTGCGATGGGTACGAGGCAATAAAAACAACATAGAGACGCATAAAACAAAAAGTCGCCCGAGCATGGCCCCCGGGCGGCTTTTTGCAAAAAGGGCTTGACCTTCCCGCAGGTGGAAGGCATAGGATAAGGATACAAAGAGGGCGGCGGGCCGGACGTCCCCGGCAGGGGCCCCCGGCAAAGCCCCGGCCGGGGCGAAAGGCTCGCCGCCAAACACCAACCATCCGAAACAGGGAGGGATCGCGGTGCAGATCAACGAGGTGGAGCAGCGGGTGGGCATCACCAAAAAGAACATCCGCTTTTACGAGCAGGAGGGTCTTCTCAGCCCCAGCCGCCAGGCGGGCAACGGCTACCGCAACTACAGCGAGGCGGACGTGGCGCGATTGCAGCAGATCAAGCTGCTGCGCAAGCTGGACGTGCCCTTGGGCGAGATCGGGCAGATGCTCTCCGGCAGCCGCCCGCTGGCCGAGGGGATGCGTCGCCACCTGGCCACCCTCGAGCAGCGGCAGGCCGACCTCGCCAGCGCCCAGAGCCTTACCGCCGCCCTCGCGCAGCAGCAGGGGATGCTGGCCGACCTCGACGCCGCGGCCCACCTGGCCCGGATGGACGAGCTGGAAAAAAAGGGGGTGCGTTTTATCAACATTCAAAAACAGGATAAGGCCCAGCGGTACCGCGGCGCGCTGACGGCGGCGCTGGTGTTCATGCTGCTGATGGCCGCGCTGGAGGGGATGCTGGTCTGGGCCATCCTCACCGACCCGATCCCCTGGCCGCTGGCGGTGGGCTTTCTGGCGGTGCCGCTGGTGATGATCGTCGGGGTGCTGCTGGCCCTGCGGGACCGCTTCCGCCAGATCGAGGAAGGAGAAGAGGACCTTGCCGCAAAGTATTGAGTGGATCCTGGCGGCCCCGTTCGGGCTGCTGGGGGTGCTTGTCTGGGTCGCTGTGGCGGCCGCGCCGGTGGTGTTCGTCATCGGGCTGGTGAAGGCGCTCCGCGCCCGCAAAAAAGAGAGAGAAAGAGGAGAAGAAGATGCTGCTCGTCAATATTGACCATATCCCCGGCAAAACCTTTGAGGCCCTGGGCATCGTCAAGGGCAACGTGGTGATGACCAAAAACTTCGGCAAGGATTTCATGGCCGGCATGAAGACCCTCGTGGGCGGCGAGATCGAGAGCTATACCGAGATGCTCAACCAGGCGCGGCAGATCGCGGTCAAGCGGATGGTGGACGAGGCCGAGGCGATGAGTGCCGACGCGGTGGTCAACGTCCGCTACGCCAGCGCCAGCGTCATGCAGGGCGCCGCCGAGGTGATCGCCTACGGCACGGCGGTGAAGTTTACGGCATGACGGCGGGGAAGCACCCAAAACCGTATTACGCAGAATCTTGAATTGTCCGGTACAGAGATAGGGAAAAGCCGCACGGTGCTATACGATTGTATAACATCCGTGCGGCTTTGTTTGAGATGCCGTTGGCCGTCCGTTGCCGAAATCTGCTAATCAACAACGGCTAAACGGCGAACAATGAGAGAACCCAGGGAACAACAAAATGGCCGATAAGAGCGATCATGCCTGCCAGAAGAAGCAGGCCCAAAATGAGCAATAAGAAATCAGAGATGCTTTCAATAAACTCCAGTTTCTTTAGCATACCAACGATCATCAATATTTCATCAATGATCGGTATGGGGTCGGGAATAAAAAATTTGTAATAGAGATGATTAGCTGAAGCCAAAATGGAAGAGCGAAATAGATTGCGACGCCAACCACCAAATAGAGAATCACCATCAACCATGCACCTCAAAACAGAAGATATGGTGTGGCAGGATCAGCCATCATAGCTCGAAATACCCACACATACAGCATCGACATTTCGGGCGCTGCAGCTGGAAGTAAAGCTGAACGAAGCAACCTCGCCAGGGCGCAGCGTCCTGCCTTTTTCAAACAAGATGTAATCTGTGTCGATCACCTCGTTATTGCTCAAACGGTACTCTACATCGACCGTTATGTTACTAAAGACACCTCTTCCCGTATTGACCACACGACCTTTGCCAACGATGGATCTTCCGTTGTTGTTCACAGACATCAGTTTGCACTCCAAACCGTCGTGCAAATAGTCATAGGGATCCTCGATGCAGCGTATTCCGTTCCGGACAAATGTCTTTTTCTGTTCCGCAGTCTCTGAAGGCCCGGAAAGAACCTGCTTTGCCGCGCCTTTTGCAGCGCTGCTCACGGCTGTACGCACCGCCATCTTAGCCAAACCCTTTAACACACCCATTGTGATCAATGCTCCTTCTTGGTATCAAAGCGATATTCAACTGTCGGCATCATATGACACTGTTCTCTTTGCAATGGAAACTTGCGCAGAAATCAGGGGAGAGGTAGAGTAGGTCCTGAAGATCAGCGTTTGAACCAAGCGTGATAGCCACCCTCAGGACAGCCGCCATCGAGTGATGTAGAGGGCGGAGCGTCACAAATGACACTTGTATGGCATCTCCTACAATAATAACTCGTCCTCCCACTTACTTTGATCCAGGAATGATAGCCTCCGCAGGGACACCCTCGTCCATCTGGGGTAACATTTTCTTCCACGTTCATGCCACACCTATTACAAAAAAACATCGCCATCATTGCATCTTCCCTTCAAAAATTAATTTTATCCATTGCATAAGCACGAACCATGATCTGGTTCAAGACCTATGGAATGTATTGATGACCAAACGCACTGCATTATAAAAAGGGCAGGCAGAAATGTTAATCGTCATAATAGTTCCGGACGACGCCCTTTTGGCGGAAGGCCGGGCGTGAGCTGATCTCATCCAGCACGTTTTTTAGCTCGTCCCGAATCGATTTCAGCTCTTCCAACGATTGCGGTACAATGTATTTTTTGTCTCCACTGCGCAGAAGACTGATATACCAATCGCATCGCTCAAGGTTTGAATAGCCATACGAGACAATCATTGTCAATTCATCGGCGTCTCTTGCATTGCGTCCGCGAACCTTGACATAACCGACTGTCTCCCGGGAAATGCGCTTCAGCTTTTTTTCAAACACAGATGCTTCCTCCACTTCCGTTCATTCAATCAGAACAATTTTCCAATGAAAGGGTTTGATCTTAATACCGTCCTCTATCGGACAGGAGCGGGACAGTTATCAGTTTATCTACCTGCATTCCATTTCTCATCCAACTCCGGCATGGCCGTCAATTCCAGAACTATCTATCTTTTAGCTGCTTTAGGATAGCGATATGGAGAAGGTCTCAATAGGTCAGGATTATGAATTGACGAAAAGTACACCTTTCCGCAAGCCTGCCCCGTTGCTATAACGTCGTTTTTGCATACACCGCCGCACGGTCTCGGAAAGTGGTCAGTGCCATGCCGCAGGCCTTGGCGGCAGCGGTAGCGGTACTCTCGCCGCACTTCCAATGCTGGTAATGCTCCTCAAAGTTTTCCGGCAGCGGCAGAGGTGGGCGGCCAAACCGAACCCCCCGCGCCTGGGCCGCCGCGATGCCCTCAGCCTGCCGCTGGCGGATGTTAGCGCGCTCGTTTTCGGCCACAAAGGACAGCACTTGTAAGACAATATCGCTGAGAAAGGTGCCCATCAGGTCCTTGCCGCGGCGGGTGTCCAAAAGGGGCATGTCCAGCACGGCGATGTCGACGCCCTTTTCCTTGGTCAACGCCCGCCATTGCTGCAAAATTTCCTCGTAGTTGCGGCCCAGCCGGTCGATGCTTTGGATGCAGAGCAGGTCGTTCCGTTTCAGCTTTCGCAGCAGACGTTTGTACTGCGGGCGGTCAAAATCCCGGCCCGAACGCTTGTCCAGATAAATGTTGTGCGCATCGACCCCCGCGCTGTGCAGCGCAATCAGCTGCCGGTCCTCGTTCTGGTCCCGGCTGCTGACCCGGACATACCCGTAAATTCTCGTGCTTTCCCCTTTGTCCATCCTTTGCACCGCCCTTCATAAAAAGAACCAGAGCCGCCCTGATCTTACGGGACAGCCCTGGTTTTGTATTTTGCATTGCATGATCGTTTCAGCGCTGCTTTGTGCAAAGAGGCATGGCGTCGCTCCGCTCAGGGCTCCGCTGTCCCTGCCGGGGGTGTTCGCCCGGCGTTCTGGATCCGCTCGATCAAGAAGGAGGAGATCAGGGTGGTCAGCAGCGAAAAGAGGATGCGGCGCAGCGGGATATAGCTCAGCGAGAGGGTCAGCACCACAAAGTCGGTGAGGAAGTAGGCGCGGGAGATGCGCACCCGCAGCAGCCGGGAGAGCACCAGCGCCAGGGCGTCGTCCCCGCCGCAGGCCCCGCCCTCGCGCACCACCAGCCCGACCCCGACCCCCACGAACAGCCCGCCCAGCACCGCCGCCGTTAGCGGGCGGGCCGCAAGGCTGGGCAGCACCGGGCCGAGCCGCTCGAACACCGAGTAGCAGGCCGCGTAGCTCAGGCTGCTGAAAACCGCGTTTTTCAAAAAGCCCCAGCCCAGCATCCGCAGCCCCATCAGGTAGCACAGCCCGTCGAGGATGGGGCTCGAGAGGGCGGGGGAGATGTGCAGCCAGTGCAGCAGCAACAGGGTGGTGCCCAGCACGCCGCCCTCGGTCACCCCGCTCTGGCTGTGCACGTTGAACAGCCCAAAGGCCAGGATCACCGAGCCCAAAAAGAGGATGAGGTAATGTCCCACCCCGCCGTGCGCGCCGGTGGGGGCGGGCGCGGGGTTGCCCGTGCCGGGTCTGCTGCCCGTGCCGGAGCTGCTGCCGCCCGCGCGGGCGGGCTCAGCGGACGGGGGCCCGCCCGGGGCGGGGGAGGCGGGGAATCTGGGCGGCTCGCTGCCGCGCCTGGGCCAAAAATGCAATTCGGATACGCTCCTTTCAAGGGTAGAGGATCGCTTGCAGGTTCTCATCTCTGTATGATTATACCATATCGGCTCTCTTTTGTCGCCTGCCGCGCCGGGCGGGCGTTTTGGGGCGGCGCACCCTGCCCGGCAGCCCCGCCCCCTCGCCCTGCCCGGCATCGACCGCAGGCAGATCAAAAGCGCTCGCTTTCTGGCAACGGGCGCGGAGGCAGAGGTGCTCACCAGCGGCTGGGCCGTGGAAAATTATCCCGCCACAACCTTCCTCAGCCTGGCGGGGCAATCGAACGAGACGATCCCCCTGCCGGATGAGCGGGATACCGTGATCGAGCTGACGCTACAGTAGCCCGATCAAACACATACGGAACCGGCCAGGGCGGTTGCGACAACCGGCACCGCGGCCCTCAAATTTCTCAAGACAAACAAAGAATCCGAATCCCTCTCCCACCGGAAAGAGGTTCGGATTCTTCTGCTCTGGTGCAGCCGAACAGGGCCGTATTCAGGAGATCGGCCTCGTCCGCATCAGCAAGCTCTCAGGGGTGCCGCCCCTGAAACCCCGCAGCAGGATCAGGAGCCAGCACGCCTGCTCCGCAAGACCTGACGCTGTCTGCATGACACGATCTGATGAGACTTCTGCTGCGGCGTTACCCCAGGTATTTTACGAGTGTGCTTCGCACTGCACCGGGGCCTGCCAGCATCTCCTGGAGCATCCCGCCGATGTTTCCCGCCAGCCCGGCTCTGCACAGATCCACCGCAAACAGGGCCGTGTTGGACAGAATGGGGGCCAGCACCTCATCGGACGCGCTGGCCGGGTCACCCAATTTAACAGCGGCAAGCTGCCCCTGAAGCTCCTTCAGCATGGGGTCGGCGCTGCACTCCATCGGCTTTCCCTCATCGTCCACCGCCAGCAGGTAGCGCAGCCACCCCGCGATGGCCAGGGGGATGCCGGTCAGGCCGGTCACGTCCAGCTCGGGCCGGGCCAGATAACTCTTGATCGTCTCGCCAAACCGGATGGGCACCTTCTGGCTGGTATCGGTGGCGATGCGCTGGGGCGTGTCGGGGATGAACGGGTTGGGCAGCCGCTGGTCGATCACCTCGTGAATGAAATCCATCGGGCTGAGGATGCCCGGATCCACCACCACCGGGATCCCCTCGTCATAGCCGATCCGTTCCACCAGCTTTTTCAGCTGAGGGTCCTGCATCTCGGCGGCGATGGAATCGTACCCAAGCAGGCAGCCGTACACCGCCAGGGCGGTGTGCAGCGGGTTGAGGCAGGTGGTCACCTTCATCTTCTCGGTCCTGTTCACCGTGTCCCGGTCGGTCATGTACACCCCGGCCTTTTCCAGCGGCGGGCGGCCATTGGGAAAGCGATCCTCCACCACCAGATACTGCGGCCGTTCGGCGTTGACAAAGGGCGCGATGTAGGTGTTTTTGCTGGTGACGGTGGGGGCCATCCCCTCCACCCCGGCGGCGGCAAGGGCCTCCTCCACCGCCTTCGCGGGCCGGGGGGTGATCTTGTCGATCATCGACCAGGGGAAGGACACCTGCGCCTCGTTTTGGACCCACGCGGCAAACTCCGCGGACACAAAGCCCCGCTTTTGCCACTGCTCCACCACGGTCATCACGCTGGCGCGCAGCTTTTCCCCGTTGTGGGAGCAGTTGTCCATGCTGACCACCGCGATCGGCGCCCCGCCCGCCAGAAACCGCTCCCAAAGCAGGGCGGCGGTCATGCTCATGGCATGGGTGCAGCCATCCGGGCCCTTTTCAAAATCCGACTGAACGAAGGGGAAAAACTCGCCCTGCATGTTGGTGAGGGCATAGCCTTTTTCGGTGATGGTGTAGCTGACCATCTGGAGAGACGGACTGCGGAAAATTTCCCGCAGCCGCGCCAGATCCTCCGGGAAGGCCGCGCCCGCGCGCAGGCCCTGCGCAACCGAGGCAATGACCTCCTTTTCCATTCGCCCATCCGGCAGCAGGGAGACCATCAGGGTCATGCTGTCGTAGGGCCTGTAAATTTCGTCGATGATGTCGTAATCAAAGGTATCCGCGGCGATGATGCCGCCCCTGATCAGCCCCTGCTCCAGCAGGTCCTGCTGGAGTTTGGCGATAAAGCCCCGGAAGATGTTGCCCGCGCCGAAGTGGACCCAGGCGGGGGCTTTTTCCGTTTCGGTACACATGGCCTCCCGGTCAAACCCGGGCAGCCGGATGCCGGCGGTTTTCCAAAGGGCGCGATCCGCCAGCCCCTCATGGCTCAGTTTCATCTCAGATTGCCTCCTCACTTGAAGAAAAGCAGCGGCACGGTAGGCTCATAGCCGCCCAGCACCTTGGGCAGGATCAGGCTGATATCCGGGATAAAGGAGATCAGCAGCAGCGCCACGATCATGCATAAATAGAAAGGCAGGGTCGCCTTGACCACCTTTTCCATCGGCCGCTTGGCCACAGCCGAGCCGATGAACAGCACCGCG
>DKVN01000112.1:20618-38347 GCA_002491225.1 Faecalibacterium sp. UBA7177
GATGAACAGCACCGCGCCCACCGGGGGGGGTCAGCAGCCCGATGCCGCAGTTGAGCACCACGATGATGCCGAACTGGACCGGGTCCAGCCCGCAGAACTGGGTGGCGATCGGCAGCAGGATGGGGGTGGCGATGAGGATGATGGGGGCCATATCCATAATCATGCCCAGCACCAGCAGGATGACATTGAGCATGATGATCAGGATCACGCGGTTGTCGGTCAGGCCCACAATGGCCTTTGCGGCAAGGTCCGGGACATGGAGCAGGGTCAAACAGTTGCCGAACACCTTGGAGGTGGCAATGAGGATCAGGACGATGGCCAGGGTGTTGACACACTCATCCAGCGCCTTCCACACGCCCTTCCAGTCGAGCCCCTTATAGATGAACACCGAGACAAGCAGCGAGTAGATCACCGCAATGGCGGCGGACTCGGTGGCGGTAAACTTGCCGGAAACCACGCCGTAGATCACGATGACGATGGCGGCCAGGGCCCAGAAGGAGGTGAGCAGCTGTTTGAAGAAGTTGACCAGGTTGAACTTTTCGCCCTTGGGATAATTGCGCTTTACCGCAATGATGTAGGAGCCGATCATCAGGGCGATCGCCAGGATGGCGCCGGGGAGATAGCCCGCCAGGAACAGGGAGCCCACCGAGATGCTGCCGGCGGTCATGGAAAAGATGACCATGTTGTGGCTGGGGGGAACCAGCAGCCCCTCGCAGGAGGAGGTGATGGTGACGGCGGTGGAGAAATCGTCGTCATAGCCCTGATCCACCATCATGGGGATCATGATCGAGCCGATCGAGGCGGTGTCCGCGGCGGCGGAACCCGAGATGCCGCCGAAGAAGTAGGAGGCCACGATGTTCACCATCGCCAGGCCGCCCCGCATCCAACCCACGCAGGCGTTGGCCAGCGCGATGAGCTTGTCCGAAATTCCTCCCGAGCCCATGAGCACCCCCATCGCGATAAAGAAGGGCACCGCCATCAGGGAGTAGGAGCTGATGCCCGCCACCATCAAACGGCAGACATCGGCAAGGCTGTTGCCCATGACCATCAGGCAGAACACCGAAGAGAGGCCCACGGCGTAGGCAATCGGAAAACGCAGAATGATCATCAGGGCAAAGCTGCCCAGCAAAACGACGATAGCCAGTGTCTGGGGATCCATTATGCCTGCACCTCCCCTTCCTTGATGAAGAACGATTTGATGTGATTATACAGCGCCTCCAGCTCGAAGACGATCATGGCGGCCCCCGCCAGGGGCACCGGGAAATACATCCAGAACCGGCTCAGCCAGGGCATCGACACATAAAAGCCCCGGCCGCCCAGGGTGGAGGCGTACTTCCAGCCCTCCACCAGCATGATGATGCCCAGCGCGAGCACCGCTACATCCGCGAGGAGATCCAGCACCTTGAGGGCGGTTTTGGGCAGGTACTGGTCAAACGCGGTCATGCGGATGTGCGCCCCCCGGCGGATGGCCAGGGCGGCGGCCAGCACCGCCATATAGGACATACAGGTCAGGATGACCTCCTCCGACCAGGAGGGATCCTTGAAGATGCCCAGAAAGCCCAGAACATTGGGGTATTCCCTGGCCCAGGTCTGGCACCAGCGGCCCAGCACGGTATAGGAGGCGATCAGGATATCCGCGATGAGCAGCAGCTTGCAGAGGAACAAAAACACCCTGTAGGCCACATCGTATGCCGGTTTGATCCTGTCCAGCGTTTTGAAAATTTGGGGCATAAGCTTCTCCTTTCTGAAAATTCAGCGCGGGCGCGGGGCATCCCCCGCGCCCGCGCCGGCTGTAGCATCAATGAAACAGGCGATATCCTTACTTCAGGTCCTGAATTTTCTGGTACAGATCGGCCAGATCGCCGCTGGCATACTGGTCGATGACCGGCTTGCAGGCCTCGACCCAGGGGGTCTTGTCGGTGACCTCGATCACGTTGACGCCATCGGCCTTCAGGCCGTCCAGCACCTCCTGCTCCGCGCCCTCCACGTACTCCTGGTTGAACTGCTGGGCGTAGGCCGCGGCCTCCATGATGACCTGCTGCTGGTTCTCGGTGAGCTTGGCCCAGGCGTTGTCGGTGATGATGACCTGCACCGCGCCGAGGGTGTGGCCGTCCAGGATCAGGTTCGGGGCCACCTCGTCAAAGGCGTTGGACTTGTAGTTGCCGATGGGCTGCTCCGCGCCGTCGCACACGCCGGTGCTCAGGCCGGAGTACAGCTCGCCAAACGAGACCACCGTGGGGGAAGCGCCCAGGCCCTCGACCAGGCCGTTCATGATGGGGTCGTTGGACACGCGCAGCTTCATGCCCTTGAGGTCGTCGATGCCGGTGATGGGGTCAACGGTGAAGAAGTGGCGGAAGCCCTCCTCACCGAAGAAGATGCCCCGCACGGGCAGGCCCAGCTCCTGGGGCTCGTTGAGGAACTCCTGAGCCAGCTCGCCGCTGTTGGCAAAGTTCCAGAAATGCTCCCGGCTCTCAAAGGTAAAGGGCAGGGTGCACAGCACGGTTTTCTGCACGCCGTAGGAGTTCAGCGCAAAGACCGAGATGCGGGAGATGTCGATCTGGTTGGAGCCCGCCATGATGGAATCCAGCACATCGTTCTCCGAGCCCAGCACGCCGCCGGCCTGGATGTCGATGGTGATGGACCCGCCGGACAGCTCTTCCGCCTTCTCCTTGAACGCGGTGGCCACATGGCCGATGATCGAGTCGATGGGGTTGACCTCCGCGTACACCAGGGTCACCTTGGGGTCATTGGCCACATCGCCGGAGGTGCCCGCGGCGGGCGTGCTGCCCGCGGCAGGGGTGCTCTGGGCGGGCGTGCTCGTCCAGCAGGTAGTAGCGGGCCGCCTGGTCATGGCCGGTGGCGGCGTAGCTGGGCCAGTTGTTCTCCGCGCCGTCGATCTTGGCGGTTTGCAGGGCCGAGTAGACATCGTTGTAGGGGATCTGCACCGGCCTTGCCCCCAAAAGCTCCACCATCCGGCTCATCTGGCTGGATTCCTGCACCCGGATGCTCAGCCCCTGCAGGTCCTCCAAACCGCCGACCGGCTCGCGGGTGTAAAAGCTTCTGGCCCCGGCGTCAAACCAGCTCAGCCCAATGATGTCCGCCTGACGGGTGCCGGTGAGAAACTCCTCGCCGATGGGCCCGTCCAGAACCCGCCACATGTGCTCCGCATCGTCATACAAAAACGGGAGCTGAAGCACCTCGACCTCGGGATGGTATTCCGCCAGCGTCCCCAGGGACACCCGGGCCATGTCGATGCCGCCGATCTGCACCTGCTCAAACACCTGGGTCTCATCCCCCAGCTCTCCGTTGCAGTAGAGGCGGACGCAGATCTTTCCTTTGGTTCGCTCCTCCAGCAGCCGGGCAAAATACTCGGCCGCCCGGGTGGTGGGGTAGTCCTCCGGCTGGTTGTCGCCATACCGCAGGATCAGCAGCGGCAGATCCGCGTCCTGCACCGTCCCCCCACAGCCGCACAGCAGCAGGCAGAGCAGTACCGCAAGGCAGAGCGTCCGCTTCATGGCGCACCGCCTTCCTGCTCCCGGGCGATCGAACGCCGGAAGTCGGTGGGGGTCATCCCCACATTCTTCTTAAAGGCCCGGGTAAAATAGTTTGCGCTCTCGTACCCCACCATCCCGGCCACCTCCGCCATCGAGCGCAGCGGGTCCCGCAGCAGCTCCCGGGCGGCCTCCATGCGCAGCTCGGTCAGATAGTCCAGAAAGTTCACCCCGAAGGTCCGCTTGAAGAGCGAGGAAAAGTAGGAGGCGTTGATCTGCAGGATGGCGCTGACCGAATCCAGCGAGATGTCCGGCAGCATATAGTTGTGCCGCAGATATTTTTTGACCTTTCCCATGAGAACGGCGGTCTTGTCGCAGCCGTCCGCGCCCTCCAGCAGCTCCCGGTCAGCGGCCATCGCCTTGAGCTGGCGCTCGGCCTCCGCCTGGGCTGCCGCCCGCCGGACCGCCCGCTCCACATCCTCCGGGTCCACCGGCTTGAGGATGTAGTCGCAGGCGCCCAGCTTGACCGCCTCATGCGCATAGGTAAACAGGCTGTACGCCGTGACAAAGATCATCTTGCAGTCCGGCCGCTGATCCAGGATCTGCCTCGCTGCGTCGATGCCGTTGATCCCCGGCATCTCAATGTCCATCAGCACAACATCGGCCGCCCAGAGCGCCGCCTCGTCCACCGCCAGCCGGCCGTTTTCCGCCATGCGGACCTCCGCCTCATGGGCAAACCGCTTTTCCAGAATCTCCGCGAGCAGCGCCCGCTCGTAATCCTCATCATCCGCGACCAGAATCTTGATCATCGTCATCACCCTCCTCTTCCCAGGACAGGATCCGGGGCAGGCGAAGGATCGCCGCGGTCCCTTTTCCCGGTTCGGATTCGATCTCCATCCCGTATTCTTTGCCCCACAGCCGCAGGCGGGCGGCCACATTGTAAATGCCGATATGCTCCCCGGTGGTGGGCGGGTCCTTCAGGCGGCTGCGCAGGGTTTCCAAAGCCTCTGCACTCATGCCCACGCCGTCATCCGCCACCGTGATCTTCAGCGCGTCCTCCTCCTGCTGGATCCGGATGTCCACGCAGCCGCCCTCCTCCTTGGGGGCGATCCCGTGCTTGAAGGCGTTTTCCACCAGCGGCTGGAGGAGAAAGGAGGGCACCATCGTGTCCGGCAGGTCGACCTCCGGGCTGATATGCCAGCACAGCCTCAGCCGCTCTCCAAAGCGGGCCTGGCACAGGGCGTAAAACTCGTCCACGATCCGCACCTCCCGCAGCAGCGGCACCTGGCTGTCGTTGCTGCCCAGGGCGTAGCGGAACAGCCGGCTCAAGGAGCCGATCAGCCCGCAGGTCCGCTTCGCGCCCTCCTGCTGAGAGGTGTATTGAATGACGTTGAGCGTATTGAACAGAAAGTGGGGGTTGATCTGGCTGCGCAGCTGCTGAAGCTTCTCCCGCTCCATCAGGGTCTGCAGCTCCAGCGCTTCCAGCTCCTTGGCGTGCAGGCGGCTCTCCATGGCGTTTTTTTCATTGAGGAGCTTTCATCGAGCGCTTCATCTCGTTGAAGGCCCTTGCCATATGGCCGGTCTCGTCCCGCGAGCTCTCGTCCAGATCAGGGGTGTTGAACTCCCCCAGGCTGATGGCCTGGGACGCCTGGGCGAGCGCCGCCACCGAGCGCAGAAGCCGCACCAGCGAGCCCACCAGCATGGTCCCGGTGACAAGGCAGATGAGCACCGCCGCGGTCTCGAGCCGCTGCAGCCCCTCGTTCAGCTGGGTCAGGCGGATGTGGGCATCCTGATTGTCAAAGCAGGCCCGCTCCAGCAGCTGCTGGGTATACTGGCGAAGATAGTTTCCGCAGCGCTCCGCGCTGCCGTAATACAGCTCCGACGCCTGCGCGGAGTGGTTTGCCTCAAGCTGTGCCACAATCTCGCTCAGGGTGCTGTCCAGGGTGCGGTAGGTGGTCTGCGCGGCGCTGGCCAGCAGGTACTGCTCCTCGCTGACCACCCGCAGGTCGGTCTCGATATGCTCCAGATGGGCGGCGGCCCGCTGGCGGCTGTTCTGGATGGTCTCGATCAGCGCCGCGGTATCCCCATAGTCCCAGCGGTGATTTTCCAGCGCGGTGATGCACGCCTCCACGTCATTCAAAAACCGGCTGATGGTCTGGATGCTCTCGCTGCGCTTTTCCAGCGGTTCCAGCACATATCTGGTCTGGTAATAGCCAACGCCGATCTGCAGGGCCATCGCCGCGCCGAAGGCCGCCAAAAACAGCGCGATCCGGCCCAGCAGGGTCATGCGCGGGAACTTGATGTGGGCCACAGCTCCTCACCCCCTGCTCGTTTCAAGGATGCTGTAGCATTTTCATCCTCGCTTTGCAAGGATTCTCCCGGTTTTCGGATACAGGCACACCCGCCGCCGGATGACAGATACCGCCACAGGGTGGTGCGGCTGATGCCGTCGTCATAGGGCAGACAGGTGGCGTCCACATCCTCTACGCCAAAGCCGTAAGCGCCCCGGATGGTGGCAGCCACGCTGATCGCGCCGGTGCCCACGGTGACAAAGGCGGGCATCTCCACATCACCGGCCGGGTCATCCGTCCCCGGCCGCCCCGGCCCCGCGCAGAAAGGCGAGCAGGGCGGGCATGGCGGGGTCGCGCTGCCCGGCGGCGGAGGGCTGAAACAGCACCGTGCTCCGGCAGGTCGGCTGGGGGGTGAGGATCCGCAGCCCCGGCCCGGCGCAGCTCTCGGCCACCCGGCGGCAGAGCAGCGCGATGCCCGCCCCGCCGCGCACCATCCGCGCGATGGTGGCGGCCGAGGCCCCGGTGTACCCGATCTGCGGCCGGAAGCCCGCCTGCCGAAAGAGCCCCATGCTGACCTCATACAGCCCGGTCGCCTCGCTCAGCAGCAAAAACCGCTCGCTGCGCAGCGATGTCAGCGGCACCGGGCCGGGCCCGGCGGGCCCGGCCGACCTATCCAATTCAGCGGGCCCGGCGGGCTCGGCTGGCCCGGCAGACTTGATGAGACCGGCTGGCCCGTCCGGCCCGGCCGGGTCGGGCGCAAGCAGCACCAGCTCCTCCCGCCACAGCCCCAGCGCGCCCTCGGGCAGCACCCTCTCCGCCGTCCGGTAAAACGCGCCGTCGCAGCGCCCGCTTTTGAGCAGCGCGGCGGCGGCGGTGTTCTCGCGCTCCTCCAGCCGCAGCTCAAGCCCGGGCCGGGCGGCGGCAAACTCGGCCAGCCGCTGGGGGATGGCGTAACAGTCCGCCACCGGCAGCAGGGCCAGCCGAAGCAGACCGGCCGGGTGGACAGCCTGCTCCAGCTGGCGGTACTCCTCCAGCAGCGCCCGGATGCAGGGGTAGGCGCTGCGCCCGGCCGCGGTCAGCTCCACCTGGCGGCGGCTGCGGTCCAGCAGGCGCACCCCTAACTGCTGCTCCAGCTTCTGCACCCGCTTGGACACCACCGACTGTGCGACAAACAGGCTCTCCGCCGCGGCCGAAAAGCTCCCGCACTCGGCCACCGCCGCAAAGGCCTGCGCCCATGCAAGCTCCATACCGATCCCGCTCCCTTCATCACCGTGTTTTGCCCCGCCCGGCCGCAATGGCGCTCCGGCGGGGCAATGTATTCCCTTTTGGAATCTATCGTACCAGAAACCCGAATGGAAGGCAACCGCCAAAGGTGGTATGATAAAGGTGATCCACCAAAACAGGGAAGGAGCTGCATCTTGATGAAAACGATTGCAATCTGCTTTGCCGCCAAGCGCTACTGGGCCGATGAGGAGGCCCTGCAGCGCGCCTTTGCCTCGGTTGCCCAGCGGCTGGCCGAGGCCGCCCGTTCGCTGGCGCTGGAGCTCGACTGCCGCCTGATCCAGGTCCCGGCGGACGGCAGCGCCCTGCCCGCCGCCGACTGCCTGATCGCCGTCCCGATGAGCGGCGCGGTGCAGCGGGAGGTTCTGGCCGCGGCCGCGCAGTACCAGCGGGTGGTTCTTTACGGCGCCTACATCCGGGGCAACGCGGACGAGGCCGCCTGCGAGGGGATGCTGCGCTGCAACGCAGCCCCGACCCTGATGGACAGCTGGGCGGTGCTGCGCCGCACCGGGCCGCGGGTGCAGCTGGCGCTGGATGCGGCCGGGCTGTGCGGGGCGCTGCGGCTGCTGCGGGCGGAACACGCGGTGCGCCGCGCCACCCTGCTGCAGATCGGCCAAACCGAGCCCTGGGTCATCAGCAACGCGTCCAGCCCGCGGGTCTACGAGGAGCGGTTCGGCCTCACCGTCCGGCAGGTCAGCCAGGAGGAGCTGGCCGGCCTGTACCGGCAGGCCACCCGCGACGAGGCCGCACCCTATCACGAGTGGTTCACCCGGCAGGCCGCGGGCTGTGTCGAGCCCACCGCCGACGGGCTGTGGGACGCCGCCCGGATGGCCTGGGCCCTGCACACCCTGCTGCGGCGGTACGACGCGCAGGGGGCGGCCATCGCCTGTTTTAACCTCCTCAGCGAGGGCACGACCGCCTGCCTCGGGGTCAGCTATATCAACGACTGCACCCCGATGGTGGCCGCCTGCGAGGGGGACCTGGACAGCGCCGTGACCATGCTGCTGATGAAGCAGCTGACCGGCGGCCCGGTCTGGATGGCAAACCCCGGCCTGCAGCCGGACGGCGGGGTCAATTTTTCCCACTGTACCGCGCCGCTGCGCTGCGGCGGGGCCCTCTGCCCCTACACCCTGCGCAGCCATCACGAGAGCGGCATCGGGGTGAGTTTGCAGGTGGAGTACCCGGCCGATCTTCGGCTGACCGCCTGCCGCGTCTCGAACGAGGCCTCCGAGATGACCATCCACACCGGCCGCTCGGTGCCCGGCCCCTACGAGGCCGCCTGCCGCACCCAGCTGCACCTGCAGTTTGACGATCCGGCGCACTATCTGGACACCGCGCTGGGCTGCCATCAGGTATTTGCCTTTGAGGAGTGCGCGCCGCAGCTGCGCCGCCTGGCCGGGCTGTTCGGCCTGACCGTGCTCTGAGCGTCCGCCCCGCAAGATGCCCCGCTCCGCAAAGCCCGCCCGCCCCGCAAGACGCCCCGCCCTGCAAAGCCCGCCCGCCCAGCACAGGGCCGGGCGGCGCTCTTTGCCTCCCGCCCCGCCGCCGCATGCCCCGCGCCCCCGCCCCGCAAAGCCCGCCCCATCCCGCACCCCGCCGCCCGGGGCGGGGGCGTTTGCTTTTGTCAATTATGCAAAGGTTTGCACTCTCTCTTTGTGGAAACCGCCGAAAATCCCAAAATGCGTTGACAAAACCCGTTTTAGCGACTATTCTAAGAGCGTGAACCGACAAAATACAGAAAAATCTGTGGATTTTGTCGGGGTTTTCAAAGCCGGTTTTTGCAAACGATTCCAGAAATGCGAAAACAAGCGCAAAACCGGCCCATCCCCCTTGCGGCGCGGGCACAGGTACGGGCCGCAATACAAACAAGATGTAAAGGAGAACGACAACGATGAAAAAGCTTCTTGCATTGGCGCTCGCCGCCGTCATGGTGTTTACCCTGGCGGCCTGCGGCGGCTCCGGCAGCTCGGCTCCGGCCGCCTCCACCCCGGCGGCTTCCACCCCGGCCGCGTCCGCCCCGGATGCTCCCGCAAAGGGCGGCGAGATCCTGATCGGCTGCCTGCAGGACATCACCGGCGCCACCAGCGCGCTGGGCATGTCGGTACAGGCGGGCGCACAGGCGGCCGTGGATGAGATCAACGCCAACGGCGGCATCAACGGCAGCACGGTTGTGATGAAAACCTACGACACCAAGGGCGATGTCACCGAGGCGGTCAACGCCTACATCACCGCCGTGACGGTGGACAATGTGGCCCTGATCGTCGGGCCTCCGGTGGCCAACATCGCCAACGCCATCAAGGAGACCAGCGAGAGCTACGATGTGCCGGTCATGGGCTTCGCGCTCGACCCCACCTGCCAGCTGAAAGAGGACGGTACCCCCTACAAGAATATGTTCTGCTTCCAGCCCAGCGCCACCACCCAGGGCCAGATCATGGCGGCCTTCGCGGTCAAGAACGGCCTGAAAACCTTCGGCATCATCTACAACCAGGAGAACGCCTACTCGGTGTCCCTGCTCGCGCCCTTCACCGATGAGCTGGCCAAAAACAACATCACGGTGGACGACAAGCTGATCGTGGCCTACGGCGCGGCCGACACCGACTACAAGACCCTGCTGCAGCCGATCGTCTCGGCCGGCGTGGACGCCATCTACTGCCCCAACTACACCCAGCAATTGGTGGCCATCGTGACCGCCGCCACCGAGCTTGGCTATGAGGGCAAGATCGTCTGCGGCCTGGACGCCGCCCCCTCCTTCAACACCACCTACGGCGGCGACTGCTCCAATGTTTACTACATCAACAACATCAACACCGACGACCCGGCCACCGCTGAGATGGCTGCCGCCGTCGAGGACAAGGTCAGCGCGGTCAACAAGTACTTCCTGGGCTACGACGTTGTGATGATCGCCAAGAGCTGCATCGAGCAGGCCGGCCTGGACGACCCCGCGGCCCTGCTGAGCGCCATCGAGAACGTCAAGGACTTCAAGGGCCTGACCGGCAGCCTGACCATCGACCCCGCCACCCATATGCCGGACGGCATGGGCATGTTCATGTACACCTACGATAACCAGACCCCGGTCATGCTGGAGGAGTTTGCCGGCTGACCTGTCTGACCCCCTGCCGGGTCCCATCCGGCCCCCTGCCCCCAGCCGGGCAGGGCACGGCCGGCCTGCCGCCGTACAAAGCGGCGCTGCCCGGCCCCTGCTGTGAGAACGGATCACGGCCCCCGCTGCGGAGCTCCCCCTGCTGGCGGGGGCCGTGTCCTCTTTTGCCAACGAATTTTGCTGACCATCTTCGCCAACAACCTATTTTCGAGGAGGCCCGCCATGTCGCTGCAGATCCTGATCAACGGCCTTGCGACAGGCTCGATCTATGCCCTGATCGCCACCGGCTTTGCGTTGATCTTCAACGTGCTCAAATTTTCAAACTTCTCCCACGGCGCAACCATGACCGCCGCCGCTTTTATCGCGTATTTTCTGGTTTCGAGCAAGGGGATGGGGCTGGTGCCGACCCTGCTGGTGGCCGGGCTCGCGGGCGCGGCGATCTCCCTGTTTGGGGAATTTGTCGGCTTCCGCCGCATCCTCAAAAACCATTCCTCGGCCACCTACTTCTTTGTGTCCTCGATCACCCTCGGCACCCTGTACGAGGGGCTGGTCACCATCCGGGTGGGTTCCAACTTCTTCAACTTCCCCTCCTTCTTTGAAAATCCTACCATCAACCTCGGCATCGTCATCTCCACCAGCGACGCGATCATGTTCTGCATCAGCATCGCGGCGCTGCTCATCCTCGGCTATATCATTCAGAAAACCCGCCTGGGCCGCGCGCTGCGCGCCGTCTCGTTTGACCGGGACACCGCGCAGCTCATGGGCATCGACTCCACCCGCATCATCCAGCTGACCTTTGTGATCTCGGGCGTGCTGGCCGGCTTTGCGGGGGTCTTCCTGGGCATCAAATACACCCTGTACCCCACCCTCGGCAGCCTGGTCGTCAAGGGCTTTATCGCCTCGGTCATCGGCGGGCTGGGCAGCCTTGGCGGCGCAATCGTCGGCGCGTTTTTGCTGGGCATCGTCGAGACGCTGCTGCTCAGCCTGCTGGGCTCGGGCTATTCCACCATTGCCACCTTCGCCATCATGCTGGTGTTCCTGCTGCTGCGTCCGCAGGGCATCGCCGGCAGCAATGTGCAGGAAAAGGCGTAAGGAGGGAGAAAACCAGTTATGGCACTGATTCAAAACGTACTGACCCAGGTCTTTATCACCCTGGTCGCGGTGGCGGGGGTGTATGTGCTCACCGGCCTCACCGGGATGTTCTCGCTGGGGCAGGCCGCCTTTATGGCCATCGGGGCGTATGCGTCCGGCATCCTGGTGATCCGGCTGCACCTGCCCATCCCGCTGGCAATTTTGCTGGCGGTGCTGCTGGCGGTGGCGGTCGGGTATCTGATCGGCTACCCTGTAGTGCGGCTGCGGCGGGACTATATCTCGCTGGTGACCCTCGGCTTTGGCGAGGCGATCGCCGCGCTGCTCAACCGCATGACCCCGCTCACCGGCGGCGCCTCGGGCCTCACCGGCATCCCCCGCACGGTCGGGCTGGGCATCACGGCGGTGTCGGCGGTGCTGGCGCTGGCGCTGGTGGCCTTTTTCAAAACCAGCAAGTACGGCCGCCAGTGCATCGCGCTGCGGGGCGACGAGCTGGCCGCCCGCGCGATGGGCATCGATGTGACCCGCATCAAGATGATCGCCTTTCTGCTCAGCGTGGCGCTGACCAGCTACTCCGGCTGCCTGTACGCCTTCTACATGTCCTATGTCGACCCCTCCGGCTTTGGCTGGAAGCGCAGCGCCGACTGGGTCATCATGGTCTTCTTTGGCGGGGTCAACAGCCTCACCGGCTCGACCCTCGGCGCCTTTATCCTCAGCGCGCTGCCCCAGCTGCTGCGCGGGCTGCAGAACTACCGCTATGTGATCTACGCGGTGCTGGTGCTGCTCATCATCAACTTCCGCCCCTCCGGCCTGCTGGGCGAGTGGGAGCTGACCCCCCGCAACCTTCGCGCCATCCCGGCCAACATCCGGCGCGCGCTGAGCAAAAAGCAAAAGGAGGCGCGGTAAATGGCACTGCTTGAGGTCAAACACATCTACAAGAGCTTTGGCGGCGTCAAGGCCATCCAGGACTTTTCGCTCGAGGCCGAGCGGGGCGAGATCCACGGCATCATCGGCCCCAACGGCGCGGGCAAAACCACCATCTTCAACGCCATCTCGGGGGTGTACACCCCCGAACAGGGCACCGTGCTGCTAAACGGCACCGACATCACCCAGATGGAGCAGCACAGGATCACCCGGCTGGGCATGGGCCGCACCTTCCAGAACATCCGGCTCTTCAAGGGGCTTACGGTGGAGGAGAACGTCATGTGCGCGTTCGACCCCCAAAGCCGGTACAGCGTGCTGGGCGGGCTGCTGCCCACCCCCACCCGCCGCGCCGAGGAAAAGCGCGGCCGCCAGCTGTGCGAAAAATACCTCGAGATCGTTGGCATGAAGGACTATCTCAGCGAGCGGCCCGAAAACCTCTCCTACGGCATGCAGCGCCGCATCGAGATCGCCCGCGCGCTGATGTGTGAACCCAAGATCCTGCTGCTGGACGAACCGGCCGCCGGGCTCAACCCCACCGAGGTGGGCGAGTTGATGGAACTGATCCAGCGCATCTCCAAAGAGATCGGGTTCGGCATCCTTTTGATCGAGCACCGGCTCGAACTGGTGATGAGCATCTCGCACCTGATCCATGTGCAGAACTTCGGCAAGACGATCGCGGTGGGCACCCCCGAAGAGGTGCAGCATAACCCCGAGGTGATCGAGGCCTATCTGGGCAAGGAGGATTGACTGATGGAAGCAATGCTGAAAGTAACCGACCTTGCCGTCAGCTATGGGCATGTGGAGGCGCTGCGCGGCGTGAGCGTCGAGGTGCAAAAGGGGCAGATCGTCTCGATCATCGGGGCGAACGGCGCGGGCAAAACCACCCTGCTGCGCACCATCTCCGGGCTGGTCAGGCCGCAGAGCGGCAGCATCCTGTTCGAGGGCGAGGAGCTGCCCAAAAAGCCGAGCAGGATCGTCGCCAAAGGGGTCGTGCATGTGCCGGAGGGGCGCAAGTGCTTTTCCGGCCTGACCGTGCGGGACAACCTGCTGGTGGGCGGCTACCTCTTCAAGGGCAAGGACCTCGAAAAGGACCTCGAGGAGCAGTACAAGCTCTTCCCCCGCCTGAAAGAGCGCGAGGATCAGTTCGCCGGGACCTTCTCGGGTGGCGAACAGCAGATGCTGGCGGTGGCGCGCGGGCTGATGAGCCGCCCCAAGATCCTGCTGCTGGACGAGCCCTCGATGGGCCTCGCGCCGATCATTGTGGATCAGATCTACGACCTGATCCGCCAGATCCGCGAGCGGGGCATCACGGTGCTGCTGGTGGAGCAGAACGCCAAAAAGGCGCTGGGCATCTGCGATTACGCCTATGTGCTCGAAAACGGAAGGATCAGCCTGTCCGGCACCGGCAGCGAGCTGCTGGAATCGGACGATGTGCGCAAGGCCTACCTCGGCGGCTGAGCCGCGAAAAAACCGCGCAGTCCGCGCGGGGCTCTCTTTGAAAACCGACCCCATTCTGCAAGTTTTTTCAGAAAATCCTTGCAAACACTTGCAAAGCATGCCACAAAAAGACTACGATAAGAAAAGAGGCTACATGGATGTCCCAAGAAAAGATCCGCAGCTGGAACGAGGAATCCCTCGACCACCGCAACACCCTGCTGTATGCGATGGGGGTCAGCGAGGAGGACGTCAAGCGCCCGATCATCGGTCTGGTCAACACCTGGAACGAGATGAACCCGGGGCATTTCCCCTTTGACAAAGCCCTGATCGCCGAGATGAAGGAGGAGATCTACGCGGCCGGCGGGCTGGCGCTCGAGCTGCCCATCACCGGCATCTGCGACGGCATCTGCAGCAACACCCCCGGCGACCGCTACACCCTGCCCACCCGGGACCTCGTCTCGAGCGAGGTGGAGACGGTGGCCGAGCTGAACATGCTGGAGGGCATGGTGATGATGGCCACCTGTGACAAGGTGGTGCCCGGCATGGTGATGGGCGCGCTGCGGGTGAACATCCCGACCGTGATGTTCACCGGCGGGTACATGGCCGCCGGCCATTACAAGGGCCGGATGCTGACCCTGACCCACACCAAGCAGGCCTATGCCGCCTATGTGGAGGGCAGCATCTCCCGCGAGGATTACAAGGGCGTGGTGCGCAACGCCTGCCCCACCCCCGGCGCCTGCCCCTTTATGGGCACCGCCAACACCATGAGCTCGATGGCCGAGATCCTGGGCCTCTCGCCCCACGGCAACGGCAGCACCCGCAGCCAGAGCCCCAAATGGCACGAGCTGGCCCGCACCGCGGCCCGGCAGATCATGCAGGCCTGGAAGGACGATGTCCGCCCGCTCGATTTCATCAGCCAGCAGAGCCTCGAAAACGTGGTGCGCTACATGATGGCCACCGGCGGCAGCACCAACAGCATGCTGCACATCCCGGCCATCGCCCGGCAGGCCGGGTTTGACATCACCCCCGAGACCTTCGACCGCATCAGCCGCGAGGTGCCCTGCATCAGCACCATCTACCCCAACCACCCCACCTACACGATGGAGGAGTTTGAGGCCGCGGGCGGCCTGCCCGGCGTGGTCAGGGAGATGATCGAGGGCGGCAAGCTGGACCCCGCCACCCCCGGCCTCTTCGGCACCCTGGGCGACAAGGCGGCCACGGTGGACAAGGTCGACCACGAGGTGATCCATCCGGTGGCAAGCCCCATCCACGAGCAGGGCGGCCTTGCGGTGCTGCACGGCAACATCGGCACCGACAGCGCCATCGTCAAGTTCAGCGCGGTGGACCCCGCCGCCTGGAAGTTTACCGGCCCCGCCAGGGTCTACGAGAGCCAGGACGACGCCTGGCACGCCATCCTCAAGGACGAGATCGTGGCGGGGGACGTGGTCATCATCCGGTACGAGGGCCCCAAGGGCAGCCCCGGCATGCCCCATATGGAGACCTTTATGGCCGCCGTGCTGGGCAAGGGGCTGGGCGCGAAGATCGCGCTGGTCTCGGACGGGCGCTTTTCCGGCGCGACCGGCGGGCTTGCCATCGGGCATGTCAGCCCCGAGGCCTACGAGGGCGGCAACCTGGCCCTGATCCAGAACGGTGATGTGATCCACATCGACATCGAGGCGCGCACCCTGACGGTGGACGTTTCGGACGAGGAGTTCGCCCGCCGCAGGGCCGGGTGGAAGCCGCTGGTCAAACCGGCCTCCGGCTGGCTGCAGCTCTACCGCAAGCACTGCACCAGCGCCCACCGCGGCGCGACCGTCTATTGGGACAGGGACTGAGCAGGCCCGTCCCCGCAGGCAGACTCCTTTCCTGCCCTGAACCGCGCGCCGCGTGAACCAGAACCGAGTACGGCCCCGCCTTGCTGGCAAGGCGGGCGGGGCCTTTGCCCGATGGGCTTTTCCGCTTCCCCGCACCAAGGGGGAGGTGCGGCCCAATTTTTCACAAAGGAGCGCTTTTTATGGCAGGTTTGAAAGAGATCGCCGAGGCGGTGGGGGTTTCGCCCAGCACCGTGTCGCGGGTGGTCAACGGCAAGAGCTATGTCAACGAGGCCACCCGGCAAAAGGTGCTGGCAATGGTGGAGCAGACCCGCTACCAGCCCAACGTGCTGGCCAAGAGCCTCAAGCTGGGGCGCAGCAACACCATCTGCCTGATGCTGCCCAGCATCGACAACCTGATCTTTCCCCCCATCAGCCGCGGGGTCGAGGACGTCGCCCGCAAAAACGGGTTTACGGTGGTGCTCTGCAACACCGACGAGGACGCCGAGATCGAGCGGACTTACATTGAAAAGATGAAAACGCGGCTCATCGACGGGTTTGTCCTCTGCAGCGGCAACGGCCGCAACGGCAGCGCCCGCGCGCTGCGCAAGGAGGGCTTCCCGGCGGTGCTGGTCAACCGCTTTACCGAGGAGGACCTCGGCCAGGTGGACACGGTGGCGGTGGACAATTTTCAGGGCGCCTACACCGCCACCCGGTACCTGCTGCGCTGCGGCAGCCGCCGGATCGCGCTGGCCTACGGCGACGAGGAGCTGTACCTCTACCGCGAGCGGTACCGCGGCTACTGCCAGGCATTGCAGGACGCGGGCGTTGCCTACGACGAGCGGCTGGTGCTGCGCGAGATGGGCGGCAACGACAGCTTTTACCAGATGACCCGCGAGGCGATGGCCCTGCCAGACCCGCCCGACGCCTTTTTTGCGATGAGCGACCCCAAGGCCTTTGTCATCATGCACGCGCTGCACGACCTGGGGGTGCGCATCCCGCAGGATGTCTCGGTGCTGGGGTTTGATAACGTCAGCCTTTCCTCCATGATCGAGCCGCCGCTCTCGACCATCTCGCAGCCGCTGCACGAGTTGGGCGCGGCGGCCGCCAAGTGCCTGATCCGCCAGATCCTCTATAAGGACAAACACGGCGAGCTGCCGCCCCCCGCCCGCACCGTGCTGGACGTGGACCTGATCGTCCGCCAGTCGACCAACTGAAAGGGGAGCGGGGCCGCCGCACAGGGCTGCCCCGCGGTGCGCGGCAGAATGGGCGGCACAAAAGGAGGCTTTTGCTTTGAATCCGCTTGGGATCAACCTCTGGAACTGGTGCCCCGGCCTGGGGCCGGACTGTCTCGGCCTGCCGCGGCGCGCCGCCCGGATGGGCTTTACCGCCATCGAGCTGCCCATGACCGTGCCCGAGCTGCCGGCGGGGCTGGCCGGGGAGCTGGCCGAAACCGGCCTTGCGGTCACCCTCTGCGCCGCGCTGGGCCCCGGGCGGGACCTCTCGAACTTTGACCCCGCCGTGCGCGCCGCCACCATGGACTACCTGACCACCTGCCTGAAAACCGGCGAGGCGGTGGGCGCGTCGGTCTTCTGCGGGCCGCTCTACGCGGGCGGCGGCAAGCGCCACCACCTGAGCGAGGAGGACGCAAAGCGCGAGTGGGAGCTGGCCGTGACCGGCCTGCGGGAGCTCGCCCGCCGGGCCCGGGAGTGCGGCATGGCCCTCTCGCTCGAGCCGCTGCACCGCTACCGCACCAGCGTCTGCAACACCGCGGCGCAGGTACTGCGGATGATCGACGAGATCGGCGAAGAGAACGTGGGCCTGCATTTCGACACCTTCCACGCCTGCCTTGAGGAAAAGGACCTGCTCACCGCGCTGGAGCTCTCGCTCAAAAGCGGCCGGGTCAACCATTTCCACGCCTGCGCCAACAACCGCGGCGCGCCGGGGCAGGGCATCGTCCCCTGGGAGGCGGTGCTGGGGCTGCTGATGCGGTACGGCTACGCCGGGCATATCACGATGGAGACCTTTGCGCCCGGCGGGCTGGACAGCAGCTGGGTGCAGGTGCTCGATCCCCCGGACGAGCTGGCCCTGGCCGGGCTGCGCTATCTGCAAAGCTTTTTCGACCGCGCCGGGCAGCCCGCTTCGGCAGCCCGCTGAAAAGGACCGCTTCAAAACCATCTGCTTTGACCCCTTTCGGCCTGGCCCGAAAGGGCTTTGGGAAAGGAAGCAACAAGAACATGTCCGAACTTACATTTCCGCTGCAAAACCGGGTCGGCGAGGTCTACGAGCCGTTCAAGACCCATTT
>DKVN01000112.1:38664-40130 GCA_002491225.1 Faecalibacterium sp. UBA7177
GCCAGCGCCATCTGCGGCAGCGACCTGCACATCGCGCGCGGGCTGCACCCCTCCGCGCCGCTGCCGGTCACCATCGGGCACGAGTTTTCCGGCGACGTGGCCGCCGTGGGCAGCGCGGTGGATACCGTCGCGGTGGGGGCGCGGGTCACGGTCGAGCCCTGCATCGTCTGCGGCAGGTGCGACGCCTGCCGCCACGGCAACTACTCCTACTGTGAGCACATCTCCTTCACCTACCGGCTGGGCAATGGGGCCATGGCCGACTATGTGGTGGTCAAGGCCCCCTATGTCTACCAGCTGCCCGCCGGCATGAGCTATGAGGTGGGCGCGCTGATCGAGCCGCTCTCGGTGGCCACCCACGCGGTGCGCCGCGCGCAGGTGGCCCTGGGCGAGAGCGTGCTGATCATCGGCGCGGGCGCGATCGGCATGATGACCGCCGCCATCTGCCGCCGCAGCGGGGCCGCGCAGGTCATCATCACCGATCTGTCGGACAAGCGCCTCGAGGCCGCCCTCAAGGTGGGCGCAACCGCCGCCATCAACACCGGCAAGCAGGACCTCGCGGCCGAGCTGGCCCGGCTCACCGGCGGCAGGGGAGTGGACAAGAGCTTCGAGTGCGTGGGGCGGGAGGTCTGCTTTGTGCAGGCGCTCGACGCGCTCAAGAAAAACGGCACCTGCACGGTGGTCGGCATCTACGAAAAGCCGATGGAGCATTTCCCCATGGGCACCCTGCTCACCCGCGAGCTGCATGTCCAGGGCGCACAGGGCTACTGCTGGGATTTCCCCATCGCGCTCGCGGCGGCGCAGGACCTGCCGATGGAGATCTTCGTGACCCATACCTTCCCGCTCGATGAACTGCAGAAGGCGCTGGAAACGGCACTCGACCCGGCCGCGGGCAGCATCAAGGTCGTGGTGCGGCCGTGATCGGGCCGCCGCGCGTCCCACCAAAGAGGAGGATTCTGTATGAAAAAGACCGCTGTTGTCACCGGGGCAAGCCGGGGCATCGGCTTTGCCATCGCCCGGCAGCTGGGGCTGGACGGGTATAACATCGTGATGGTGGCCACCGGCCCGCAGGAAAAAAACCAGCCCGCGCTGGACAAGCTCACCGCCCTTGGCATCGAGTGCGCCTACGTGCAGGCCAACATCGGGGATCACGATGACCGGCTGCGCATTGTAGAGGAAGCGGTGCGCGCCTTTGGCCGCATCGACGCGCTCATCAACAATGCGGGGGTGGCCCCAAAGGTGCGGGCCGACCTGCTCGAGATGACCGAGGAGAGCTTTGACCGGGTGGTCGGCATCAACACCAAGGGCAACATGTTCCTCACCCAGGCCGTGGCAAAGCAGATGATCGCGCAGCAGCCGCTCGACGGCCGCAAGGGGGTCATTGTCAACATCTCCAGCTGCAGCGCGGTGGTCTCCAGCACCAGCCGGGGCGAGTACTGCGTCTCCAAGGCGGGGGTCTCGATGCTGAC
>DKVN01000154.1:0-626 GCA_002491225.1 Faecalibacterium sp. UBA7177
ATCGGCATCGACCAGGCCCCCATCGGGCGCACCCCGCGCTCCAACCCCGCCACCTACACCGGGGTGTTTACCGATATCCGCAACCTCTTTGCCCAAACCCAGGACGCCAGGATGCGGGGCTACGGGCCGGGGCGGTTCAGCTTCAATGTCAAGGGCGGCCGGTGCGAGGCCTGCGAGGGGGACGGCATCGTGCAGATCGAGATGCACTTTCTGCCGGACATCTTCGTGCCCTGCGAGGTCTGCAAGGGGGCCCGCTACAACCGGGAGACCCTCGAGGTGCATTATAAGGAAAAGAACATCTCGGATGTATTGAACATGACGGTGGAGGAGGCCTGCACCTTTTTTGCCAACGACCCCCGCATCTCCCGCAAGCTGCAGACCCTGCTGGACGTGGGCCTCGGCTATATCCAGCTGGGGCAGAGCGCGACCACCCTCTCGGGCGGCGAGGCGCAGCGGGTCAAGCTGGCGCTCGAGCTGGCCCGGCGCGGCACCGGCCAGACCGTCTATATCCTCGACGAGCCTACCACCGGCCTGCATGTGGCCGATGTGCACCGGCTGATCGAGGTGCTGGACAAGTTGGTGGACGCGGGCAACACGGTGGTGGTCATCGAGCACAACCTCGACAT
>DKVN01000154.1:986-3192 GCA_002491225.1 Faecalibacterium sp. UBA7177
ACCCCCGAGGAGGTGGCCGAAAACCCCGCCTCCTACACCGGCCAGTACCTCGGCCCGGTGCTGCGGCGGGATCGGGCAGCGGCCGCCGCTGCTGCCGCCGGGGCCGGGCCGGAGCAGCCCGCAAAGCCCCGCCGGGGCCGCCCCAGGGGTAAGGCCGCCAAAAAAGAGGAGACCGAGGGCTGATTTTGCCCCCTGCCGCGGTGCGCATGGCACAAAATGCTGTGTGCATCGCGGCGTTTTTGGCCAAAAATTGGGTTTTCGCAGGATTTTGGGGCCGATGTGGGCTTGTTTCTTGAAACTGTTTATATTATAATAAACAGGTACGCCTATTCGCGGCGCAGCCGGATAAGGGCCGTGCCGGGCCGCGGGAGTGGGAACCCGCAAACAGGCCGCAGGCCGAATGGGCGAAGCATAGAGTGGGAACACAGAACAGGGGAAAGAGGGAAGGACCGATGGCGGATTACTTTGCCATGAGCCGGGACGATCTGCTGAACGAGCAGCAGGCGCTCCGGTCAGAGTACGACCGATACAAGGCGATGGGGCTCAAATTGGATATGTCCCGCGGCAAGCCCTGCCCGGAGCAGCTGGATCTCTCCAAGGAGATGCTGCACATGGACGACTACATCGGCGAGGACGGGGTGGACGCCCGCAACTACGGCCTGCTGGAGGGCATGCCCGAGGCCCGGCGCTTTTTTGCCGAGCTGTTTGGGCTGGATGCCGGCGAGGTGATCGTCTGCGGAAACTCCTCCCTCTCGATGATGTACTACCTCATCGACCTGGGCTGGCGCGCCGGTTGGGCCGACAGCATCCGGCCCTGGCGCTTTTGCAACAACATCAAGTTCCTCTGCCCGGTGCCGGGGTATGACCGGCACTTTCGGGTCACCGAGTATTTCGGCTTCCAGATGCTTTCCATCCCCATGAAGGAGGATGGCCCGGACATGGACCTCGTTGAGCAGCTGGTCAAACAGGACGAGAGCATCAAGGGCATCTGGTGCGTGCCGGTCTACTCCAACCCGGACGGCAATGTCTACAGCGATGAGACGGTGCGCCGCCTGGCCCAGATGGAGACCGCCGCGCCCGACTTCAAGATCATGTGGGACGATGCCTACTGTGTCCACCATTTGACCGACGAGATCTTCGAGACCGCCAACATCCTCGAGGAGTGCAAAAAGGCCGGCTGCCCGGACCGCCCGGTGATGTTCTGCTCCACCAGCAAGATCACCTATCCCGGCGCGGGGGTGGCGGCGGTGGGCGCAAGCGAACACAATGTGCGCTACATCACCAAAAACATGACCCCCATGCTGATCAGCTACGACAAGATGAACCAGCTGCGGCATGTGCAGTACCTCAAGAACAAGGCCGGCGTGCTCGAGCACATGAAAAAGCATCGGGCGATCTTACAGCCCAAGTTCCGGCTGGTGAAGGACACCTTCCGGGAAGAATTTTCCGGCTGCGGGCCGATCGCCCGCTGGACCGACCCCAAGGGCGGCTATTTCATCAGCCTCTATCTGCAGGACGGCTGCGCCAGGCGCACGGTGCAGCTGTGCAAGGAGTGCGGCGTGGTGCTGACCGCCGCGGGTGCGGCCTATCCCTACGGGCTCGACCCGCAGGACCGCCACCTGCGCATCGCGCCCACCTACCCGAGCCTGCAGGAGCTGGGCACCGCGGCAAAGCTGCTGTGCATCTGCGCAAAGCTCGCCACGGTGGAGCTGCTGCTGGGGCGGGCCTCGTAACGGCGGGCGGATATTTCTAAAAAGACAGCGCAAGCGACAAAAAAGCCTCAAGGCTCATCCGGCCGGGCAAAAAAACGCCGGGCCGGACGAGCCTGATGATAAAAAAGACCGCCCAGGGCGGCTGCAAGGCGGCCGTGGGTGTGGTTTGGAGGTTCCAAGATGAAGAAAAAAGGCAGAGCATGGAAGCTCTCCGCACTGGTGCTGCTGATCGCCATCTTTGTGTTTGCGTACACGGCGTTCTTCGGTGTTTACTCCCAGTACGGGGACACGACGACCACCTGGATCAAGGGTGCGCAGGACATCCGCTTCGGCATCGACATCCGGGGCGGCGTGGACGTGACCTTTATGCCGGCGGACGGCTACGACGCCACCGACGAGCAGATGGACGCCGCCGAGACGGTGATCCAGCAGCGGCTGGTCAACCTGAACATCACCGACAGCGAGGTCTATATCGACTACAACAAGGACCGCAT
>DKVN01000154.1:3510-4205 GCA_002491225.1 Faecalibacterium sp. UBA7177
TATATGACCTTCCGCAAGGGGAGCGCCGCGGACGGCGAGCTGATCCTGGACGGCGCGGACGTGGCCTCGGCCAGCCCGATGTACGGGCAGCTGAGCCAGACCGGCAGCGCCGAATACTACGTTGCGCTGCGCTTTGAGGACAGCGGCCGCCAGGCCTTTGCCGATGCCACCACCGAGCTGGTGGGCACCAACGGCACCATCAGCATCTGGCTGGACGACAGCTGCATCAGCACCGCCACGGTGCAGAGCGCCATCACCGATGGGCAGGCTGTCATCAGCGGCAACTTTACCCAGGAGAGTGTCATCACCCTGGCCAACCAGATCAACTCCGGCGCGCTGCCCTTTGCCCTCTCGGCCGAGAGCTACAGCACCATCAGCCCCAGCCTTGGCTCCCGCAGCCTTGAGGCGATGGTGCTGGCGGGCGTGATCGCCTTTGTGCTGGTGCTGGTGTATATGCTGGCCTTCTACCGGCTGCCCGGCCTGCTGGCCTGCGTGGCCCTGCTGGGCCAGGTGGCGGCCACCCTGGCCGTCATGTCCGGGTACTTCCCGGTCTTTAACAGCTTTACGTTGACCCTGCCGGGCATCGCGGGCATCATCCTCGCCATCGGCATGGGCGTCGATGCCAACGTCATCACGGCCGAGCGCATCAAGGAGGAACTGAACGCGGGCAAAACGCTGGACGGCGCGCTGAGCGC
>DKVN01000154.1:4525-6101 GCA_002491225.1 Faecalibacterium sp. UBA7177
GTGGCCGTGGTGCTGATGGGCGCGTTTGGCCCCACTGACGGCTGGGCCGCGAAACTCTTCACCCTGCTGTTCCGCTGGTTTGGCCCCTCGACTGCGGGCACCATTTACTCCTTCGGCTGCACCCTGCTGGTGGGCGTGCTCTGCAACTTTGTCTTCGGGGTGTTCTGCAGCCGGGTGCTGATCCGGGGCGCTTCCCGCGTCAAGGCGCTGCGCAATCCCTGGCTCTACGGTGGGCCGAAGCAGCTTGGCAAGCCCGAGACGGATCCCCGGCAGACCGCGAAGTATGAGATCATCAAGAACCGCAAAAAGCTGCTGGGCGTTTCCGGCGTCATCATCGCGCTGGTGCTGGTTTGCAGCCTGGTGCTGGGCGTCTCGATGGACATCCAGTTCAAGGGCGGCGCCATGATCACCCTCGGCTACGAGGGCGAGGCGGATCTCGCCGGCATCGGCAGCCTGGTGGAGCAGACGGTGGGCAGCGGCGTCTCGATCCAGACCGGCGAGAATGTCGCCACCGGCGAGCACTCGCTCACCCTCACCCTGCCGGGCATGGACACGGTGAGCACCGAGGAGCTCGATGCCCTGATGACCGGCCTTGCCGAGCAGTACCCCGATAACGCCTTTGCCCAGCTCTCGATCAGCAATGTCAACCCGACCATCGGCGGGGAATTTTTGCGCAAGAGCATGGTGGCGGTGCTGGCGGCGATCGTGCTGATCCTGATTTATATCGGGGTCCGTTTCCGCAAGATCGGCGGCCTGCCCGCCGGTGTGATGGCGGTGATCGCCCTGATCAACGACCTGATCGTGGTGTTCGGCGTCTTTGTGGTGCTGCGCATCCCGCTCAACGGCAACTTTATCGCCGCGATGCTGACCATTCTGGGCTACTCGATCAACGACACGGTGGTCATGTATGACCGCATCCGCGAGAACCGCGGCCTCTACGAGAACAAGATGCCCTTTGACCAGCTGGTCAACCTCAGCGTCAACCAGAGCCTGCGCCGCTCGGTCAACACGACGGTCACTACCTGCCTCGCGCTGTTTACCGTCTGCGTGGTGGCGGTGGTGTTTGGGCTGGACAGCATCTTTACCTTTGTGCTGCCCCTGATGGTCGGCATGATCTCGGGCCTTTACACCTCGCTCTTTGTCACCACCTCGCTGTGGGTGCTGTGGAACGAGCGCAAAAAGAGCAAAAAAGCGTCCTGAACACAGGGCAGCAGGGCCGCGGCGAACATCTTGCGCCGCGGCCCCTGCCGCTTTTTTTGATGGCTGCCGCTGACCCTGCGCCCGGCCCCGGGCCGCGCGGGCAAAAACGCGGCCTGAAAACAAACCGGGAAGGAGGAAGCCCCATGCTCTGCGGCATCTCGACCGCCTGCCTCTACCCGCAGGACACCCTCGAAAGCCTGCGCCAGACCCTCGCGATGCGCCCGGGCTGCGCCGAGATCTTCCTCAACACCTTCCGGGAGTGGGATCCGCCTTACCTCGATGCCCTCTGCCGCGCCCGCGAGGAGGCGGGCATCCCGGTGGTGTCGGTGCATCCCTTTACCTGCGGGCTCGAGCCGTTCCTCTTTTTTACCCGGTA
>DKVN01000154.1:6445-26059 GCA_002491225.1 Faecalibacterium sp. UBA7177
GTGACCCTCGCGCAGGAGAATGTCGAGCGCTGCCAGTGCGGCCAGCCCGAGGCGCTGCGGCAGCTGCGCGAGTACGCCGGGCGGCCGGTGCGGTTTGTGCTGGACCTCAAGCAGGCCCGCCGGGCCGGGGCGGACCCCTTTGCGATTGTCGATGCGATGGGGCCGGAAAATATCTGCCACCTGCACCTCAGCGACGAGACCGAGGGCAGCAGCTGTGTGCCGCCCGGCCGGGGCAGCTTCGACTTTGCGCGGCTGCTGCGGACACTGCGGGACGGCGGCTTTGCCGGCAGCGCGGTGATCGAGCTCTACCGCGGCGATTTTGGCCAGCCGGACGAGCTGCGCGAGGCGATGCTTGCGGTGCAGAAGATCCAGCAGAGCCTTGCGTGATGGTTTTTGTAATATGCTTTGTATAACATGCGTTGAAAAAGGCAGACCCGCCCAAAAGGCCGCCGGACGGCTTGCGCGGGGCTGCCGCGAAGTGATACAGTGAGGAGGAGCAGCCATGAAGTGCCCCTATTGCGGAGAACTGGAGTCCAAGGTGATCGACTCCCGCCCTACGGAGGACGGCGAGAAGATCCGTCGGCGGCGGGAGTGCCTCTCCTGCTCCAGGCGGTTTACCACCTATGAGATCGTCGAGACGGTGCCGGTGATGGTGATCAAAAAGGATCACTCCCGCGAGGCGTTTGACCGGCAGAAGCTGCTGGCCGGGATGCTCCGAGCCTGCGAAAAGCGGCCGGTGAGCTACCAGATGCTTGAGCAGGCGGTGAACGAGATCGAGCAGACGGTGCTGAACTCCTACGAGCGGGAGGTTACCTCGCTTGAGATCGGGGAGCTGGCCATGCAGCAGCTGAAAAGCATCGACGAGGTGGCCTATGTTCGGTTTGCCTCGGTGTATCGCCAGTTCAGCGACATCAACACCTTTATGGACGAGCTGAAGGAGCTGCTGGACAGCCGCTCACAGCACCCCGAAAAATAACCCCTCGATCGCCTCGATCTGAGTGTGGGCCTTGTGCAGCTCGCTCTGCAGGTCGGGCAGGGATGCCTCGCTGACATAGGCCTCCAGCCCGGCCAGCGCGCCCGAGGCGGCGCTGAGAAAATCCCGCTTGATAAAAAGGGCCAGCTTTGGCTCCTGCCGGGTGTAGAAGCTTGTCAGCTGCCGCACCCCGGCGCGGGCGGCCTCGTACCGGCCCGCCGCGCAGGCCTGCTCGATCTGGCTCAGCTGGCCGCAGAGGGCTTCGGTGGTGCTGTGCACCAGATGGCTGCTGTACACGGTCAGTGCCAGAATCAGCGCAAGGATGCCGAAGGCCGCGTAGATCCGCCGCATGGTGGGTTATCTCCCTTCTGGATGTTTTGCCGCCGCCCGGCCCGGCTTTTGGCCGCGGCGGCGGGCGGTGCGGGCCGTGGTTTGGCCCGCACTTGCAATGGGATATCGCCTTATTTTTCGATCAACTGATACTCCTCGGTGTCGTCACCCAGCAGCAGCAGGGTGCGGGCGAGGGGTATCTTTTTTTGGCGCAAAATTTTGGTGACCCATTCCTCACTTTTGCCGCAAAAGGCCAGGTTTTCGGCCGCGATCTGTCCGTCGATCACCAGCGGCAGTTTGGGCTTTTGGGCGGCAGGGCGGGGCAGCGAGAGATCCTTCCGGGTGGCCATCTCGTGCTGCCACGCCTTGCAGACGCTCAAAGAGCCGTTGGTCTCCACCACCGCGTAGGCCACCTCCGAGAGGTCGAAGATGTCCTTGCCGCGCAGCGCTTCGAGCAGGTCGTTCATGGTGATGCGGGTCTCGCGCAGGGTGTCCTGATCGACCTGGCCGTCCCGGATGATGATCATCGGTTTGCCCGCCAGCAGCCGGGCAATGCTGCCCACCCGGAAGCTGAGGGCCGAAAAGAGCAGTTCGAGCGCCGCGATCAGCAGCACCGGCACTAAGCTCGCGGTCAGCGGCAGCTCGGGAGCCTCGATCGAGATCGAGGCGAGGTTCGAGATCAAAATGGTGGTCACCAGCTCGGAGGGCTGCAGTTCGCCCAGCTGGCGCTTGCCCATCAGCCGCATGGCCCCGATGGTAGTGAGGTAAACGAGCAGCGTCCGCAGCAGGATCACAGGCATGGCGGCGGCCCCCTTTGCATACAATTTGGTCCGGGCAGGCATACTATCCCTTGAAAAAAGGGGGGATCTGCCGTGCCAAAGCCGCTGAGCACAAGGCTCGAGGAGAATCTGGACGATCTGCAGGGGATGTTTGGCAGCTCGATGGACCTTTATACCAAAAAGCTGTCCATCCAGGGGGTGGAGTGCGCCGCCTGCATGTTTGACGGGCTCTCCAGCACCGAAAAGCTCTGGGTGATCCTGCTGGACGCGATGAGCCGCCCGGAGGAGAAGGTGCAAAACGGCTGGCAGCTCTATCAAAGGATCCTGCACCAGAGCGACATTCCCGCCGAGAGCGGCGAGGTGGCCGATCTGGACGAACTTGTCCGCCGGATGACCGCCGGGATGACCGTGCTGCTGATCGACGGAAGCTGTAAAGCGATTGCCCTTTCCACCCAGAACATGCAGGCCCGCTCGGTGCAGGAGCCCTCGGGCGAGGGGAACATCCGCGGCTCCCGCGAGGGGTTTACCGACCTTTTGCGGGTCAATGTCAGCCTGCTGCGGCGGCTGATCCGCACCGACAGCCTCGCCATCGAGCTGCTCGCCCTCGGCGAGCGCACCGCCACCGAGGTGGTGCTGTGCTATGACAAGACCCTCGCCAGCCCGGCGCTTGTGGCGATGGTGCGCAAAAAATTGCAGCATGCCCGGCTGCCCCTGCTGCTGGACAGCGGCTACCTCGCCCCCTTTTTGCATGGCAGCGGGGCGGGCCTGTTCAGCGAGGTGGGCTACACCGAGCGCCCGGCCACCGCCTGCGCCAAGCTCTGCGAGGGCAAGATAGTGGTGCTGGTCAACGGCAGCCCCTTTGCGATGATCCTGCCCTATTTTTTTACCGAGCACTTCCAAAGCCTTGATGACTACGCCTCCAAGGCCTATTTTTGCAGCTTTATCCGGCTGCTCAAGTACCTGGCCTTTGCGCTGGCGGTGGGGCTGCCGGGCGGGTTTGTCTGCGCGGTGCAGTACACCCCGGAGCTTTTGCCGCCACAGCTGCTCTATAAGATCGCGGCGGCCGAGCGGGCGACCCCCTGGCCGCTCTTTTTAGAGATGGTTCTGGTGATCCTGCTGCTCGAGATCATCCGGGAGGCCGGGCTGCGGCTGCCCAAGCCCATCGGGCACAGCGTCAGCCTGGTGGCGGCCCTCATCGTGGGGGACGCCGCGGTGGGGGCGGGCATCCTCAGCACCCCGGTGCTGATTATCGCGGCGCTCACCAGCATCTGCACCTTTGTGCTGCCATCTTTGTACGAGCCGGTCACCGTGCTGCGCATCCTGTTTGTCTTTGCGGGCGGCATGCTCGGGCCCGCGGGGGTGGTGGCGCTGTTTGTGGTGATGCTGCTCTCGATCTGCGGCATGGAGTCGTTCGGGCTGCCTTACACCTCGCCGCTGGCCCCCTTTGGCTGGGGCAGCGTGCGGGACGGCATCCTGCGCGCCCCCTGGAAGAGCCTGGCCCGGACCCCCTTTGCGATCGATGACCTGCCGGGCGGGGAGGGTGCGGATGACTGAAGCGAAAAAAAGACGGACAACCGTATTATTGCCCCTGCTGCTCGCCGCGGCTTTAACCGGCAGCTTCATCCGCCCCTTTGGCCAGCCGGCCGAGCAGCCCACCGCCCAGAGCGCCCTGCTGGCCGCCCTTGCGGCCGCGCCCTGCCTCTGGGCGCTGCTCTCACTCTACGCGGGCGCGGCGGCGCGGCGGCAGCGGCCGGTTTGGTTCAGCCTGCTGCTTGCGGCGGCGCTGCTGCTCTCGGCCGGGATGGAGCTGGCCCAGTGCCTGCGGTTTTACAACCATGTGCTGGCCGAGCAGCTGCCGGTGCTCTGCTTTTTGCTGCTGGCGCTGGGCGTGGCGGCCGCGGCCGCGGCGCGCAGCATCCGCGCGCTGGACCGGGCGGCCCTGCTGATTCTGGCGCTGCTGGGCGGTTCGCTGGTGCTGCTGGCCGTTTCGGTCGCGCCGCAGATGCGCACCGAAAACCTGCTGTACGCGGCGCAGCCGGCGCGGGCGTTTGCCCATGCGTTTGGGCTCAGGTTCGCCCTGCTGCCGGAGTACCTGCTGCTGCCGCTGCTGGGCGGCCCGGCAAAGCCGGGCGAGGCCCGCCGGGGGTACGGCTGGCTGCTTGGGCTCAGCTTTGGGCTGGAAAGCCTGCTCACCGTGCTGAGCGAGGCGGTGCTGGGCCAGGCGGCGGCCCGGCAGAGCCAGCCGGTCTACACCATCGCGCGGCTGGGGGGCGTCTCGGTCTTCCGGCGGCTGGACGCGGTGCATGTGGCGGTCTGGCTGCTGCTGTTTTTTCTGCGGGTCGGGCTCTACCTCTGGGCTATCCTCTGGCTGGTGCGCGGGCCGCAGCCGCCAAAGCACTCCGCGGCGGGCAGCGCCCTCGGGGCAGCGGCGATCCTGATCGTCTTTGGCTGCCTCTGGCTCTGCCCGGCCGCACAGTACGCCTATCTTGTCCAGCAGGGGCTGCTCTGGCTGCTGCTGGGCTCGGTGGCCTTTTGGAGGAAACGCCGATGAAACGCTGGATTGCGTGTTTGGCCGTCTGCGCGCTGCTGGGGCTGCTCGTTACCGGGTGCGGCGCGGCGGGCATCGGCACCAAAAGCATCGTGCGGGCGATGGTGCTGGACGAGGACGAGGAGGGCTGCGAGGTGCGGCTCATCTGCTGGCGCACCGACCCCTCGGCCGACGCGGGCGAGGCCCAGCAGGCCGCGCTGCTTGTCAAAGGCAGCGGAGAGAACGTGTACGAGGCGCTGCAAAATGCCGAGCAGAGCCGCGGCGAGGAGCTTTTTTATGGCCAGAACGAGCTGCTGCTGATCGGCCCGCGGCTGGCGCAGCGCGGCCCGTTTGAAGCGCTGGCCTATCTTGAGCGGCAGGAGACCGGCCGCCCCAATGTCACCGTTTACCTCGCCGACTGCCCGGCCAGCGCGCTGGACGAGCAGCCGGACGCGCTGGACGCGCTGCTGCTCAGCATCGGCCAGTTGAGCGAGCGGGGAGGCTACCGCTGCTACCTCTACCAGCTGGGCGGGCCGGAGCAGGCGGGCCTTCTGCCCAACCTGCGGCTGGACCTCGCCGAGGGCGCGGCGGCCGAGGACGGGATGACCGTGTATGACGGCGGCCTGCCCGCCCACCGCTGGGGCCAGAACGAACTGCAGCTGGCCCGGCTGCTGACCGGGCAGGGGAAGCTGCTGCACTTTACAGCGGATCCGGCCGATTTGGGCGAATTGGCTGAGGCTAATTTGGCCGATTTGGAAGAGGGGCCGGTCTCGTTTAGCCTGCGCTCGGCCGGTGCGGTGTACACGCCGATTTGGGAAAAAGACGCTCTGACGCTGGAGGTACTGGTGCAGGGGGAGATCTGCCGGGTCGAGACCGAAGCGGGGGCTCAAAGCCCGCTGCGGGATGAGCAATACGAGCCCTTTCTGCGGGCCTGGCTGGTGAACCTCGCCCAGCAGATGACCGACGAGACCTTTGCCGAGGGCAACGACCTCTTTTTCCTTGGCAGCCACCTGCAGGGGCTGGATGCCGCGGCCGCCGCCCGGCAGGCCGCGGCGGGTACGCTCTATCAGAGCGAAAAGGTGCGCTGGCGCTGTGACGCGCGGGTGTTGTGACCAAAGCACCACAAAACACAACCGGGCCATGCTTTTCCCGCTTGGCCCGGTTGTGTTTTGTCAAACTGTCTAAAAAGTCGCGTCCGCCAAAGACTGCGGCAAATTTTCCGTCATATTTCACAAAAATGCTCGTTAATACACAAAGTATTGCCTGCGCTTTTTGTTTCATCTGACGAAAAATTTGCTCTTGCTTTGGCATACGCTTTGTTTTTAGACAGTTTGTTGTGGTTTTTCTCGTTAGCGAAAGCTTGTAGGCATGGTGGCCCGCACAAGCAAAACGATCGCCAAAATGCCAAAAATCAGAAGTACCGCCCAGATGCGCATCTTTGGAGAGCGCAGGTCGATTTTACCTTTTGCATGTTTTTCAAGCACCGCGCCCATCACAAGCGAAAAGGCGAAGATCCCGCCCCAGATCAGCCAGCCGTCATGCCCGTGCCCGTATGCCGCCCCGGCCGGGTTTTTGCCGCACAGCTCCCCCAAAAGCAGACCTGCCGCAAAGCCAAACCATGCCATAAACGCAAAAATCCGTTTCCCCAACAGGGCGGCAACCACCGATATCGCGATAGCAAGCAAAAAAAGATGCTGGTGCAGCAGCCAACCATACAGATAGCTGAGCTGCTGGGGGTCTGTCCCAAACAGCCATCCGATGACACTGACAGGTTTTTTGACCGTCCCAAAGATGCGCCCGGCGAGATAGACGATGAGATACCCGCCGAGCATCGCCAGGGCAAACAGCAAATTCTTTTTCCGCTGCTCTTTGATTTGTTTGCTCAATGACATTCCGCTCACCTCTTTCTCAAGGATAGCAAAAAGAAAGGCGATTTGCCAGAAACCATTCCGCAATTTTCGGTTGCAAAACCGGCCATCCCACAAAAAGCCGCCCTGAACAAACAGGACGGCTTTCTGCCCCCATGCTCACTTTTGGGGGTGCTTTTCGGCATAAGTGGCCATCGCCCGCTCGTAGACATTGACCACGGCGGCGATAAACTTCTCGCGCCCGTACTGCTGGGTCGAGCCGGTCACGCTGCGGCGGCGCTGCTGCCGGGCAGCGGGGTCGAGGGCGGCCTGCTCCTTGACCAGCGCGCCAAACTCGGCGGCGTTGGTGTACAGCGCGCCGTTGACCCCCACCGTGATCTGGTTTTTGTTGTAGATATCCAGCCGCTGCAGCACATACAGGCCGCTGGCCATCGCCTCCAGCATCGAGATCGAGTTGATCTCGGAGAGGGAGGCGGTGGCAAAGGCGTCGCAGGCGTGGTAGTAGGGGGGCAGCAGGTCATGGTCGATCTTGCCCAGCAGCTTCACCTGACGGCCCAGCCCCAGCCGCTCGATCAGGGCCTCAAGGTTTTTGCGCTCAGGGCCCTCGCCGATGACGAACAGCTTGTACTGGGTCTGCCCCGCAAACTGCCGCCCGAAATAGTCGAACAGCACATCGAGGCTCTTTTCGATGCCCAGCCGCCCCACAAAGCAGAGGGCGGTGTCCTCCGGCTGGATGCCCAGCTTCTGGCGGACGGCGTCGATATCGCTCTCGCGCACATTTTCGGGCAAAAAGTTCGACAGATCCACCGTGTTGGGGATGATGTTGATGTGCCGGTCCACATTGCAGCGGCGCAGATACTCCACCACCTTGAGCGAGGGCCCGATGATCTCGGTGGCCTTTTGGGCCATCTTGCGGAAATACATGTGCGCGCCGGGCTTGGCCAGCTTTTGGATCTTCTCCCGCTTGGAGATGTAGCACATATAATCATCGTACATGGTGTGCAGGGTGTAGACCACCGGCTTTTTCAGCTGCCTGGCCGCCCACAGCCCAAAGATGCCCATCGTGAACTCAGTGTGGATGTGGATGATGTCGGGGTCGAACTCCTCGATGATCCGCAGCCGCTGCAGGTTCAGCGGGTTGGCCACGCCGTAGCCGTAGATCCGCTTGAGCGGCAGCGCCGGGCAGTAGAGCACCCCGTCCTTGATATAGTGGTGCTCGGCCTTGGGGCTCATGGTCACGATCAGCACCTGGTGGCCCTCGGCCTCAAGGCCGAGCTTGAGGGTCTCGATATGGGTCACCACCCCGCTGATAAAGGGGTAGTAGGTCTCGGCAAAAATGGCAACACGCATAGGCAAAGCTCCTTTGTTGAGGGATGGGCGCGCCGCTGCCGCCCGGTGTGGTTATGCTTAGTATACCAAACTGCGGCCCAAAAAGCAAAAAAGTTGGCCGCTTTGCGGCAAAATGGGCACAACTGTCGCAGATCGGGGGCAAAGGGCCGGGCGGGTGGCCGGGCCCGCGGGAGAGACGCAGCAGGGCGATTTTGCGCGGAGAAGCAGGGCGAATCGGGCGCGGAATATTGCCATTCGGCCCGGTATCAAGTATAATAGAAGCAATGATCGGCCCGCCTGCCCTATGCGCGGCGGGCCGGAAAGGGTGAGCCATGTATGCCGCAATTCTCCGTGATGCTGGGCAGCCTTGCCTCCCAGCTCAAGATCGAGACCGCCTTTGCCCCAAAGCCGCTGGATGAGATCCCGATCTACGCGGCCGAGGTCAACCGCCCGGGCATCCTGTTTGCGGGCTACACCGAGTATTTCGACGCCGCCCGCATCCAGATCTGCGGCAAGGTGGAGTATGGGTATCTCGAATCGCTGCCTCCGGCCGAGCGGCGGGCGAGGGTGGAGCCGCTGTTTGCCCTCAAGCCGCCGGTGGTCATCCTGACCCGCAACCTCGAGCCGCTGCCCGAGATGCTCGACTTTGCCCGGATGTACGATGTGCCGCTGCTGCGCTCGGGCGAGGCGACCTCCACTTTGATGGGGGACCTTATCAGCATCCTGAATGTCGAGCTTGCCCCGCGCGTGACCCGCCACGGCGTGCTGGTGGAGGTGTACGGCGAGGGCATCCTGATCATGGGGGACAGCGGCGTGGGCAAGAGCGAGACGGCGGTCGAGCTGGTCAAGCGCGGCCACCGGCTGATCGCGGACGACGCGGTCGAGCTGCGGCGGGTGTCCAACCGCTCGATCGTGGGCACCGCGCCCGAGAACATCCGCCATTTCATCGAGCTGCGGGGCATCGGCATCGTCAACGTGGCGCGGGTGTTCGGCATCGGGTCGGTCAAGGTCAGCGAAAAGGTCAACCTCGTGATCGAGCTGGAGCCCTGGGACAAGACCAAAAACTACGACCGCACCGGGCTGGAGAGCGCCACCTACGATATCCTCGGGGTGCGCATCCCCAGCATGCTGATCCCGGTGATGCCGGGGCGCAACCTGGCGGTGATCATCGAGACGGCCGCGATCACCAGCCGGCAAAAGGAGATGGGCTACAGCGCGGCCAAAGAACTGCTGGAACGTTTGGGACTGGAGGAATAAAAGATGCAAAAACAGTATACCATCGGAGTAGACCTCGGCGGCACCACCATCACGGCGGGGCTGGTGGACGAGAACCTCAAAATAATCGAAAAGGTCACCTGCGACACCAACCTGCCCCGGCCCTCGGAGGAGGTCGAGCAGAGCATCGCCGGGCTCTGCCGCCAGGTGGCGGAGAAAGGCGGCGTCTCGTTTGACCAGATCAGGTGGGTGGGCATCGGCACGCCGGGCAGCGTCAACGGGCCGGAGGGCATTGTCGAGTTCAACGCCAACTTCGGCTACAACAACTGGCCGCTGGCCGCCAACATGCAGGCGCTGCTGGGCTGCAGGGTGTACATCGAGAACGACGCCAACGCCGCCGCCTACGGCGAGTACATCGCCGGGGCGGCCAAGGGGGCGAAGTACGCGGTGGCCATCACCCTGGGCACCGGCATCGGCTGTGGGGTCATCATCGAGGGCAAGATCTTCTCGGGCTACAACCACGCCGGGGCCGAATTGGGCCACATGGTCATCGTTAATGACGGGCGGCCCTGCATGTGCGGGCGCAAGGGCTGCTGGGAGAAGTACGCCTCGGCCCGCGCCCTCACCGAGGACACCCGCGAGGCGATGCGCCAGCACCCGGACAACATGATGTGGGGGCTTGTGGGCGGCGACCTGAGCAAGGTCAACGCCAAAACCGCCTACGACGGCATGCGGGCGGGCGACCCTCTCGCCACCGAGGTGGTCAAACACTTTACCGACGCTGTGGGTTGCGGGCTGACCAATGTGGTCAACATCTTCCAGCCCGAGATCGTCTGCATCGGCGGCGGCATCTCCAAGGAAGGGGAGACCCTGCTGGCCCCGGTGCGCGAGTACATCGACCGCGAGGAGTACGCCCGCGACAGCAACAAGCGGGTGACCCTGAAAACGGCCCAGCTGCGCAACGACGCGGGGGTCGTGGGGGCGGCGAGCCTCGGGGATCAGGCCGGGTACTGAGCCCGGGCCGTGTCGGGCGCAGTCCACGCGGGGGATGTTTCCCTGAGAATGGTTTAAGAGCCCCCGAAGGGGGCGTTTTCGAGGGGGAATATCCCCCGTGCGGACGGATGGAATCTGTGGCTTGGACACTCCCGGGGTGTCCGGTATTGGGAGCTAACAGGCCGCGGCGGCCAGAGCAGGTTAGGGCAGGCAAAGAGCAAACCGAAGCAGGAGGACCAGGATGCAGGGGCAGAGCAGGATCGAGGCCGCGCTGCGGCAGGCGGGGGTTCCATTTACCCGCGAGGAGCCGATGGCGCGGCACACCACCTTTCAGATCGGCGGGCCCGCGGCGCTGTTTGCCGCGCCGCAGGAGGAACAGCAGCTGCTGGCGGCGCTGGACATCTGCCAAAAGGCGGGGGTGCGCTGCCGGGTGCTGGGCAAGGGCTCGAACCTGCTGTTTGCCGACGAGGGCTTTGACGGCGTGGTGATCGCGCTGGGGCCGATTGCGGATGGAATCGCTGTAAAGGAGAATAGCATTACAGCTTGGGCGGGCACCGCTTTGGGGCGGCTTTGCACCACCGCGGCGGCATCCGGGCTGGCGGGGCTGGAGTTCGCGATGGGCATCCCCGGCAGCGTGGGCGGCGCAGTGTATATGAACGCCGGTGCCTACGGCGGCGAGATGAAGGACGTGCTCACCGAGGTGCGCTTTGTGGATGAGACCGGCGCGGTGCGCAGCCTGCCCGCGGATACGCTGGGCCTTGGCTACCGCACCAGCATCTTCCAGCAAAAGAGCTGGTGCATCCTCTCGGCGGCTTTTGCGATGCACCCGGACAGCCGGGGCGAGATCGAGGCGCGGATGGCCGATTATCTCGACCGCCGCCGCCAGAAGCAGCCGCTCGAGCTGCCCAGCGCGGGCAGCACCTTCAAGCGCCCTGCGGGGGCCTTTGCCGCCGCGCTGATCGAGCAGTGCGGGCTCAAGGGCTACCGGGTAGGCGGGGCCGCGGTGAGCGAAAAGCACAGCGGCTTCGTGGTCAACCTCGGCGGGGCCAGCTGCCGCGACGTGCTGCAGCTGACGGGCGAGGTGGCCCGGATCGTGCAGGAAAAAACCGGCTACGCGCTCGAGCGCGAGGTGCAGCTGGTGGAGTGAGCGCGGCCCGAGAGGGAGCGTGAGAAGGGCGCAAATGCTGTAAAGGAAAAATGCTTTCTGGGTGAATCAAAGGATCAAACGGGGCAAACGGGAAGGGAGAACACAGAGGATGGATCTGCTGATCGTGACCGGGCTTTCCGGCGCGGGCAAGTCGCTTGCGGTCAACGCGCTGGAGGACATCGGATATTTCTGCATCGACAACATCCCGGCCGGGCTGATGCCCCGGCTGGTGGATTTTGCTTTGCAGGGCGAGAGCCAGCTGGAAAAGGTCGCGGTGGTGCTGGATATCCGGGGCGCACGCTCGACCGGGGATCTGCTCGAGGCGCTGGCCAGCCTCGATGAGCGGAAGGTGGATTACAAGATCCTCTTTTTGGACGCCTCGGACGACGTGCTCGAGCGCCGCTACAAGGAGACCCGCCGCCGCCATCCCATCAGCCTGAGCAAGGGGGTCTCGACCGCCGAGGCGCTGAACATCGAGCGGCAGATCCTGCGCCCGCTGTTCGAGCGGGCCAACTACATCGTGGACACCTCGCTGCTCTCGACCGCCCAGCACAAGGAGCGGATCTGCAGCCTCTTTTTGGGCGGCGAGCACAAGGCGATGGGGGTTTCGGTGATGTCCTTCGGCTTCAAGTTCGGGCTGCCGAAGGAGGCGGACATCGTGCTGGACGTGCGCTGCCTGCCCAACCCCTTTTACGTGCCCGAGCTCAAGGAAAAAACCGGCCTCGACCAGGAGGTTTTTGACTATGTGATGCAGTTTGAGGAGTCAAAGGAGCTGCTGGCGCGGCTGAAGAGCCTGCTTGAATACAGTCTGCCGCTGTATGCCAAAGAGGGCAAAAGCCAGTTGAACATCGCGGTGGGCTGCACCGGCGGCAAGCACCGCTCGATCACCTTTGCGCGGCTGCTGGGCGAGGCGTGCCAGAAGCTGGGTTACCGGTGCAGCATCCAGCACCGGGACGCCTGCCGGACCTCCTGAGCGCGGAAACCGAGCGCGGAAAAAACGGACAGGCGGCCCCGCGCCGCGGAACCACACACCAGCACCACACACCAGAGAAAGGGCGGTGAGCCGATGAGCTTTTCCCAGCAGATCAAGCAGGAGATCGCCGCGCGCAGGCTCACCCGCCCCTGCTGCGCCAGGGCGGCGGCTTACGCCGCGGCCTGCTTTGGCCGGTACTTCGACGCCCGCGGGGTGGTGGTGCAAACCGAGCTCGCCGAGGCGGCCAAATGCATCCAGCGGGCCTACCGGATGGCTGGCATCGAGGGCAGCCTGATCGAAAAGGAGCGGGGCGGGGGATTGGTTTACGAGTTCGCGGTCAAGGATCCGGACGAGGTGGAGCGGATGCTCGCCCTCTTCGGTCACACCGGCCGGGAGGCGAACCTGCGCATCAACCCGCGCAACCTCGCCTGCGGGCAGTGCGTCAGCTGGTTTGTGGCCGTGGCCTTTTTGTGCAGCGGCACTGCCACCGACCCGCAAAAGGGCTATAACCTCGAATTTACCACCCCCCGCCGCAACCTCGCGCGGGACTTTGAGAGCCTTTTGGCCGAGCACGAGTTCGCCCCCCACCGCACCCTGCGCAAGGGGGCCAGCGTGGTGTATGTCAAGGCCAGCGAGCAGGTGGAGGACCTGCTCACCTTTATGGGGGCCAGCGGCGCCTCGCTCGAGCTGATGAACCGCAAAATTTACAAGGACATCCGCAACAAGACCAACCGCCTGACCAACTGCGAGACCGCCAATATGGACAAGACCGCCGTGGCCGGGGCACAGACCGCCCGGGCCATCCGCTATTTACAGCAGCAGGACGCGCTTTCTGCCCTGCCGCCGCCCCTGCAGCAGGCGGCAGCGCTGCGGATGGAGCACCCGGACTACTCGCTGGCCCAGCTGGCCGCGGCCGCCGCGCCGCCGGTGAGCAAATCGGGGCTTTCGCATCGGATGAAAAAGCTGGAGGAGATCGCCCGCCAGATGCAGCAGCGTCAGGCCGGGCAGGAGAGGGAACAGCATGGCTGAGCGTCAATTCACCCATCTGCATGTGCACACCGAATATAGCCTGTTGGACGGCGCCTGCCGCATCGACCGGATGTTTGACCGGCTCAAAGAGCTGGGCCAGACCGCCATCGCCATCACCGACCACGGGGTGATGTACGGCTGTGTCGATTTTTACAAGGCGGCCAAAAAGGCGGGCATCAAGCCGATCATCGGCTGCGAGGTGTATGTGGCCACCCGCACCCGGTTCGACAAGGTCAACCGGATCGACGGCAACCACCATCTGGTGCTGCTGTGCAAAAACGAGACCGGCTACAAAAACCTCATCAAGATGGTCTCGGCCGGTTTTTTGGAGGGCTTTTACTCCAAGCCCCGTGTGGACAAGCAGCTGCTCGAGCAGTACCACGAGGGGCTGATCTGCCTCTCCGCCTGCCTCGCGGGCGAGGTTCCCCAGGCGCTGCTGGCCGGCGATTACGACCGTGCCAGGGCCGTGGTCCTCTATTACAACGACCTCTTCGGCCCGGGCAATTACTACATCGAGATTCAGGACCACGGCATCGAGGAGCAGCACCAGGTGCTGCCGCTGCTGATTCAGCTCTCCCGCGAGACCGGCATCCCGCTGGTGGCCACCAACGACGCCCACTACCTGCGTCGGGAGGACAGCCGGATGCAGCAGATCCTCATCTGCATCCAGACCGGCAAGACCATCCAGGACGACGACAAGATGGAATTCCAGACCGACGAATTCTATCTCAAGAGCACCGAAGAGATGTACAGCCTCTTCGGCATGGCGCCGGACGCCTGCGAGAATACCAACAAGATCGCCGAGGCCTGCAATTTCGATTTTGAGTTTGGCGTGACCAAGCTGCCCTATTTTGAAGCGCCGGACGGCATGGAGAACCAGGCCTACTTTGAAAAGCTCTGCTGGGAGGGGCTTGCGCGCCGCTACCCCGGCGCGGTGACCGAGCCGCTCAAGGAGCGGCTGCGCTATGAGCTGGACGTCATCAAGCGGATGGGCTACACCAACTACTACCTGATCGTCTTTGACTTTATCCACTACGCCAAAACCCAGAACATCCCGGTGGGCCCCGGCCGCGGCAGCGGCGCGGGCAGCCTCGCCGCCTACTGCATCGGCATCACCAACATCGACCCCATCCGCTACCAGCTGCTGTTTGAGCGGTTTTTGAACCCCGAGCGGGTCAGCATGCCGGATTTTGACGTCGACTTCTGCTACGAGCGGCGGCAGGAGGTCATCGACTATGTCAACCGCAAGTATGGCTCGGACCATGTCGCGCAGATCACCACCTTTGGCACCATGGCGGCCCGCGCGGCCCTGCGGGACGTGGGGCGGGTGCTGGGCATGCCCTACCAGACGGTGGACGGGGTAGCCAAGCTGGTGCCGCCCGACCCCAAGATGACCCTGACCCGCGCGCTTGAGCTCTCCAGCGAATTAAAAAGCCGCTACGAGCAGGAGCCCGAGGTGCACGAGCTGGTGGACACCGCCCTCAAGATCGAGGGGATGCCGCGCCACGCCTCCACCCACGCGGCCGGGGTGGTCATCACCCCCGAGCCGACCATCGAGTATGTGCCGCTCTCGGCCAACGACGGCCTGCCGGTGACCCAGTTCACCATGACCACCATCGAGGAGCTCGGCCTGCTCAAGATGGACTTTTTGGGCCTGCGCACCCTCACGGTGATCCGGGACGCGGAGGAGGCGATCCGCAAAGCGGAACCGGACTTTTCGATCGAGACCATCTCCTATGACGATGCCGCCACCTACGGGATGCTTGCCCACGGCGAGACCGAGGGGGTGTTCCAGCTCGAATCCACCGGCATGACCCAGGTGCTGACCCGGATGCACCCCCAAAACCTCGAGGATATCATCGCCCTCATCAGCCTCTACCGCCCCGGCCCGATGGACTCGATCCCCACCTACCTCAACAACCGCCATCACCCGGAGTCGATCCGGTACAAGACCCCCCAGCTTGCCCATATTCTCGACGTGACCAACGGCTGTATCGTCTATCAGGAGCAGGTCATGCAGATCTGCCGGGAGCTGGCCGGGTTCTCCTATGGGCAGGCGGATCTGGTGCGGCGGGCCATGAGCAAGAAAAAGCACGATGTGATGGAAAAAGAGCGCCAGCACTTCGTGCACGGCAACCAGACCCCCGGCCAGGAGTGCAGGGGCTGCGTGGCAAACGGCATCCCCGAGACGGTGGCCAACTCGATCTTTGATGAGATGTCCAGCTTTGCCTCGTATGCCTTCAACAAATCCCACGCGGCAGCCTATGCCTATGTGGCCTACCAGACCGCCTACCTCAAGTGCCACTACCGCGGGCCCTTCATGGCCGCGCTGCTCACCAGCGTGCTGGACAACACCGACAAGGTGATCGAGTACTCCGGCGAGTGCCAGCGCCTCGGGGTGCCGCTGCTGCCGCCGGACATCAATGTCAGCGGCGGGGGCTTTACGGTGGACGGGCAGAACATCCGCTTTGGGCTCAACGCGGTCAAAAATGTGGGGCGCAACCTCATCGCCGCGGTGGTGCGCACCCGGGCCGAACGCCCCTTTGCCTCGCTGTATGACTTTTGCAAGCGGATGTACGGGGCCGAGCTCAACCGCCGCGCGCTCGAAAGCCTGATCAAGTGCGGCGCGTTCGACGGGCTGGGCGGCACCCGCCGGGCGATGCTGCAGAGCATCGAGGGCATCCTCAAAAGCATCGAGACCGACAGCCGCCGCAACCTCGACGGCCAGCTGGATCTGTTCGGGCAGGCATCGGGCGGCGGGGGCAGCGGCGACTATGAGCTGCCCAAGCTCGAAGAGTACCCCGCGCGGGAGCTCTTGCAGATGGAAAAGGAGGTCAGCGGGCTGTATCTGTCCGGCCATCCGCTGGATGGATACAAAACGCTCATCAAAAATATATCAAATTGCAAGATTAGTGAATTGACAGGGGAGAACGCGAGAGACTACGATACAAAAGTAGTCAGCATCGTCTGCGCTGTCATCAAGAGCAAGCTGATGACCACCCGCTCCAACACCCTGATGGCCTTTACCACCGTCGAGGACCTGAGCGGCACGATGGAGATCCTGGTCTTCCCCAAGGTGCTCGAGCGCTGCCGGGAGGCGCTGCGGGAGAACGCGGTGGTGGTGATTACCGGCCGGGTCTCGGTCAAGGAAGAAGAAGCGGCAAAGTTAGTGGCAAACGAGATCGTCCCCATCGAGCATTACGCCGCGGCTTCCGGGCGCGGGCAGGCCGCGCAGGCTGGCGGGGCGGCCCAAACGGCCCCGGCTGCCCCGCAGGGCAGGCCGAAACCCCAGCAGCTCTGGCTCAAGCTGCCCTCGCAGCAGGGGCGCGCCTTTGACAAGGTGAAAAACCTGCTCAGCATCTTTGAGGGTGACCTGCCGGTATACATGTATTTTGAGGACACCAGGCAAAAGGTGCGCGCGCCCCGCAGCCTCTGGTCACTCGACCATCCGCTGCTGTATCAGGAGCTGGAGCGCATCCTCGGGCCGGGGCATGTTGCCACCCGGTGAGGGAGCCGGGCTTTACAATAAGAATGAATGCCATCCCTGCCGCCCCATAGAAAGGGAAGCGCGGCAGGTTTGAAAACAGGAGGGGAATTCACATGAAAGAGATCAAAACCATCGGTGTGCTGACCAGCGGCGGCGACGCTCCGGGCATGAACGCCGCGGTGCGCGCTGTGGTGCGTACTGGCATCAGCAAGGGGTTCCGGATGATGGGCATCCAGCGCGGATACAACGGCCTTTTGAACGGCGAAGTCTACGAGATGAACCTGCGCAGCGTCTCCGAGATCATCCACCGGGGCGGTACGGTGCTCTACACCGCCCGCTGCCTCGAGTTCAAGACCGAGGAGGGCCAGAAAAAGGGGGTCGAGCGCTGCCGTGAACTCGGCATCGACGCGCTGGTGGTCATCGGCGGCGACGGCTCCTTCCGCGGCGCAAAGGCGCTGGCCTCGTATGGCGTGCCCTGCATCGGCATCCCCGGCACCATCGACAACGACATCGCCTGCAGCGAGTACACCATCGGCTACGACACCGCGATGAACACCGCGGTCGAGATGATCGACAAGCTGCGGGACACCACCCAGAGCCACGACCGCTGCAGCGTGGTCGAGGTGATGGGCCGCAACGCCGGGTACATCGCCCTCAACGTGGGCATTGCCACCGGCGCCATCGCCACCCTGATCCCCGAGCGCCCCTATGACCTTGAGCGGGATATCCTCGACCGGATGCGCTTTACCCAGAAAACCGGCAAAAAGCACTTTATCATCATCGTGGCCGAGGGCGTGGGCCACGCGCAGGACATCGCCAACGAGATCCAGGCGGTCAGCGGCATCGACGCCCGCGCCACCATCCTGGGCCATGTGCAGCGCGGCGGCTCGCCCACCCTGCGGGATCGTGTGACCGCCTCCTCGATGGGCTACCACGCCATCTACCTGCTCGAGCGCGGCATCGTCAACCGGGTGGTCGCCGTATCGGCCGACCAGATCGTGGATTACGATATCAATGTTGCGCTGGCGATGCACAAGACGATCGACACCACCCTTTTGGATGTGTCGAGCACCATTTCGATCTGATTTTTTTAGAGACGTTCCTGTCTGCACAGTGGGCCGGTTCTTTTGTCCTGGGACAAAAGAACCGGCCCACTGTCTTTGCCAGTTTATCGCTTTTTGTAGAATAGCCTGCCGATGCCATTTCCGGCAATGGACAGGGCACCATAAAGGATCACATAGCCCCACGCCGCATTGTAATGGGGACACGGGGGACACGGGGACGGTTCTTTTGTCTGAGACAAAGGGACAGACCTTTAGCTCAGCGTGTCAACAGACATCGCTCGATCTGCGCCTTTGTCAACCCGGTCAGGCGGGCCAGCTGCCGGATCGAGCACCGTTTTTGTTGCAGTTCGTGCAAATATCCGCCCCACATGCCCTTGTCCAGCCGCCGAAAATCCGTACTCACCGCCAAATGACACATCTGACAAATCCGCTCGGCCGCTTCCCGGTCACTCAGCCGCCCGTCCCTGTCTATGTCGATGCAGAGGCAGGGGGCATCCTGCGCCAGAAAAGCAGAAAGTTCTTGCTGAGGGACCAGTTCATACAGGCGCTCTGTATCGACAAGCCCGCAATAGGCACAGGATGGGCAGCAGCTGCTCCAAGGGTATTCCTCGGGCGTTTTGCAAAGGCCCGCCTTGACCGGGTTTTGATAGATATATCGCAATACTGATAAAAAATAGGCGTCGTCCTCCACCGGCTCACTTTTGAAACGATCCTGAAACAGGTGCCCGGTGCGGGCGTATTTTTTGTTGTACCAACGCACGTAGCGCACGCCAACCCGCTTGCAGATCGCCGCAAGCGGTTCTGTCTGCGGCCGGATCAAAAGATGCAGGTGGTTGCCCATCAGGCAGAAGGCATACAAGGTATAGAAAGCGTCCTTTTGGCATTCCCAAAGATACTGCAAATATTTTTCGCAATCCTCATCGTCATGAAAAATCACCTGGCGGTCAATCCCGCGCATCATCACATGAAAAATGCCGCTCTCACTTTGTTTTCTGGATGTTCTTGGCATACAGCAGCCCTCCCATTGTTTCTACTGTACTACCAATAAGGTGATTCGTCAACGGATATGTGTCCCTTTGTCTCAGACAAAAGAACCGTCCCCGTGTCTCTAGCTGGTAAAGGTTTTCGCAATGCTGCTGGACACCATGCGGTTGAGGCAGTCGTAGGTGTAGATGTGCTCGCCCTTCTGGGCCTTGCGGTCGGCCTGATCCTCGCTGCCGGGGTTCGAGGGCTTGCCGGGCTTATCCGGGTTGACCGGCTTGTCGATCTTGTCCCCGCGGTTAAGGCCCGGGGCAACATTACCGCCCGGGTTGACGATCGTGCCGTTCCCATCCTCGGTCTGGCCCGGGGGCACCTGCCCATTGCCATCGCCGTTGCCGGGGTTCTTGGCGTCCTCCTTGCCGGTCTCGGGCTTGCCCGCACCGGGGCTTCCGGGGCCTTTGCTTCGGGCATGGCCACATTCGGGGCGTCCGGGGTTTCGGGCGCGGCAGCGCTCAGCCCAAAGAAGCTGGCGAACTGCTCCAGCAGGCCGGGCTCCTCATAGCTGTTTTTGCCTTTGCCGTCGCCCTTGTTTCCGTTTCCGTTGCCATTGCCGTTGTTGCCGGAGTTGCCGCTGCCCTGCCCGCTCTGGCCGTGATTGTACTGCATCTCGGACAGGCGGTTGCCCTCGGCGTCCCAGGTATAGGTGGTCTTGAAGTGCTTTTTGCCGCCCAGGTCGTACTCGTCCAGTTCAATGATCTGGTCGCACACATCATAGCTGTAAACGGCGGTCTCGTTGTTCGCGTATTCTTTATAGGTCTTGTTGCCGTTGGGGTCGTACTCAAACAGGGTGATGCCGCCCTCGTGATCCTGCACCTGCACGATTTGATTTTCGGCGTCGTACCAGTAATCCACCTGGCTG
>DKVN01000077.1:0-17369 GCA_002491225.1 Faecalibacterium sp. UBA7177
GGCCGGGCAGCTGCGGGTGAACAATGTGCTGCGGATGAACGACTCGGCCGAGATGCGCCATTTTATGACCCGGCTTTGCACCGCCGTGACCCGGCAGCTGACCCGGGAGGGCCTTGTCCGCCAGGCAAGCGAGGCGCAGGCGCTGTTTGAGGCGGAGGTGCGCAGGGAGTTTTCCGCCTTTGCGGCCTGCTTCTCGTTCCAGCGGGACGACGCCGCCCAGTGGGAGCGGTACGCCGACCAGGGGCGCGGGGTCTGCATCGCCTTCCGGCGGGAGCATCTTGCCAAAATCGCGCAGGGGCCGCTCTCGCTGCAGCGCGTTTTTTACCAAAACGACATGGCGGGCCACCCGATGGTGGGGGTGTTCTGCCGCCTGGCCGAGGCCGGGGTGCCGCTGACCAATGAATCCCCCGCGGTGCGGCAGGCCCTGAACGACGCCTGGGCCTGCTCGGTCGCCTTCAAGCATCCCTCCTTCGCCTCAGAGGATGAGATGCGGCTGGTGGTCTCCCCCTTCGGCAAGGGCCAGCTGGACATCCAGCCCTGTTACCACGTCTCGCGGGAGCGGATCAAAAAGTACTACCCGCTCGACCTCGCCGCCCTCTGCGCCGGGGCGGGCGTCGGCCTCGAGGAGCTGGTCGCCGAAATTCTCATCGGCCCGGAGTCGCCGCAGTCCCGGGTGATCCTCGAGGACTACCTGCGGGACAGCGGCCTGCCCCGGCTCGCCGGGCAGGTCTCCCTTTCGGACTGCCCCCTGCGCACTTTACCACGCGGGTGAGGGACCCCGCGGGTGAGGGCCGTGCGCAGGCATTGTGCGATAAGACAGACAAAAAAGAACCACCGCGGGCCGTCATCGCCGGGCGATCCGCGGTGGCTTTTTCGTTTCCTGCCTCTTCCCCCCGCCGCTCCGCTGGCGCGGGCTTTTGCCCCGGGCGGGTGTTCCGGCGCGGCGGCCCCATCAGCCCCGGGGCGCCGGGCGGCCGATGCGGGCGTAGAACTTTTCCCGCTCGGCAAAATAGCACTGGGGGCAGAGGCTCTGGTACTCGACATCGTTCTCCTGGTCGATCGCCACCTGATCCCCCTCGAACACGAACTGCCCGCCCACCTTGCGGGCGTTGCAGATGGCCTTGCGCCCACAGGTGCAGATGGTCTTCATCTCCTCGATGGCGTGGGCCAGCTCGAGCAGCCGGGTCGAGCCGGGAAAGCCCTTAAGCGAAAAATCGGTGCGCAGCCCGTAGCAGATCACCGGAATGTTCAGCTCCACCGTGATCCGAAAGAGCTGCTCGGCCTGCGCCGGGGTGAAGAACTGGCTCTCGTCCGACAAAACGCAGGCGGGGGCCGAGGCCGGATCCTCCTCCACCCGCCGGCGCACGATCTCAAGCACGTCCATCTCGGGAGTGATGAGCAGGTCCACCGGCCGGGAAACCCCCAGCCGCGAGATCAGCCTGGCCCCGGCCTTGGTGTCGATGCTGGGCTTGAGCAGCAGCACCTGCATGCCCCGCTCCTCGTAGTTGTGCGCCACCTGCATCAGGGCGGTGCTTTTGCCACTGTTCATCGCGCCGTAGCGGTAATAGAGCTTTGCCATCTTTCTGCCTCCCCTTTTGTCTGGCGGCCTTTGGGCCGGCTCACTCGTTGCGCAGCCGGTAGCCCAGGCTCATCAGGCTGTCGCCCAGATGCACGTTTTCCACCGTGATCTGCGGGTAGGGCACCGAGAGGTCGTAATGGCTGAAGTTCCACACCCCGCGGATGCCCAGCGCCACCAGCCGGGAGGCCACCTCGCGGGCGCTCTCCCGCGGCACGCAGAGCACCGCCATCACCGGCTTGTGCTCCTGGCAGAAGGCCTCGAGGTCCCGGATGTGCCGCACCGTGACCCCGCTGAGCTGCCTCCCCACCTCCTCGTCCTTGACATCGAAGGCCCCCACCAGCCGGTAGCCGTTGACATCCCGCACCAGAAAACTGGACACGGCGGTGCCCAGCCGCCCGGTGCCGATCAGGATGGTGGGCAGCTTTTCGCCGTCGCCAAACAGCAGCGCGCTGATCTCGTGCAGCAGCACCTCGACATTATAGCCGATGCCCTGCTGGCCAAAGCCGCCAAAGCAGTTGAAATCCTGCCGCACCTGGGACGCGGTGGTGCCCATCATCCGGGCCAGCTCGCTGGAGGACACCTTGCTCGCCCCGCTGTGCTGCAGCGCGGTGAGATAGCGATAATATTTGGGCAGCCGCTTGATGACCGGAAGCGAGGCCTTGCCGTGCTGCGGTTTTGTTAGCTGCATGATCGGATCCCCTCTTAATGCCGTTTGCGCCGCGAGACGGCAGGGCGCAAAAGAAAAGCCCGCAGGTTTTTTTGCCTGCGGCTCTCTTTTTTGCCTTTGGATGCCACCGGGCGCTACAGGTTGTTAAAAATATACTGATATAAGTATACCCATTTTGCGCAATTTGTCAATCGTTTCACAGCTGCATTGCGCCCGCATATCCCGGCGGGCGGCGGGCAGACTAAGCCGCAGAACCATTTTCAGAACGCAAACTATGCAAGGAGGCCCCCATGAACAACTGGAAGGACGACCGCCCCACCGATGCCGAGGTGGAGCAGGAAAAGCTGGAAAAAGAATACCTGATGGACACCGGCACGGTGCAGCGCACCAAGGGGCGGCACGGCATCCACTGCCTGACCGTGGTGGGCCAGATCGAGGGGCATGTGGCCGCGCCGCAGGGGCAAAAAACCACCAAGTACGAGCATGTGATCCCCCAGCTGGTGGACATCGAGGAGGATCCCGAGATCGAGGGGCTGCTGGTGATCCTGAACACGGTGGGGGGCGACGTGGAGGCAGGCCTCGCGCTGGCCGAGCTGATCAGCGGCCTGACCAAGCCCAGCGCCACCCTGGTGCTCGGGGGCGGCCACTCGATCGGTATCCCGCTGGCGGTGAGCGCCCGGCGCAGCTTTATCGTGCCCACCGCCACCATGACCCTACACCCGGTGCGGCACTCGGGGCTGGTGCTGGGGGTGCCCCAGACCATGCGCTACTTTGAGCAGATGCAGGAGCGGATCACCAGCTTTGTCTGCGGGCACTCGAAGATGGAGCCGGAGCGGTTCACCACCCTGATGATGCACACCGGCGAGCTGGTGATGGACGTGGGCACCGTGTTGGACGGCGAGCGCGCGGTGCAGGAGGGCCTGATTGACGAGCTGGGCAGCCTCGGGGACGCGCTGCGGTACCTCTACCGCGAGATCGAGCAGGGGGCCTGAGCGGCCCGGCGGCATCAAAAGCGATGCCGCAAAAAAGCAGCGCCGCAAGCTTTTATGCAAACTTCTTATGTTGCGCGGGCGGGCCTTCGCAAGGCTCCGCCCGCTTTTTTGCGTCTCACGGCCCCTGCCGCCCCTGCGCGGCCCACCGCCCGGTCCAGGCAAGGACCGCCTCGCCCAACTCGTCCGGGCCAAGGCCATCCACCCGCAGCGAATCGACATCCGCCCGGCCCAAAAACCACCGGCGCTTGAGCGGCAACAGATGGGTGAGCGAATGCTCAAAAAAGCCCCGCGCGCGGGCGGTGTCGGCGGCCTTGTGCCGCCGCAGGGTCTCCTCGGCAGCATCCAAAAAGAGGATGCGCCGGGGCATGCAGGCCCGCAGGGCCGTTAGCTCGGGCCGCAGGGTTTCGGCCACCGGCCAGTCCTGCCCGATCGAGAGGGGGTAGTGGAGGGTGTAAAATTCGATCTCCTCCGCACCGAGATCCATCAGGGCGCAGGGGGCCGCCTGCACCCGCCGGTACCGCTCGATCTCGGCGGCGATCCAGATCCGCTGGATCGCGAGATAGTCCTCATACCGGGTCTTGTCCAGCCCCCGGCGGTGCACCTCGGCGAGGGGCGCCGCGCTGTCCTCCAGGCAGACGGTCAGCCAGGGCGCGTGCGCCTGCACATAGCGGGCCGCGGTGGTCTTGCCCGCCGCCATACAGCCCTGCAGCGAAAGGGTCACGAGATCTCCCTCCTTGTCCTGATTTTGTCATTGGCGGATTGTAATTTGCGCGAAAATGCTCTATTATAAAAGCACACGGCATCCTGCTGCCGCACGGGCGGCCAGGCGATGCCCAACTCTTCAAAAGGGGTGTTTGATCCATGGAGCAAAAAGGCCCAAACAAGCCGCTCCCGCTGTTGCTGCAATGGCCCTGGGTGGTGGCGGTCTACCTGCTGCTGGCGGTGCTGCTGCGGCTCTGGTCGATCCCGTTTATCCTGGCGGTGGCGGCGCTGCGCCGAAAATACAGCCCCCACGGCGCGGCCGAGGGCTACTGCCTCAGCCGCACCCGCAAGCAGCTGCGGCAGCTGCCGCTGGGGGCGCTGCTGGTGTTTTTGGCCGTCTGCGTGGGGGTATACGGCCTTTATGGCGATGAAGAGCGGCGCTACATGCAGCTGCTCATCGCCCTGATGGCGGTGGGGCTGCTTGCGGTAGGGGTATATGTCTGCTTTGCCGCACTGCGGGACAGCCTTTTCCCCGAAAAAAGCAGCCTCGCAGCCTCGATCCGCAGCCAGCTGCCCTACCCGGACGAAGCGCCAGCGGTGGGCGAATTGTTCGCCATGGTGGATGACGACCTTGCGGGCGACGCGCTCTGGGTGGGCAGCGTCGGCATCGGCAAGGAATGGGTGCTGGGGGACGCGGCCAGCCGGATCGACCGCATCCGCGGCATCTTCACCATCGACCGCATCGAGCACCACCACCGCGCAAACGGCGGCAGCACCAGCACCCGCATCCTGCAGCTGGCCCTGGTGGACGACCGCTGGAACCCCGCCGTCACCGACTTTAAGAGCCCCAAGGACCTGCAAAACGCCGCCGATTGCCTTGCCGGCCGCCTGCCCGAGGCGCGGCAGGGCGGCGAGGGGGCGTATCACGATTTCCTCGCCCTGAGCGAGGAGCAGCGGGAGGAATTTTTGCGCGAGTTCGATGCCCGGCAGAGCGCCCGGCTGGCAAACGCCGGGCCGCAGCTTGGCTGATGGTTTTGGCAGCACCGAGAGGAGGAATGTACACCCATGGGACGATTTTTCAGCGATGAGGTAGAAAAGGCGCTCAAGTACATCTATTATGACATGCGCTCCGGCAGGGGGGCCGAGGGCATGAAGCTGCTCGAGGCGGCCTCGAGCGCCGGGGACGGCGATGCCAGCTGCCTTTTGGGGCGCTGTTTGTGCGGGCCGCAGTATGTCTGGAGCGGGCACCATTTTCCGGAGGACAGCCGCCGGGCCAGCAAGCTGCTGCACCAGGCGGTGCAGCAGGGCAGCGCGCTGGGAGTGCTGGTGGCCAAGCGCAGCGGCGAGCTGCCGGACTGGCTGATCCGCAAGATGCCCTTTACGAGCCTCAAGGAGGCTTTCGAGATCGTGCTGCAAAAGGCAAAGGAGGGCGAGCCCTTTTGCCAGTACATGATCGGCAACGCCTACTTCTGGTGGGATTTTTTGAGCATCGAGGGGGTCTCGCGCGCCTCCTTTGCCAGTGACGCCGAGTTCAACGCCTATATGGGCGAAAACATCCGCCAATGTGAGGACTGGTTCTGGAAGGCGCTGCGCGGCGGGGTGTTCTTCGCGGCCAACAACCTCAACCGCTTTTACCTCGAGGGCGACCCTCCCTATGTACTGCCCGACCCGGACAAGGCCAAAGACCTGTGGAAGACCGGGGCCGAGCTGGGCCAGCCGATCCACCAGTACAACTACGCCGACCAGCTGAGCAAGGCGGGCCAGCAGGCCGAGGCGCTGCGCTGGTACAAGGCGGCGGCCGAGGGCGGCCAGCCGGGCTGCTGGTACTATGTGGGCCGATGCTACGAGACCGGCGAGGGCACGGCCAAGGACCTTGGCTATGCCGTGAGCTGCTATGAGGCCGGCATCAAGGAGGGCGAGGTCGGCTGCTGCAACCGGCTGGGGGCGCTGCTCTACAAGGGCCAGGGGGTCCGGCAGGACTATGCCCGCGCGGTGGAGCTGTTGACGGTGGGCTACCAGCACGACACCACTTGGCCGCTGCCCTACCTGGGCAAGTGCTATTATCAGGGCTGGGGCGTGCCGAAGGATGTGGCCAAAGCCCGCGAATTTCTGGAAAAGGTGACCTGGGACGACCCCGAGGTCTACTACCTGCTGGGCCGCATCTACGCCCGCGGCGAGGGGGTGCCCGAGGACATCGCCAGGGGGGTGGCCTATCTGCAAAAGGCCGGAAACTACCAGCTTGCCAAAGAGGAGCTGCTGCGGTATAAAAAGACCCTGTTCGGCGGCAGATGGGTGCGGCGGTAACCACCAAAAGGGGCGCAAAACGGGATAAAAACACGCCCATTCCGGGCGGTGAGACAAGAAAACAAAGCCGCAAATTCTACCTGTGCGGCCGCATCTGCTGCGTCATCAAATCTTGCATTCCACCAAGGAGTGCTGCGATTTTCTTCCTTGCAGCTGCGGCCGCACAGCGAATTTGCGGTGCTTCGCAGGCCCTTCGGGCCCTTTGTTTTCTCATCTCACCACCCTCTTGTGAGGTGTTCAAATTCACAAAGGGCGTGTTTTCAAGTACATACGTCTCTCAACGACACTTGAGCAAAAGCGCTTACTCCTCGATCTCGATGCCCAGCTTTTCGGCGATCTCCTCCAGCTTCATGCCGGACTTGCGGGCCTGCTTGACCATCTCCTGGATCTTCACGGTCTGGGTGCGGCGCTTTTTGGCGGGCTTGCGGCCCGGCTTTTTGGCCTTTTTCGCGGCGGGCTTTTTGGGCGCAAGCAGGGCCTCTTTCTGCTTTTGCACCTTTTCGATCTTTGCGTGGATCACCGCGATCTTCGCGTCAAACCCGGCGGCGGAGGCCTCTTTTTTCTCCTCCAGCTCCCGGATAGCGGTTTCAAACTGTTCGATCTTTTGGTTGAGCGCCGCTTCCTTTTCCGCGCGGGCGGCGGCCATCTCTTCCGGCGAACGGCGGGTGCGTTTTGTCTCGGCCATCTTCTGAGTGTCTCCTTTTTGAAAATTTCTTGTTGCGGGCCAGCTGCGGTTTGCAAAACAAAAAGTACGTTTTTGGCAAACAGCATCTCAGCACATTTTTATCTTATCATATTCTTTTGTACACAACAAGACTTTTTTGCCGAAAATTCAAAAAGGTTTCACTCTTTTTTAGAAAAAAGCGGCTTTTGCGTTTTTCTGCAAATCATCACTTTGCGGCTTTGCAATGGCCGGTTTTCTCTTTTGCCTCTGCCGCAGGGCCGCGGCGCTTTCTGCCGAGCCTTTTGGGCGCGCGGGTTTTGTCAAAAAGTGATAAAATGTTTCTAAAAGGCGGTTTCCGTTCGTCTGTTACCGATAAGGAGGTTTTCCCGATGGCAAGCCCATTTACCCTTCGCATTTACGAGGTGGTCAAAGAGATTCCCAAGGGGCGGGTGGCCAGCTATGGGCAGGTGGCGATGCTGGCCGGCAACCCGCGCGGGGCGCGGGGGGTCGGCTTTGCGCTGCACCGCAACCCCGAGCCGGGGGGCATCCCCTGCCACCGGGTGGTGTTTAAGGACGGCAGCCTCTGCCCCGGCTTTGTGTTTGGCGGGCCGGAGGTTCAGCGGCAGCTTCTGGAGGAGGAGGGGGTGCCGTTTCTGCCGGATGGTCGGGTGGACATGGCCCGCGCCCGCTGGTTGTAGCGGCGGGCTGCCCCTGCGCGCGGCGCGGGGCGAGGGCGGCGGTGAGCCACAGCCCGGCCAGCGCCGCCGCAAGCAGCGCCAGCAGCCACTGCTTTGCCAGCAGGTCCCGCCCGGCGGGGGGCAGGGCCAGCAGGTCCTTTGTCTGCCGGGCCAGACGGGCCAGCAGCGCCCGCCAGAAGGCGGTATCGCTCCAGCGGCCGGGGCGCAGCCAGCCCGGCAGGCGGGCCGCCAGCAGCGGCAGCCCGCCCGCGGCCGCAAAGGCCAGCCCCCAGCCCGCAAGCTGCGGGGTGGGCGGCGGGCAGCGGCGCAGCCCGCGCCCGGCCGCCAGAGCCAGCCGCCCCAGCGCCGCCGCAAGCGGCAAAAAGGCAAGCAGCCTGCCCAGGGCCGCAAGGCCCGGCCCGCAGACCACCGCGCTCACCCCAAGCCCCGCCCCGGCCGCCCAGCGCAGGGCGGCCTGCTCGGTGTCCGGCGTTTTTTCCAATTCGGCCAGCCCAGCCAGCTCGGCGGCGGCAAAGCTCTGCCCCGGCCGGGCCGCCGCCACCAGGCGCGGTTCGGTCCCGGCAAACACCCCGCGCACCGGGCAGGCCTGGCCCTGCCACTCTACTGTACAGCCCACTACCTCCCTGCTGCCAAAAAGGGCCTCGGCCAGCCCGGCGCTGACGGCGCAGCCCGCCTCATCGTAAGGCCCGGGCATCCCGCCGGTGAGGCAGCGGCCGGGCCAGGCGAGGGCGGCATCCCCCAGCACCCAGACCGCCGCGGCCTCGGTTTCGCCCCGCGGGCCGCTGGCGGTGCCCAGCTCCTCCTGCCAAAAGGTGGGGCGGATAGTCGGATCGGCCAGGGCGGGCGGCAGGGCGGTTTCACCCTCGGCCGCCGTTTGGGGCGCGGAGCCCTCGCCCGCCCCGGCCCAAAGCCGCCGGGCCTCGCGCCAGGGCACCGGCTGGGCAAACCGCACGCTCGGCGCGGCGTATCCCGCCGCCAGCCGATCCGCCGCCCCAAACCCGGCCCAAAGGCTCACCACAAGCAGCAGCCAGCCCGCCGCCCGGCGGGCTATTTTAATAAACCGCCCACTCATGCGATCACCTTGACCCGGCCGCCGTCGGTCAGCGCGCCGGTGCTGGCCAGCACAAGCTGCGCGTGTGGCGCAAAGCTGCCCTCCACCGCCACCCGGCCCCCGGCCGAGGCCAGCACCGTGACCGGCAGCCGCACCAGCACCTGCTGGGGGCCCAGCAGGGTGGTGCGCTGCTCCACCTGATAGACGCAGCTGCCCGCCGCGTCGCTGGTCACCGCCCCGGCGGGCAGCACCAGCGCGTACTGCCTGCTGGAGAGGGTGAGGCTGCACCCGGCTGGGCCGCAGCGCCAGCCACCGCCCGCAAGCCGCACCACCGCCTCGGCGCAGCCCCCGGCGTCCGGCGCGCCGAGGGCGGTGAGGGCGGCGTCGGCCTGCTGCGTCCCTTGAGTCACCCGCACGGTCTGGCCGGGGCGGGCCTGCTCGGCCTGCGTCTCGTCCAGGGCAAAGCGGACGAGCACCCCCGCCCCGGGGTCGGCCAGCAGGGCAGCGGGCGTGTCCGGCCCGGCGGTGTGGCCGGGCTGCAGGCTGAGCTCCAGGATCGTCCCGTCGGCGGGGGCGGTGAGCCGCCCCTCCTGCCCGGCCAGCGTTTGCAGCCCGGCGAGGTTTTTTTGCGCCGCCTCCCGCTCCAGCCGCACCGCGGCGGCCTCGGCGGCGGCCTCCCGCGCGGCGAGCTCCAGCTCGCTTTGCGCCTGGATACAGGCGGCGCGCTGCTGCTCGACGGCGGCGTTGGCGCTGTCCAGCGCCCGCCCGGCGGCGGTGAGGGCGGCGGGGTCGGCCTCGTTCTGGGCAAGCAGCCGGTCATAGTCCTGCCGGGCCCACTCGGCGGCGCGGCGGCCTCGGCAAGGGCGCTCTCGTCCAGCGGCGGCACGTCGGCCAGCCGGGCAAGGCGGGCCTCGTACCCGGCGAGCGCGGCCTCGGCCTCGCGGATCGCGAGGCCGAGCTGTTCCTCATCCACCACCGCGATCGTCTCGCCCGCAGCCACCGCCTGCCCCGCCGCCACCGGCACCTCGCGGATCAGCAGCTGCACCGGGAGGCTCACCGGCAGGCTGCCCGCGGCGGCGATGACCCCCTGCGCCTCGACCGTCTCGGTGAGCAGGCCGGGGGCGGCCCGGCCTAAGGTGACCTCGGGCAGCGCCGCCGCGGGCATGCCGCGGGCCAGCAGGGCCAGGGCAAGCATGGCGGCAAAAAAACGCGCCGCCCGCCCCAGCGCCCGGTTCTGCGCCGGGTCGGCCGGGTCAGCCTGCCCGGCCCATCCGGCCAGCCGGGTAAATGGATATTTCATCCTCCGCACCCCCTTTCATCTATCAGCCCCTATTTCAGCCCGCCGGACTGGATGCCCAGCGTAAGGTACTTCTGCCCAAACAAAAAGACGAACAGCGCGGGCAGCAGGGCAACGAGGCTGGCCGCAAACGCCAGCCCGAGGGTATCCGCCGCGCCGGAAAAGCCGGGCAGCGCGACCGAGAGCGGCCAGAGGGCCTGATCTTTCAAAAAGGTCATCGGCTGCTCGATCAGATTCCAGCCCTCCAAAAAGCCCAGCACCGCCGCCGCGGCGAGGCCCGGGGCCCCCAGCGGCAGGCCGATCTGCCAAAAAATCTGCAGCGGGCCCGCCCCGTCCACCCTTGCAGCGCTGAGCATCTCACCCGGCACCGCGTCAAAGCTTTTGGCCATGATAAAAACCGGGAAGGTCGAAAACACCCCCGGCAGGATCACCGCCCAGCGGGTGTCCAGCAGGCCCAGCGCGTTCAGCACCAGGTAGCCGGGCACCATGGTCACCTGAAAAGGCAGCACCATCAGCAGCAGATAAAGCCCAAACAGCGCCCGCCGCCCCCGAAACCGCAGCCGGGAAAAGGCCCAGGCCGCCGGGGCCCCCACCAGCAGCTGCCCCGCCACCAGCGGAAGAGTCAGGCGGCAGCTGTTCCAGAACATGGCAAAAAACTGCGGGGTATCGAGCAGCAGCTCGGTTAGCGGCTGCAGGGTGGGCCAGCTGGGCAGCAGGGCCCAGGCGGCAAGGTCGGGCTGGCCGCGCAGCGCCGGGCCGTAGAGGGCGGCCTGTTCGGCGGGCCCCTGCAAGGCCCCCATCGCCAGCGACCAGACCACCCACCAGACCGGCAGCGCCGCCGCCAGCAGGCAGGCCGCGCGGGCCAGCCGCCCGGCGGCGCGGGCCGGGCTATTGGTGCGGGTCATTGGATCACCCCCCTCTCCGCGGCACGCCGCCGCTTATCACGCGTCCCGGTCCAGCAGATGCAGCAAAGCCAGCACCAGCCCGCCCAGCACCAGGGCCAGCAGCACCGCCGCGGCCGACAGGCGGCCCAGGTCCAGCGCGGCGAACCAGTTGTTGAAGAGGTGCTGCAAGAGATAGATGCTCTCGTGCGGGTAGGCCCCCGCCACGAGGTACGCCTCCCGGAACACCTTGAAGCTGTTGATCAGGCTGAGCACCGACACCAGCCCCGCCGTGGGCCGCAGCTGGGGCCGGGTGATGTGCCAGAAGCACTGCCAGCGGCCCGCGCCGTCCAGCCGGGCGGCCTCGTAGAGGGCGGGCGGCACCCCGTCCAGCCCGGCCAGCCAGAGGATCATATCGTAGCCGCTGTTCTTCCACAGATAGCTGCCGATGAGCACCCAAAAGGCCGCGCCGGTGCCCATAAAATCCACCGGGTCGGCCCCGAGCCGGGCAAGCCAGGCGTTGGCGAGGCCGCCCTTGGCAAACAGCAGCTGCCAAACGAGCGCGATGCTGGCCACCGGCAGGGCCATCGGCAGAAGATAGCTGGTTTGAAAGGGGCGGCTGTAGGGCCGGGCGGCCCGGATCAGCAATGCCAGCAGCAGGCTGCCGACAAGCAGCAGCGGGATGCAGACGCAGACAAACCGCGCCGTGTTGCCCGCCGCCTGCCGGAAGGCGGCGTTGCCGAGCACGCTTTGGTAGTTGGCGATCCCCACCCACCGGCTGCCCGCGGCGTTGGTGAGGCTGCGCCAGACCGTACCCACAAAGGGCCCCAGCACAAACACCGCCAGCCCGCTCAGGCTGGGCAGCAAAAACAGCAGCGCCCCGGCATCGCCCCGGCGGGCGCGGCGGGTACCGCCGCCCCAGCTGCTCGACCACCCCCGCCGCACCGGCTCACCCCCGCTCGGCAAAATAGAGCGCGAGGTCCGCCTCGGTGCCGTCCACCGCCTGGGTCACCGTCTCCTCCCCTTTGGCCAGCGCCTCAGCGTGGGACAAAACAGCCCCGCGCAGCGGCTCGCTGACCAGCACCGGGGTCTTTGCCGCGGCAAGCAGGGCGTGGAAATTTTCGAGCTTTGCCTCGGTATACCGCTCGGCCTGCGCAAAGCGGGCCTCCATCGCCTGCATCCCGCTCTGGGTCACCGGCAGGCCGTCCCAGTCAAAGGCGGCGCTCTGCACCTCGTCGCTGAGCATCGCCCGCACAAATGCATGGGCCATCTCGGGGTTCGCGGCCCCGGCATTGACGGCGGTGAGCACCTGGGGCCGATAGGCCCCCTCGCAGAGGCCGGGCTGCAGCACGGCGGCGGGTTCGCCCGCGTCCGGTTCCTCCCCGGCGTTCGGCTCCATCCACAGCAGCAGGGCCGGGGTGCCCAGCCACTCCCGCGCAAAGAGCGCGCGGCCCCAGTCGTACTCCTCGCTGCTCTGGTGGTAGATCACCACATCCTCCCCGGTGCTCGCGGAGGACATGGTGGGATCCAGCGACGGATCCACCGGCCGGTAGCTGCCAAGATCATAGTGCTGCGCGGCCTGCGCAAGGCCGGTGTAAAAGCGGGTGAGGGCGGCTTTATCAAGGCCGGTGCCATCCGCGTTCAGCAGGGCCGGGGCGCTGGCGGCCAGCAGCATCTCGGCAAGGTCAGCCGTGTCCGTGACCGAAAAGGCGTACCGCTGCGCGAAGGGCAGCGGATCATAAAAGCCGCTGTCGGCGGGGCTCACGTCCGGCCGGGGCGGGGCATCGAGGAAGCAGCCGATCAGCCCGTCCCAATCCCCCGCCGCCGTCAGCCGCCCGGCCGGGGCGTAGAGCACCGGCAGCACAAAGCGGGTGGGCAGCACAAAGAGGCCGTCCTCCCCGGCAAAGGGGCCGGTGATGTTTTCGAGCAGCGGGATCTCGCTGACCGTATCGCTCAGATCGGCCAGCAGGCCCTGCCGGGCGCAGGCTTCATAATCCGCCCCGTCCAGGATCAGCACATCCGGCCCGCCGCCCGCCAGCAGCTCGGTGTTGAGGGCGCGCAGCAGATCCTCGGCGGCCGGGCCCTCCTGCCCGGCGGGCCGGGCCACCGTGTACTGCACCTCCACATCCCGGTGCTCTTTGGCAAAGGCCGCGATGGCCGCCCGCACCGTGTCGCTGTCCTCCAAAGACCAGACGGTGAGCACCTCGTCGTTCCAGGCGGGCAGGGTCTGGTCATAATGGTAGCGGTAAAGGGTGTGGCGGTAGTCGCCGCTGGCATAATCGGCCAGCAGCAGCAAAAAGTCTCCCGATGCGGTGCGGGCGAGGGCCTTACCGCCCTGATCCGTCTGGGCAAAGGCAAAGGCGCTGCCCTCCACCACCGTCTCGGCCAGGCTGCCGCCCGCCGCCAGCCGGTGGACGCCCTGATCGTTTGCAAAATAGAGGGTGCCGTCCGGCTCGGCAAAGGCCGCATCGAGATGCCCCGCGCCGCTGCCGGTGTAAAGAACCTCCTGCCCGCCCGCGGCGTCCATCGAGACAAAGCCGGTGCCGTAGTTCTCATAAAACAGCCGCTCGCCGTTGGTCGCCCCGGCGCCCAGCACATCCCCCGCCATACCGGGCCAGTCACCGATCCGGCTGCCGTCCGCAAAGCGGTAGAGGCCATTGCCGTGCAGCATCTCCCCGCCCGGCTGGCTGAGGCCGCCGTCGGTGGCGGTGTAGATGTCGGTGTGCTGTTCGTCATCGGCTGGCTCGCTCTCCGGCAGGCTGACCTCGGCCGCGCCCGCTGCCTGCAGACCGATGCCCGCGCCCGCGGCATCCTCCCCGGTCTGACCGGGCAGGGGGCCGTCCTGCCCCGTTGCGGCGGCTGCCAGATAGGCGATGGCAAGGGTCTGCTCGTCGATGAAATAGGCGTTGAGCTCCAAAATGCCCGGCAGGTCCAGCAGGACAAAGGGCTCCGGCTCGCCGCCCGGGGCCAGCCGCCAGTAGGCGCTCTCCTGCCCCGAGGCGGCGCTCTGCCTGGCCAGCACCGCACCCTGGGCCGAGACGGTCAGCACCCGGCCGCCCTCCACCGGGCCGGGCAGCGGGCTTTGCTGCCAGCTTTCGCCGCCGTCGGCCGAGAGATACCGGGTAAAGCCGCCCTGCTCCTGCAGGCCGGTCAGCCAGAGCTCGCCGCTTGCCAGTTGATACAGGCCGATAGGCGAAAGGCCCTGCGGCAGCGGCACCTCGCTCTCGACCCAGCGGCCCATCGCGGCCTGGGCCGCGTCCCCGGAAGCCGAAGCGGGCCCCGCGGCGGGCGCCGAACTGCAGCCCGCCAGCAGCGCGGCCGCCAAAAGCGCGCAGAGCAGCCTTGTGGCCCGGCGGCGCAGTTTTGTACGTTTCATCCTGATCTCCCCATGCATCATCCGATTTTTCTGCCGCCTCGGCGGCTGTCTATGATCCTACCAGCGGTTTCTCAAAAAAAACCTGAAAAAGGCCCAAAAGCGGCCCGTTTTCACAGAATTGTCAGAATTTCTTTGAGATTGTTTTGAGGTTTTTTCTGTATAATAAAGGAAATTTCCCCAAAAAGGAAGGGAGGGCCCTATGCGTGTTTTGCTGATCGAGGACGACGCCAGCCTCTGCGCCGCGGTGACGGCGGGGCTGGCGGCCAGCGGCATCCAGACGGATGTCGGGCGGGACGGCGAGGAGGGGCTGGCGCTGCCCTGCCGCGGGGTGTACGACGCCTGCTGTTTGGACCGGATGCTGCCGGGGCTGGACGGCCTGAGTGTGCTGCGCCGGGCCCGGGCGGCGGGGGTGGCCACCCCGGTGCTGCTGCTGACCACCCTGGCCCGGGTGGGCGACCGGGTGGACGGGCTGGACGCCGGGGCGGACGACTACCTGACCAAGCCCTTTGATCTGCGGGAGCTGGCGGCCCGGCTGCGGGCGCTGGCCCGGCGTCCGGCGGCGCTGGAGCCCACAGCCCGGCTGCGGGCGGGCAGGGTGAGCCTTTACCCGGAGGAGCTGCGGCTCGAAGGCCCGGCCGGGGTGGTGAAACTATCCAAAAAAGAGTGCGAGCTTTTGGAGATGCTGCTGCGCAGCCCCGGCCGGCTGCTGGCGCGGGAGCAGCTGCTGGCCCGGGTGTGGGGCGCGGAGGCCGAGGTGGACGATGCCTCGCTGGACAGCTACATCTATCTGGTGCGCCGCAAGCTGGCGCGGGCGGGCGCGGGGCCGCGGCTGCGGCTGGCCACCGTGCGGGGCGCGGGCTACCGGCTGGAGGCGGACGAATGCGCCCCGCGCGGCTGAGCGGGCGGCGGCCGGGCGGCATGGCCGGGCTGCGGATGCGGCTAACCGCCGTGTGCGCTCTGCTGACCACCGCGGTGCTGGCGGCGGCCCTTTGGGCCGGGTGGGCCATGGCCCGGCAGCAACTTCTGGGCAGCGCCGACGCCCTGCTGGCGGGCACTCTCGACAGCCTGCTGGAAAAATTAGAGGCGGGCGGGGTGGTGTCCGACCGGTTTTTGGCCGAGCTGGAGCTGCGCAGCCGGGCGGTGGTGTACCTTTTGGACAATGGAAGGCCGCTGCAGTTTGCCGGGGCCTGGCAGCCCGCCACCCCCCGCGAAACGCTGGCCGCGCGGGCGCTGACGGCCGCCGGGGGCGAGGGCATTTGCTGGAATGGGACGCCCGGCCGCCGCTGGCAGACCCCGTTGGAGCTGACCGGCCTTGCCGGGGACGGCTACACCGGCTACGCGGCCCGGCCCGCCGCGCCGGAGGGGGTGCTGATACTGCTGCTGCAGGACACCGCCGCCCGCCAAAACGCCCTTGCGGGGCTGGCGGCGCGGTACGGGGCGCTGGGCCTTGCCGGGGCGCTGGCCCTTGGCCTGACCGCCTGGCTGCTGGCGGGGGCGGCCATCCGCCCCACCGCCCGGGCCGCTGCCCGGCAGCGGGAGTTTGTGGCGGCGGCCAGCCACGAGCTGCGCACCCCGCTGGCCGCGGTGAGCGCAAGTTTGGAGGCTGCCGGGCTGGCGCTGGCCGCCGGAGAGGGCAAAGGCGCGGGAGGAGCCCGAGGTGTGGGGGGATGAAGAACGGCTGGTGCAGCTGTTAGGGGTACTGATAAGCAACGCGCTCGAGTACGCCCCACCGGGCAGCGCGGTCGAGCTGATTTTGCGCCGCCGGGGCGGCCGCGCGGCGGTGCTGGTGCGGGACCACGGCCCCGGCGTGCCGGACGCCGACAAAGAGCGCATCTTTGCCCGCTTTTACCGGGCCGAACAGAGCCGCACCGACCATGCCCACTTCGGCCTCGGGCTGGCGGTCGCCTCCGAGCTGGCCCGGCTGCACGGGGCCCGGCTGAGCGTGCGGGATACCCTAAACGCCCGCGGTGAGCCGGACGGCGCAACCTTTGTGCTGGAGCTCAGGCTGCTTTGAGGGCAGGGTTTGCAAGTGCCCTGCCTCCCCTCTCACCCCGCGCCCCTGCCCTGCGGGGCCGGGCAGACGCGGCAAGGCCCGCGGCGCTTATTTTGCGCCGCGGGCCTTGCCATCTCTCACTTTGTAAAGGGTTTCGCCGCCTCACCCCGCCGTGCCGGTGCCCTCGGCCACGGCGGTCAGGCGCGGGGCTTCCATCAGCTGCATAAACTCCTCGCCGGTGATGGTCTCGTTTTCGTACAGGTGCTTGGCCAGCGCGTGCAGCTCGGCCATGTGGCTGCCGAGCAGCTGCTCGGCCTTCTGGTACTGGGTGCGGATGACCTCCTCCACCTTCTTGTCCACCAAAGCGGCGGTCTCGGGGCTGCAGGCCAGCGAGGCGTCCCCGCCGAGGTAGGCATTGTTGACCGTTTCGAGCGCCATCATGCCAAAATCGCTCATGCCAAAGCGGGTGACCATCGAGCGGGCCAGCTTGGTGGCCTGCTCGATGTCGTTGGACGCGCCGGTGGTGATCGAGTGGAAGACCAGGTCCTCGGCCACCCGGCCGCCGGTGAGGGTGGCGATCTTGTTTTCGAGCTGGGTCTTGCTCATGAGGTTCTGCTCCTCCTGCTCCACCTGCATGGTGTAGCCCAGCGCGCCGGAGGTGCGGGGGATGATGGTGATCTTGGACACCGGTGCGGTGCCCTCCTGCAAAGCGGCCACCAGCGCGTGGCCGATCTCGTGGTAGGAGACGATCAGCTTTTCCTTGTTCGAGAGGATCTTGTTCTTCTTCTGATACCCGGCGATGACCACCTCGACGCTCTCCATCAGATCGTTCTGGGTCACCGCCCTGCGGCCGTCCCGCACCGCGCGCAGGGCCGCCTCGTTGACCATGTTGGCCAGTTCCGCGCCGGAGGCCCCGGCCGCCGCCCGGGCGATGGCCGCGAAATCGACATTGGGCCCGACCTTGACCTTTTTGGCGTGCACCTTCAGGATCTCCTCGCGGCCCTGCAGATCGGGCAGCTCCACCGGGATCCGCCGGTCAAACCGGCCGGGGCGCAGCAGGGCGGGGTCGAGGCTCTCGGGCCGGTTGGTGGCCGCCAGCAGGATGACCCCCTTGGTGCCGTCGAAGCCGTCCATCTCGGTGAGCAGCTGGTTGAGGGTCTGCTCC
>DKVN01000077.1:17690-24184 GCA_002491225.1 Faecalibacterium sp. UBA7177
GCTCCCGCTCGTCGTTGCCGCCGATGGCGCCCGCGCCGTCCCGCTTTTTGCCGATGGTGTCGATCTCGTCAATAAACACGATGCAGGGCGCTTTTTCGTTGGCCTGCTTGAAGAGGTCGCGCACCTTGGCCGCGCCCATGCCCACAAACATCTCAACAAACTCCGAGCCGGAGATTGAGAAGAAGGGCACGTTGGCCTCGCCCGCCACCGCCTTGGCCAGCAGGGTTTTGCCGGTGCCCGGAGGGCCTACCAGCAGCGCGCCGCGCGGGATGCGGGCCCCGATCTCGGCGTATTTTTGCGGGTTGTGCAAAAAGTCGACGATCTCGGTCAGCAGCTCCTTGGCCTCGTCCTCCCCGGCCACATCTGCAAAGCGGATGCCGTCGGTGGATTGCACATACACCTTGGCATTGCTTTTGCCAAAGGACATGAAGTTGCCGCCCGGGCCGCCCGCCCCGGCCCGCTTGGCGAGGCTGTTCATCAGCACACGGCCCAGCACCATAAAGAGTACCATTGGCAGCACCCAGCTGATGAGCATACTGGCCAGCGGGCTGACCTGCTGGATGATGGGGGTGCCGTACTGGGTGATGCCCGCCTCATAGAGATGGCGGGCAAGCTCGGGGTCCTCCATGCGGCCGGTTTTGTAGTAGCCGGGAGGGGTGGCGGTGTCGGCAAAGACGATCTCGTTCTCGTCCACCTCCACCTGGCTGACCCGGCCCTCGTCCACCATCTTCAAAAATTCGCCGTACTGCACCTCTTCCACCCGGGCGGTGAACAGCCGCGGAAAGACAAAGGCGTTGAGAAGCAGCATCACAAGGAGAACAATGCCAAAATAGTAAAGCAGGGATTTTTGCGGGGGCCTAACCTCTTTCATCGGGGGTTCGCTTCCTTTCTGCGCCGAAAAAGGGCCGCGGGCGGCAAAGCCATTGCGGCCCATCGTATTCCAAACAATCTATAGTGTACCCACCCCGGGCCGCGGGGTCAAGAGATGAAATTTGAATTTTGGAAACAGACGATTGCCAAATTGTGACATTATCGTGAACCATTCGTCTCCCGCGCGTCCTGCCGCCAAAACCGCACAGAAAAGCCGCGCCCGCCGCCCCCCTCGCGGGGGAAGCGGCGGGCGCGGCCCTGAATCCTTACATAGCGTGGATCAGCGCAGAGATACCCGTGCGCGGTCAGTTGCGGATGACATTGCGGTCGACCCGGCCGGGAATGCCCGGCACGCTGCCGCTGGAGGTATACTGCCACATATCGTACTTATAGGGGAAGTCGAGCTGGCTGGCGAAGTGGGCCACCCAGATCTTGTACCGGCTGATGCTGGAGAAGTTGAGGTTGCCGGTGAGCCAGCTGCGGTAGGAGTAGACGCCCGGGGTGTACCCGCCGGACTGGATGGTCTGGCAGAAGGTGACCGTGTTGGAGGTGCGCTGGGCGCGGCTGAGATGATCCGCGCGGCCCTGGCCGTGGCCGTCCGAGTTTTCGGTGTCGTAGTAGACGGGGTAGCTGACCGGGATGTTGTACTTTCTGATCAGGCTGAGCACGAACCCGGCCTCATCGGCGGCCTCCTGCTCGTTGACCGCCTGGGTAAAGAAGTACAGGCCGATCTTGATGCCGGCCGCCCGCGCGCCCTGCACATGGCTGGCCAGCAGCGGATCCTCAACCAGCGCGCCGGTGCCCCAGCCGCGGTAGCCCGCCCGGATGATGACAAAGTCGATGCCGGAGGCCTTTACCTGGCTCCAGTTGATGTTGGGCTGGTACTTCGAGACGTCGATGCCCTGCAGCTCGTTCACCCGGTGGCCGTCGCCGTCAAAGGTGTAGCGCTCGCCCCTGATGATCTCAACCGTGCCCTTGAGGGGCTGGTGGGTGGCGGGGTCATAGTAATACTGCTTGTCGCTCTCGCTGGGATACCAGCCCGAGATCTCGTCGAGATGGCCCACCACCTCGTTGGTGGCGGTCAGCTTAAAGGAGTGATCCTTGTTGATCTCGTTCGTATTGCTCAGCAGGATGATCTCTTTGGGCATGCTGGGCAGCGGGGTCTGGGTGGGCGAGGGCGCGGGGGTGGCCGACGGCTCCGGGCTCTCGCTCGGGTTGGGCGAGGGCGAAACCGACGGCTCCGGGGTGGGGGTCGGGGTCTCGCTCGGCGGCGGGGTTGGGGTGGTCGTCTCGCTCGGCGGGGGCGTCGGGGTGGGCGTCTCGCTCGGCGGTGCCGTTGGCTCGGTGGTCGGCTCGGAGGACGGGACCGGGTCGGGGGTGTCCTCTGGGGTTCCCTGCGTGTTATCGCCTTGATTCCCGGTGTTCTCCGTGTCGGTCAGCGCGGTCTCGCTGTTGCCCAGCCAGCTGCGGCTGCCCAGCAGGTGGATCGACGCGCCGGTGCGGGCGGCGGTCTGCACGATCTCGCCCGCCTCGACCATCTTGGCGTAGAGGGTCTCGTCCAGCTGCGCCTTGACGATGAAGCCCTTGCCGCCGTTATCGGTCACCAGCCGGTAGGGGCTGGGGCTGCCATCGGTATAATAGAGCTGGCCGCCCTCGCCCAGGTTGGCCTGATTGGCTGCGACCGTGTACACCTCGCGCACATCATCCTTTTTGACGACGCTGGTCTGTACATAGGTGACCGTATCGGCCGGGGGCGGGGCGGTGCCGATCTCGGGCTTGGTGTCCTCGGCCGAGGCCTCGCTGTCCGATTTGATCTGCTCCTGAATGGCCTCCTCGTCCGGCTTGTAGACGACCTTTTTCTTGATGGTGACCTTTTGCGGGGCGGGCATGACATAGCCCTGCATCGGCTGCAGGGTGACGGTGTAATCGCCCGGCTCAAGGTCCTCGATCAGGGTCACGCCGGTCTCGGGGTCGATCTCGTATTCCTCGTCCTTTTTATTCTCATCGGTCAGGGTGACCTTGAAGGCCACACCCAAAACCGGCTCCTGGGTCATCTTGGCATCGTCCTGCTTGCCGCCGGACGCGGACGCGCTGGAAGAGGAGGAGCCGCTCGATGCGCTGCCGGACGAGCCGGAGCGCGAGGAGGCCCCGGAAGAGGCCGCGGACGAGCTGGAACTGCCCGCGCTGCGGGAGCTGCCGGCGCTGCCCGATGTGCCGGAGCTGGCGGTGGTATCCTCCGGCTGCTCCTCGGGCACATCCCGCAGCACCTCGATGCCGAGGTCCTGCTGCACGACACTGAGCTCCATGCGCAGCTCGATGTCCGGCTCCGGGGTGGGCTCGGGGGTCGGGGTCGGGGCGGCGGTGGGCGTGGGGCTGGGCGTGGCTGTGGCCGAGATTACCGAGTCCGCCATCCCGGCGGCCGAGACCGCCGCCGAGTCGGGCGCTCCGTTCACCGCGGCGGCCACAACACCGGCCCCCAGCGAGATGGTGAGCACGCCCACACAGGAGAAGGCGGCGATCATTTTATGTAGCGGCAGGCGGGCCCACCGGTGGCTGGAGAAGTAACGTGAAAAATTCTGATTCATTGCCCTGTATCTTCCTCCGTTGTCTTTTGCTGGGGTTGGGGCGCCGCCGGGCCTTTTGGCAGGGTGCGCGGCGGCGTGCGGGGCCATCGGCTGCCGGGGAGCGGCCTGGGACAGTGACCCCAGAGTAAAAATTATTATAGCACACCCTTTGGGGCCTGCAAAGAGATTTTGGCAAATTTCCTGAAATTTCCGCGCATTTTTTGTGGAGCCACGCCCTTTTTGCGCCTGTTTGGGGCGGTTTTGCCCGCGGCAGGCGGGCCGTTTACCCTTCCCGCGCCCCGTCCGGGCAGTAGCGGGCGACCAACAGGTCAACACAGGCGCCGTAGCTCTGCATGCCCAGCGTCTGCCCGTAGCTCTGCAAAAAGCCGGTATAGGTGCTCTCGGCGGCCTCGCGCACCGGCCCCTCAAACTGGGCCCAGTAGGCGTTGTTGGCCCGCAGGTCGGCCTGGGCGGCGGGGCAGAGCAGGCTCCACTGCTGCCAGTAGGCCTCCGGGTCGGCCTGGTAGAGAGCGTTCGAGAGGTGCAGCCAGCCGAACAGCCAGCCGGAGTACTCATACAGCGGCTGGCCGCTGTCCAGGCAGGCCGCCACCGCCACAAAGTTGGCCTCCTGCTCGGGGCCGACCCCCCGCTGGTGGGCCGACTCATGCGCCACCGTCACCGGCAAAAAGACGAGGGGGCAGTCGACATTGAGGGTGATCTCGCCGGTAAAGGGAAAGATATACCCGGTAAAGCCGGTGCGGCTCATCAGCCGGGAGAAGGCGGCGGGCTTGGGCTTGCGGTCCGGCCCGGCGAGGCAGGGATACTGGCGCACCGCGCCGTCGTACACGCCGGGGAAGGCGGCGAAGATCTCCTCCCGCTCCGCGTAGAAAAGCCCCTGCTGGCGCGGCGCGCGGCGGGCCGAGAGGTTGACCCCCTTGAGGAAGACCCGGGCGGTGGCCTCGAGCTCGGCCGCCGAGACCGGGCGGGCGGCAAGGCCGGTCTTCTGCTCAAAGCTGCTGCCGTAGTAGTGCACCCCCCAAAAGGCGCAGACCCCGGCGTAACCCCAGACCGCGAGGGCCAAAAGGGCGGCGAGACGGCGCAGCAGCACCCGGCGGCCCCGCAGCCGCTGGGCGATGGTGATGATAATGCCCGCCAGCAGGACCAGAATGCCGAGGGCGCAGAGGGCCTCCCCCACGCTGATGGGGATGCCGTCCAGCCAGCCGCTGACCGCGCGCTTATAGGGGGCCGAGACGGCGCGGATAAAGCGGTCCATCCATTGCCGGTTACCCCGCGCCCACCAAAAAAGACAGAGCGCCGCCAGCCCCGCGGCCAGGGCGGCGAGGGCCGGGCCGCAGCCGCGAAACACGCGGCGCAGAGCGGCAAGGGCGCGGGGCGCGGGCTTTTGGGGCGTATTGGGGGCCGTGCGGACGGGCTGGGCCGGGCGCAGCCGGGTGGCGCTCATCCCCGCGCCTCCGCGGGCCGGGCGTCGGCGGCCGCGCGGGGCGGCTTTTCCGGGGCCGGAGCCTGTGCGCAGGCGGGCTTTTCGGGCTTTTCGGGCTTTTCCGCCTTTTCATAAAGAAGCCCCTGCCCGGCCAGCTGGGCCCGGATGCGCAGAAAGGTCTCCTCGTCCGGGCAGCGCAGGGTGTGCAGATGCACCCCGCCGGTCAGCCGGGAGAGCAGGCTGTCCGGCTCGGTGCGGGCCTTTTGCACAAAGATGTCGGCGTCGTAGCGGCTGGCGATCTGCAGCCGGCCGCTGATCTCGCCGTAGAGCGGGTTTTCGACGATCACATCCTCCGCCACCCCGCCGTTGTCCACCACCGTGTACAGCTCGGCCCGCAGGCCGGCCTCGTCGGTGTGGATGCAGGCCAGCAGGCCGGTGTACCCGGCGGTGGCCCGGCCCTCGGCCAGGTAGCCGCGGGGGGTGGCCCGGATCTCGCTGCCGCCCGCCCGCAGCAGGGCGATATCCCCCACCACGATCTGCCGGGAGACCCCCAGCCGCTCGGCCAGCGCCGAGGCGCTGACCGGCCCCGACGCCCCGGCCAGGATGGATGCGATGCTTTTTCTGCGCTCTGCCGCCGTCATGGCGCAGCCCCCTTTTGTTTCAGACTGATACACAAAAAGTTACCGATGAATATACATTCTGGTCATTTCAGGTTCGCCGTCTCCCTGAACCATACATAAAAATTCCCATCCGTATCTTTCATAAAAGCCGATATGATCCGTAACCAAATAGACAGGTGAAATTCCCTTGCCTTTGAGATCATGGACAACCATATTCAGCAGGTGTCCTGCGATCCCCTTACAGCGGTATTCTTTTTCAGTGTACACGGCGCACACGTTGGGAGCCAGGTCTTTTCTGTCATGGAAGTCGTTTTCGATCACGCCCATGCCCCCAACGATCTTGTCTCCCTTCATACAAAAATACCATCCGTATTCTGTTGTATTGCTCAAATACGCTTCCATACATTCGAGATAGGCCTCTTTCGGGACGCCCCATTTTCCATGAAACCATTCTGCGGCAGCTTCTTTTATTTTCGGCTCTTCTCTTAAAGTAATATAGGAATATTCGCTCATCAATCCATTCTCCGTAAATTTCGCTTTCCCGGTTTGTTTCTTAACCCCACTATAGCACATCTCCCCGCCGAACACAATTCCCGCTCCGTCCGCCCGGCCTGCCGCGTGGTGGGCTGGACAGAACATGCCGCGGCGTTTCTTGCCGAAACGGCGAAACTGTGATATACTGGTATCCGCAATAACTTTACAGCTTGAAAGGTTTTCGCGGCCTGTGCCCTGCACCGGCCCGCGGGGCCTTTTGCCATCTTCAATCCAAGGGACGTGGTGATGCCGTATGCAGTGGCAGCAGTTGGGCAGCGAGTTTCACACCGGGGCCTGCTTTGACGCCTACCGGGCCCTCGGCGCGCACCCGGCAGAGGACGCCGGGCAGGCGGGCTGGGCCTTCCGGCTTTGGGCGCCGGGCGCGCAGCAGGTATATTTGATCGGCGATTTTTCCGGCTGGCAGGGCCTTGCAATGGCGCGGGACGCCGCCGGGGTCTGGAGCGT
>DKVN01000077.1:24512-25315 GCA_002491225.1 Faecalibacterium sp. UBA7177
GTTTGGGCCGAGCACGCCGACCCCTACGCCTTCGCGGCCGAGCTGCGCCCCGGCAGCGCCAGCCGCCTTGCCGACCTCGCCGCGCTGGGATCCATATGGACCGACGCCGACTGGATGCGCCGCCGGGACAAATGCTACAACGCCCCCATGAGCATCTACGAGCTGCACGCCGGCAGCTGGCGCACCCACGAGGACGGCAGCTGGTACAGCTACGACGAGCTGGCCGAGGCGCTGCCGCCCTGGCTGGCCAGCCACGGCTTTACCCACATCGAGCTGCTGCCGCTGGCCGAGCACCCCTTTGACGGCAGCTGGGGCTACCAGACCACCGGCTATTTCGCGGTGACCAGCCGCTACGGCGGCCCGGCGGGGTTTGCGCGGCTGGTGAACGCCTGCCACGCCGCCGGGATCGGGGTGCTGATGGACTTTGTGCCGGTGCATTTTGCCCAAAACCAGGACGCCCTGGCCCGGCTGGACGGCGGGCCGCTGTACGAGTACGACAGCGACATCGGCCAGAGCGAGTGGGGCAGCTGCAACTTCAACTTTTACCGGGGCGAGGTGCGCAGCTTTTTGCAGAGCGCCGCGGCCCTCTGGCTGGACGTTTACCACTGCGACGGGCTGCGGATGGACGCGATCAGCCGGGCGCTCTACTGGCAGGGGGACGAACGGCGGGGGGTAAACCCCGGCGCAGTGCAGTTTTTGCAGCGGATGAACGAGGGGCTGCACCGCCGCTGGCCCACCGCGATTTTGGCGGCGGAGGACAGCACCAACTTTTTGAAGGTGACCGCCCCGGTGGCCTACGACGG
>DKVN01000048.1:0-658 GCA_002491225.1 Faecalibacterium sp. UBA7177
TAGTTCTCCTTGAGCCAGGGAATGATGATCGAGGTATCCAGCCCGCCGGAGTAGGCCAGCACCACCTTTTTATACTGCTTTTTCTTCTGATTCATCGTCAATAACGCCCCTATCTTCATTTTGGTGTGTATCGCAAGGGTTCTCCCGAAATTTCGTGTCAGACAACGCCCGGCCGCGCTCACAGCACCTTGGACAAAAAGTTCTGCAGCCGCGGGTTCTGCGGGTGAGAAAACAGCTCGTGCGGCTCGTTCTGCTCCATGATGCAGCCGTCGTCCATAAACAGCACCCGGTTCGAGACCTCCCGCGCAAAGCCCATCTCGTGGGTCACGATCAGCATGGTCATGCCCTCCTGGGCCAGCTCGCGGATCAGATCCAGCACCTCGCCCACCATCTCGGGGTCGAGCGCGCTGGTCGGCTCGTCAAACAGCATGACCTCCGGCTCCATCGCCAGCGCCCGCACGATGGCGATCCGCTGCTTCTGCCCGCCCGAGAGGCGGCTCGGGTACTCCTCGGCCTTGTCGGCGAGGCCGATCCGCTCGAGCAGCTGCATCGCCTTCTCGTCGGCCTGCTGCTGGGTCTGCAGCTTCAGCCGCACCGGCGCGAGGGTGATGTTCTCCCGCACGGTCAGATGCGGAAAGAGGTTGAAGTGCTGGAACAC
>DKVN01000048.1:958-4804 GCA_002491225.1 Faecalibacterium sp. UBA7177
AAGTGCTGGAACACCATGCCCATCCGTCGTCGGATCCGATCCACATTGCAGCCCGGCGCGGTGATCTCGTCCCCCTCGAACCAGATCTCGCCGCCGGTGGGCTCCTCCAGCCGGTTGAGGCAGCGCAAAAAGGTGCTCTTGCCGCTGCCGGAGGGCCCGATGATGCTCACCTTTTCGCCCTGCCGGATGGTCTCGGTGACCCCCTTGAGGACCAGATTGCCCTCAAACGCCTTTTGCAGATCCTTAACTTCGATCACTTTGCGCCAGCCTCCGTTCCATCTTTTTCTGGATCTCGGTCAAGCCCAGCACCAGCACCAGGTAGATGCCCGCCGCCACAAAGAGCGGGGTGCTGAGAAAGGTGATGCCGCGCAGCGAATCCGACACCTTGGTCAGGTCCCGCACCGCGATGTACCCCGCCACGCTGGTCTCCTTGAGCAGCGCGATAAACTCGTTAAAGAGGGCGGGCAGGATGTTTTTGACCGCCTGCGGCAGCACGATCAGCCGCATGGTGGCCGCCTGACTCAGGCCAAGGCTGCGGCCCGCCTCGGCCTGGCCGGGGTCGATCGAGGCGATGCCGCCCCGGATGACCTCCGAGACATAGGCCCCCGAGTTGATGCCAAAGGCGAAGACACAGGCCTCAAACCCGCCGCTGAAGAGCACGGTGTAGGAGATCAGCAGCTGCACGATGATCGGGGTGCCCCGGATGACGGTGGTGTACAGCCCGCACGCCCCGCTGGCCAGCCGCCAGCCGAGGCTCCTCTTGGAGGCCGCGGCGGTGCGCACCAGTGCCACCAGCACCCCGATGGCCACCCCGATCAGGCAGGCCAGCGCCGCCAGCGAGAGGGTCATGCCCAGGCCCTCGAGGTACTGTACCCATCGGTCCTTATAAATCGTCGCCTGATACAGATCCTCCAGCAGCCTGTGCAGCCTGTTTTCCACCAAAGCCGCCCCCTTGTCAAGTTGCCGGGGCGGGCCGCACAATGCGCGGCCCGCCCGGCGGAATTCTTCTTTACCCCTGCGGGCCCGATCAGCCCTCGGCCAGGATGGCTAAGTGTTTGTCCATCAGCGCCTCGATGGTGCCGTCGTCGATGGCCTGCTGCAGCACCTTGTTGACCACCGCCTGAAAATCCTCGTTGCCCTTGGCGATGCCCAGCACGTACTGCTCCTCGGTCAGCGGCTCGCCCACCAGCTCCAGCTCGTCCGGGTGGGCCGAGACCAGGGTGCGGATGGTGGTGCGGTCCAAGATGGCCGCATCGGCACGACCCCCGATGATGGTGGAGGCACAATCGACCGCGTTCTTAAAGGCCAGCGGCTCAAGGCCGAGGGTGTCGGTGGCCAGGATGTGGCCGGTGGTGGCCTCCTGCACCACGACGGTTTTGCCCGCAAGGTCCTCCACCGTGGCGATCCCGCTGCCCGCCGCCACCATCAGGCACTGGCCGTCCTGCGCGTAGGGCACCGAAAAGTCGATCTGGCTGGCCCGCTCCTCGGTGACCGACATGCCCGCCGCCACCAGCTGGCCCTTGCCGCTCTTGAGCGAGTCGACCAGCAGGTTGAAGTCCATGTCCAGCACCTCGAGCTCGACCCCCAGCTCATCCGCGACCAGCTGGGCGATGTCGATGTCGATGCCGGCGGGCTGGCCGTCCTCGCCGATGTACTCATACGGCGGGAAGCCGGTGGCGGTCATCATAACCAGCTTGCCGGAGCTCTGGATCGCTGCCAGCGCCTCCCCGACCTCGGCGTCGGCGCTCGCGGCATCACCGGCGCTCTGGGCATCGCTGCCCGCCGCGCTCTGCGCGGCCGCGCTGCCCGCGCTCTGGGCGCTCTGCGAGGCCGCCCCGGCCCCACACCCCGCCAGGCAGAGGGCCAGCAGCGCGGCCGCCATGACAAATGCAAGAACCTTTTTCATATTCATACACTCCCCTATGCACCGGCCCGCCTTGTCAGGGTTCCCTCTCCCTGGCGGCAGCGGAGAAGCCTGGTTTTGGCTCGTCCCGCCGTTCCTTGTATGGCGTTTTGCCGCGGCCGGTTCTGTGCCTGTAATTATAAGTGGATATTTTTGCATTGTCAATGCGTAATTATGCACTTTTTTCTTTTTTACGGTTTTGCCCAGAGAAACCCCACCCAAGGCAAAGATTCTGTGTAAAATTGACCACTGGCGCGCAAAATACCCCGCCCCGGCGAAACCGGGCGGCAAACCCGCATCCCTGCGCGCAAAGATTCTTTTTTCGCCCGGTGGGTTCCCCGCTTGCTTTTGCGGGCGGAATATGCTACGATGGGGGCACCCATTTTTAAGAGGGGTAAAAAACCCGGACGGGGCAGGAGGATGGATCTGCATGCCGGATGCATATTCAACAAAATTATGGGGCGGGCGCTTCCGCGAAAAGGAGGACGCCCTGATGCAGCACTTCAACAGCGAGTGCTGGCGCACCGACTGGCTGGTCGAGCCGGACATCGAGGGCAGCATCGCCCACGTGGCGATGCAGGTGCACTGCGGGCTGCTGACCGAGGCCGAGGGCGAGACGATCACCGCCGGGCTGCGCCAGGTGCTGGATGACTACTGGGCCGGGCAGATCGCCTACACCCCCGAGTACGAGGACGTGCACACCTTTGTGGAATTACAGCTGATCCGCCGGATCGGGGATCTGGGCAAAAAGCTGCACACCGCCCGCAGCCGCAACGACCAGTGCAATGTGGATATGAAGCTGTATGTCAAGCGGCAGGCCGCCGCGGTGACCGAGCTGATCGACCGCTTTTGCACCACCCTGCACCGCAAGGCGGTGGAAAACCCCTGGATCATGCCGGGCTACACCCACCTGCAGCGGGCCCAGGTGGTCACCTTCAAGTACCACCTGATGGCCTACCACGCCATGCTCCAGCGGGACCGCCGCCGCCTGCAGAACGCGGTGGCCGTGATGGACGAGTGCCCCTTAGGCTGCGGCGCGCTGGCCGGCACCACCCACGCCATCGACCGGGCCTTCACCGCCCGCCAGCTGGGCTTTACAGGCGGCCCCTGCGCCAACTTTATGGACGGCGTGGCCGACCGGGACTTTGTGCTCGAGATGCTGTCGGCCTTCAGCATTTTGATGATGCACCTCTCCCGGCTGGCTGAGGAGCTGATCCTCTGGAGCAGCTCGGAGTTCGGCTTTATCGAGCTGGATGACAAGTACACCACCGGTTCCAGCATCATGCCCCAGAAGAAGAACCCGGACGGGGCCGAGCTGGTGCGGGGCCGCACCGGGCGGGTGTACGGCGACCTGATGGCCCTGCTCTGCGCGATGAAGGGGCTGCCGCTGGCCTACAACAAGGACATGCAGCAGGACAAGGACTCCTTTGCTGACGCGCTGGACGTGGTAACCGCCTCCCTCGCCATCATGGAGCGGATGATCGCCACCCTCAAGGCCAAACCCGAGGCGATGCGGGCGGCGGTGCAGCACGGCTTTTTGAACGCCACCGAGGTGGCCGATTACCTTGTGGCCCACGGGGTGCCCTTCCGGGACGCCCACGGCATCGTGGGGCAGATCGTCATCTTTTGCGAGGACGCGAACAGGAGCATCGAGCAGCTTACTTTAGAGGAGCTGCGCCGCTTCTCCCCCGCCTTCGAGCAGGACATCTTCGAATATATCGACTATGACGCCATCCTGCACAAGGGGATCAAGCGGGAGATGCTGTGAGGAGCCGTTCGCGGCCCGTTCGCGCGGGGACCCCGCCGCCACACATAAAAAATACGCCGCCGCAAGCAAAAATTCGCTTGCGGCGGCGTTGTTTTTGATGGGAGTGTCCAAAGCGGGGAGGGCTTGCGCCCGCCGTCCGCTGCCGACAGAGGGGACGGTTCTTCTGTCTTTCGCT
>DKVN01000048.1:5106-15681 GCA_002491225.1 Faecalibacterium sp. UBA7177
CGCTGCGGACAGAAGAACCGTCCCCCGTGTCGTTCGCTTTGTTTACTTGTCCCCCTTATACCCCAGCGGCAAATTCGTCCAGCGGGCGCGGAAATGGAAGGCCGCGTCCTTGGGCTGGCGCTGGCGGGTAAAGACGCCCTTTTTGTTGCCGTTGACCCGCATGATCCCCTCGGTGGTCTGGAAATCGGCAAAGTTCCAGACCAGCTCGCCCTGCACAAAGGCGTAGCTGTCAAACACCCGGTGGTTCATGTCGAGGTACTCGTTCTGGTATTCCTGGCTCCACATCACGCTGGGCAGCTTGTGCTCGCTGGGCAGGGTATCCGCGCCGTACTCGGTAAAGATCATCGGGCGGCCGTTGAGCACCCTGGCCCAGCCGTCCATCTCCTGCCGGAAGGCCGCCTCGGCATCCACAATGCCCATGCCGCCCATGACATACCAGCCGTAGTAGCGGTTGAGGCTGATGAAATCGGCGAACTGCTGGCCCTTGCTGGTGTTGGGCAGGCTCATCATCACCACCGCGTAGGTGCGCGGGCGCTTCTGGGGGTCAAGCTCATGGGCCAGGTCGAACAGGGGCTTGAAGTAGGCCTCGGTGCCCTCGCTGGTGCACTGGGGCTCGTTGAGGATGCTCCAGGCGATCACCGAGGCGTGGTTTTTGTCCCGGTTGATCATGTCGGTGAGCGCGGCCTTGTGGTTTTCGAGCAGGGCGGGGGTGGTCTCCTTTTCAAAGTAGCCCAGCTTTTTGCCGGTGCCCTGGTTGGCGGCCAAAAAGTTCATGCTGCTCTCCATAAAGCCGACCGCGGGCACCTCGTCGATGATGAGGAAGCCCTCCTCGTCCGCCATCTGGTACAGCTCCTCGGCGTAGGGGTAGTGGCTGGTGCGGAAGCAGTTGGCCCCGATCCACTTCATGCACTCGTAATCCCGCTTGACCGTGACCAGATCCAGCCCGCGGCCGCGCAGGTCGGCGTCCTCGTGCTTGCCAAAGCCGCGCAGATAGACGCTTTTGCCGTTGAGCAGGAACTGCCCGTCCCTGACCTCAAAGGTGCGGATGCCGATCTTCTCGTCGTATTCGTCGAGGATCTCGTTGTCATCCACGATCGAGATCTTGAAGGTGTACAGGTAGGCGGCATGGACATTCCACAGCCTGGCGTCGGCAATCTTGAGGGTACCGGCCCTGCCGCGTGCCTCGGCCACCTTGGCGCTGCCGTCGTACACCTCGACCAGCACCTCGTGCCCGCCGTTGGTCGTCACCGTGTAGTCCACCTCGGCGCCGCCCGCCACCAGGCGATGCGCCACCGAAAAGTCCAGCACCCGCTCCTTGGGCAGGGCCATCAGCTTGACCGGGCGCTGGAGCCCGGCGTAGTTGTAAAAATCAAAGTAGGGCACGGCCATCTTTTTGCCGTTGGAGAGGGTGGCGGTGGTCCCGGCGGGCAGCATGTACTCGTTCAGCTCGTTGTTGAGCAGCACCGAGAGGCGGTTGGGCTGGTTATAGCGCACGACATCGGTCACGGTGGCGTCAAAGGGCAGAAAGCCGCCCTCGTGGCTGGTCACCTCGGTGCCGTTGACAAAGACTCTGGCGTGATGGGTGGCCGAGCCGAAGCGGATCTGCACCTCCTTGCCCGACCACTCGCCGGGGACGAAGAAGTCGGTCTCGTACCAGAAATCGCCGCAGTACTCGCGGCTCTCCTTGTCGGTAAAAAGGTCGCAGAAGGAGGAGGGCACCGGCATGCGGATCGGATCCGGCAGGCCGTTGGCCCAGCCCGCGGCCGCGCCCTCGCTCTTGGGGTCAAACGCGAAGTTCCACATCCCATCGAGGCTCACCACCCGGCGGGACAGGGTGGTGCGTGGATAGAGCAGCGATTTGTTTTCCATAAAAAATACCTCCTTGGTTTTTTGGCGCACAATGACCAGCGAAATGGTTCGACTGTTTTCATTATCGCACAAAAGCCCAAGGAGTGTTAGGATAATTTTTGGTTAAAGCCGTAATAACTCAGAAAAATTTCAGCGACGGCTCGATGAGGAAGATTTGTCCGGTCTACGCAATGCGGTAGCGGCCGACACAGTCCTCGTTCAACTCGACGCCGAGGCCCGGCTTTTGCGGCAGATGGAGCAGCCCGTCCGGCGCGAGCTCGAACCGGATATCCAGCAGCTCGTCACGCAGCGGGTAGGGGTTGCGGTCCATCTCAAACAGCCCCGCGTTGGGCAGAGAGGCAAGGAAGTGCAGGTTGGCCGCAAGAGACACCCCGGACGAGAAGACATGCGGGTTGCAGGGCAGACCGTACTCCTGCGCCAGAACCGCGATGCGACGGCACTCGGTGATGCCGCCCGACCAGATGCAGTCCGGCTGGACGATATCGACCGCATGGCGCTGGACAAACTCGCGGAAGCGGAAAAACCCGATCTCGGACTCATACCCCGCCACCGGCATGTCCAGGGCGGCGGCAAGCTCGGCCGAGCCGTCGATGTTGTCGAGGTGGAGCGGCTCTTCCAGCCAGTATACCCCCATCTCCTGGAGCTTTTTGCCCATCTGGATCGCAGTAAAGGTGTTCCAGTTGTTGTTGGCGTCCACCATGATGCGCGCTCCGTACTCCTCTGCCACATCACAGCAGGCCTGCACCCGCTCAAGGTCCTGCTGCATGGAGTAGAGGCACTGGTCCGAAAAGGCCATCTTGGAGATCGGATTCATCAGCACCTCCGGGTTGCGGCCGATCTTGATCTTGGCGTACCGAAAGCCCTTTTCAAAATAGCTGCGCACCTCGGCGGCGATCTGCCCGGTCTCCTTGCCCTTTGCATAAAAGCCGGAGCTTGCGTAGGGGGTCACCGCGTCGGCATAGCCGCCCAGCAGCTTGTAGACCGGCAGCCCGGCCGCCTTGCCGAGAAGGTCCCACAGCGCGATATCGATGCCGCTCATCGCCGCAAAGATCACCCCGCCGCGGCCATGCTGCCGGGTGCGCGCAAACATCTTTTGCCAGATCCATTCGATCCGGCTGGGATCCTCGCCCACCACGATGGGCGCAAGCTCCTGTTCGATGATAAACTTTGTTGTTTGGGGCGGGCCGCCAAAGCAGGCCGACTCGCCAAGGCCGATGAGCCCCTCATCGGTATACACCTTAACGATGACCGCGTTTCTCGCCGCAAAAAAGTTCTGTGCGTCCGCGATCCCATTTTCATATGTATAGTGCAGGATCATCGCCTTTACGTCAATAATTTTCATAAATGGTCATTTCCTGTTCTATTTGACCACTGCCGAAACGATGCTCATCTTGTCGTTGCGGAGAGCCTCCAGCGCATCGGGCGTATTTTGCAGATGCTGTTCAAGCAGCCGTTTCGCCGCCGCAAAGTTCTTTTGGCAGAATGCCTGGTAGATCTTTGTGTGCTCCTCCAACGTCGCCTGCGGCCGGTTCTGGACCGCCATCGTGAGAAACCGAACCCGCATCTGCCGGTCATAGAGGCTTTCGACCCACTCTCTGATGACGATATTACCGCAGGCATCGGTGATAAGCCTGTGAAACTCCATATCGCCGTAGAACACCAGGTCGTAGTTGTTCTCCCGGAGCCCCTGCTGCAGCTGCCGGATCGAAGCGTCCATCTGTTCGAGAAAGTTCTGCGGCATGGCGCGTGCCAGCTGCTCGACGGCATATCCCTCCAGCATCTTGCGGGCGGCGTACAGATCCGAGATGAACTCCCAGGAGATGTTGGAGACCCTGAATTTTCTCCCGGTGGAGTCTGCCAGAAGCCCCTCGCTGCGCAGGCGCACCATCGCTTCGCGGACGGGTGTCCGGCTGATATCCAGTTCCTTCGCCACGTCCTGAACAATCAGAAGCTGTCCCGGCATGAGGTCAAAATTGATGATTTTTTTCTTGAGCAGTTCGTATACTTCGGTTGGCAGCGAGGGCGCGACATGTTCCATAACAGCACCATCTTTCCCCTGAAATGATTCTCCATTTTTTGAAGATATCATATTTTTGAAATCTGGGCAACACTTTTCCCGCAGGAAAAGCGTTTTTCTCTGTCTGCGCTGCACGCTGCCAGGAGAAAACGCGGTTTGGACAGCCTTGTTCCCCTGGCGCGGCGCCGCCCTAAACCTTCATGCCGATCAGCCGGGGGAACCAGAGCGAGACCTCCGGGAACACCGTGATCAGCGCCAGCGCCACGATCAGCACCGCCAGCCAGGGCAGCAGCGCCTTAATCATCCGCGCGATGGGCAGCTCGGCAATGCGGGCCGTGACAAACAGCACGAGGCCGAAGGGCGGCGAGAGTACGCCGATCATCAGATTGAAGACCACAATGATCCCAAACTGCACCAGGTTGATATCAAAGGCGGTGACCAGCGGGATCATGATCGGCATCAGGATCGTGATCGCGGATACCGTCTCCATAAACATCCCGACCACCAGCAAAAAGACGTTCAGGATCAGCAGAAGCATCCACTTGGACGAGACCGCCGCCGTGATGACCCGGAGGATCGTCTGCGGGATCAGCGCGCGCACGATGCAGCTGCCGAACAGGGTGGCCGCCGCCACCAGCAGGCCGATCGAGGCCGAGTCGATGACCGTCTCCACCAGCACCTGATAGAGCTTTTGAAGGGTCAGCTCCCTGTAGACAAAGACGCCGAGGATGAGCGAATAGAACACGAGGATCGCGGCGGACTCGGTGGGGGTATACAGCCCGGTATAGATGCCCACCAGCAGGATCACCGGCGCCATCAGCGGCAAAAAGCCCTCCTTGACGGCGTGCAGAAACTCTTTGCCGGTCGGGAACCGCTCGCGCGGGTACTTTTTCTTAAACGCGTAGCCAAAAACGACCAGCATCTCCAGCAGCGCGATTACAATGCCGGGCACGATGCCGGCCATGAACAGAGCGCCCACCGAGGTGCCGGCCATCGTGCCGTACACCACCAGCGGAAGGCTGGGCGGGATGATCGGCCCCACCGTGCTGGAGGAGGCGGTGACCGCGGCGGAAAAGTCCTTGTCAAAGCCCGCGTCCTCCATCGCCTTGATCTCGATCACCCCGAGGCCGCTGGCGTCCGAGACGGCCGTGCCGGACATTCCGGCAAAGATCACGCTGGCCAGGATATTCACATGGCCAAGCCCGCCGGGCAGCCAGCCCACCATCTTTTTCGCAAAGTCAAAGAGGCGGTCGGTGGTGCCGCTCGAGTTCATCAGCTTGCCCGCCAGCAAAAACAGCGGCACCGCCAGCAGGGTAAAGGTGTTGACCCCGTTGATCATCTGCTGGATCACGCTGCCAAACCGGATGCCGCCGGACGCCGCCATCATCAGCACCGAGGTGCCGACCAGCGCAAAGGCCACCGGAATGCCCAGCAGAAACAGCACCACCAGAACTAACAGAAAGATCGTCTGGGTCATTCCGACACCTCCTTTCGGTTTTGCCGCCCGGCGATCAGCAGGCAGGCGTTGAAGAGCGCCTGCAGCACGATCAGCACCAGGCTGACAAAGACAAGCCAATACAGATAGTTGTACTCAAACCAGACCAGGGAGTTTGCGTGTACCCCCTTGGCGGACTCGATGGTCAGCAGGATCCCATAGATCGCCACCGAGCTGAACGCGGCGACGCACAGCTGTGCCAGAACCTCCAGCACCAGCCGGGGGGTGCGGCCCAGCTTTGTCAGCAGCATATCCACCACGATATGCTTGTTTCGATAGAGCGCCAGCGCGCTGCCGCAGAAGGTGACCCCCACAAAGGCAAACCGCGCCATCTCCTCCGGCCATTGCAGTCCGATGCGGAACAGCCGCGAGACGATCTGCACCGCCATCATGAGCGCGATGGAGGCCAGAAGCGCCACTGAGATCAGTTCCACAGCCTTCATGAGCAGCGCGTCGAATTTCTGGAGCTTTTTCATCCGATCCCTCCTTCCTCCGGGCAGGGCAGCGGGTCATAAAGCGCGCCACTGCCCTGCTCTGCCTTTTTTGGTTGTGCGCAGAGGGGGAGGCTCCCCCTCTGCGGCGGCCTTTTTATTTTGCGTAGCTCATGACCTCGTCAAAGCTGGTCACGGTCCAGGTCTCCTCAAACCACTTGTCGTAGCTGTCCAGCGCCTTGGTCTGGAACGCCTCGCAGTCGGGGTCGATCACGGTCATCCCGTTGTCGGTGAGCTCCTTGAGGAAGCTGTCGGACAGCTCCTCGCTCAGCTCGGTACAGTATTGGGCAAAGTCGACCTCGGCATACTCGTCGATGATCTGCTGGAGGTCCTCCGGCAGGCTCTGGTACGCCTTGTCGCTCATGAACATGCCGACCCACTCGTAGACGTGGTTGGTGTTGATCACATAGTCCTGCACCTCGTAGAACTTATAGGTTGCCAGCTGCTCGTAGGGTCCCTCCGACGCCTCGGCAACGCCGGTCTGCAAGGCGCTGTACAGCTCGCCCAGCGCGACCGTGATCGCGGTAGCGCCCAGGGTGTCCGGCCCCCAGATCGAGACCCAGGAGGACATCTCGGAGACCCGCATCTTCAGCCCGGTCAGGTCCTCCGGCGTGTGGACCGGGCGGTCGGACGACATGACGCGGGGCGCGCGCCAGCCGATCGAGACGGTACGGATATTGTCCTCCAAAAAGTCCTCCTTCATCCCCTCGCCGAGCTCGCTCTCCATCACGGCACGGATGTGGTCCATATCCTTAAAGAGGAAGGGCGCCGACAAAAAGCTGTACGCGGGCGCGTACATATCCAGCCCCAGGCACCCGGCGATGGTAAAGTCGAGCTCGTTGCCCGCCACCGCGATGTAGGACTCCTTCTCGCTTCCAAGCGCGCTGTTGGTGAACAGGTTGATCTTGAGCCGCCCGTTTGAGGCCTCGTAGACGTCATCGCAGAACCGCTGCGCCGCGATGCACATCGGGGAGTTGACGTCGTAGGCGGTGTTCATGCTGAACTCGTAGACTGTCCCATCCGCCTCCGAGCCCGCGTCCGAGCCCGCGTTTGGCGCCGGGGACGACGTGCCTGCGGAGGAGGCGCCTCCTCCGCACGCGCAGAGCGACAGCAGCATACACAGTGCCAGGGCCATTGCCAGGATCCGTTTCATCATCAGTTTCCTCCTTATGCGTGTTTTGTGTATTTAGAAACCGTATCCTCGTTCAGAACCACCCCGATGCCGGGAAGGTCCGGTACGGTCACTACACCGTCCCTGATCCGGATCGGTTCGGCCGACAGCTCGTCCCGAAGCGGATTCTCGTCCAGGGTATACTCAATGTACTGGTCGTTTTGCAGCGCCATCCCCAGATGCAGGTTTGCCGCCAGCGAGACCATCGACGCCGAGAAATGCGGGATCACCGGCTTGTTCCAGGCGGCGGCCAGGTGGCCAAGCTTGAGGCAGTCGCTGATGCCGCCGGTCCAGATCGCGTCCAGCTGGACAATATCCACCGCGTGCTTTACGATAAAATCGCGCATTCCGATGCTCGTGAGCTGGGTTTCATATCCGGCGATCGGCACGTCCACCGCATCGGCCAGCCGCGCGCTGTCCTCCGGGTAATCCGAGGAGAGCGGCTCCTCAAAAAAGAAGATCTGCTCCCGCTCGCAAAAGCGGGCCATCCGCAGCGCGTCCTGGAAATCATAGGCGTTGTTGGCATCCACCGCCAGCTTGAACTCGTACCCCACGGCCTCCCGCACTGCCCGGATCCTCGCCTGATCCGCCGCCATCGGCGCGCCGCCGATCTTCATCTTCATGATGCCAAAGCCCATTTCCTGGTAGCGCTTTGCCTCGCATGCCAGGTCGTCCAGGGTTTTCCCCTCCATATAGTACCCCGCGCTCGCGTAGGGGATCAGTGAGCTGTGCGCGCCGCCCAGCAGCTTGTACACCGGCATCCCGGTGTACTTGCCCAGGATATCCCAGAGCGCGATATCGACCGCGCTGATCCCGGCCAGGATCACCCCCCGCCGCCCATACCGGAAGGTTTGCTGGTACATCAGCTGCCACAGCATCTCGATCCGGCAGGGGTCCTTGCCCAGCAGAAGGGGCGCGAGCGTCTCGGCCACAGCCGCGGCTGTCGTGTCCAGCGCGCCCAGGCAAAACCCCTCGCCCACGCCAACGATCCCCTCATCAGTATGAACCTTTACCAGCAGTACATCCCTTGTGGGGATCCCGGCCAGGCCATCCCGCGGCGCGTGGGCTGGGGTGTAACACAGCCGGATCGGCTCCACCTTTGTAATAATCATCCGGTTTTTTCCTCCTGTTCCGCTGTTTTTTACGGTTTCTGTGGTTTTGCGGTTTCTGCGGCGGTGTTTGCATCCGCGGCAGCTCTCCGCCCCGCGGCAGTTCCCCTCCTCGCGGCCTGTCTGTTTTTTCGGCCGCCTTTTTGGGCGGTGCCGACACAGTCCCCGGGGCTCTTTTTTTTAGCATACCCTTCGTCCGCGCGTTTGTCAACCTTTTTAAATTCAAAAATGCATACAATTTTGAAGCTGAAAGTTTGTGCTTTTTGTCGATTGACCCTCCTTGCGCATTTTTCTATACTGAAAGGGCAGGAGCGGCCTTCCTGCGCGGGGGCTTTGCAAGGAGAGAACTCCGCGGGTTTTCCGGCTCTTTGGTTGCTTATTTCACCGCCGCCTGAGGCTGGAACCTGTCAGGCCTGTTCAGCCGAAAGGGGATGATCCGATTGCTTCGCATCGGGCTGCTCGCAGAGGCGATGCACAGCTCGGTTCTGTCCACAGCCTATCCCCGCTTTGCCGAAGAGCTCGGCGTTTCGCTCAGCTTTTCCATCCTCAACACCGCACCCTACGCCCTTGCGGATACGCTCAGGCGGGCGCGGACCGGGTACACCGGGCTCACGGTGACCATGCCCTATAAGCGGGCCGTACTCTCCTTTTGCGACGCGCTCGACCCTTCAGCCGAGGCCGCCGGGGCCGCAAACACCCTTCTGATCCGGGCGGGGCGGGTGACCGGCTTTAACACGGATGGGTGGGGGCTGCTCCACTACCTGCGGATGGAGGGGGTCGCGCTGGCCCAAAAGCGGGTCACCCTGCTGGGGGCAGGCGGCGCGGCGGGGGCGATTGCCTGCCAGCTGGCCCGGCAGTCTCCGGCCCGCGTCAGCATCCTGAACCGGGACCCCGCCAGGGCGCAGCACCTGGCCGCGCGGTTTGGCCCGCCCTTTTCGCATGCCGCGCTGACCCCCGATGCGCTGGAGCGGCTTGCCCCCGCGACCGATCTGCTCATCAATGCGTCCGCCCTGGGCCAGTGCGGGCACCCGGATTTTTCCTCGGTCGGCTTCCTCGCCCGGCTTCCCGCCGGGGCGGCGGTCGTGGATCTCAACTATGCCAACCCGGACGCCCTGCTCCTGCCCGCCGCGGCGGCACGGGGGCTCGCCGTCTTCTCCGGCCGGGGGATGAGCATCTGCCAGGGCATCCTCGCTATGCGCATCTGGTGCGGGGCCGCCCCCTCCGACGCGGCCGCACGGCAGTTGATTGGGCAGACCGACCCCGCCCGGCGCGCGGCGGGCCGCACGGGTTTTTTCGGAAGTTGACAGTGCATCGGCAAAGCATTTTCAAAAAATCAGGATACAGGAGGCGTTTTAGATGAACGAACAGCTGATCCGTGCCTTTAAGGAAAAGCTCCAGAACCATCAGCCGGTTTTTGGCCCGTTTATGAAAACCAGCGACCCCGCCTTTACCGAGGCGGCCGGGTATGCGGGGATGGATTTTGCGATCCTCGATATGGAACACGGGCCGGTCGATATCGCGGGGATGCAGAACAACATCCGGGCGGCCCAGCTGGCCGGTGTGCTGCCTGTCGTGCGAGTGCCCGCCATCACCGAGGAGGCCATCGGCAAGGCGCTGGACATTGGCGCGGCGGCAATCGAGATCCCGCAGATCAGCAGCGCAGAGCAGGCAAGAAAGGCCGTGCAGACCGCGAAATTCTACCCGCAGGGACAGCGCGGGGTCTGCCGTTTTGTGCGCGCGGCCCACTACTCGGCACAGGCCCGTGAGGAATATTTCCGCACCGCCAACGAAACCCTTGTCATCGCGCAGCTTGAGGGCACCGAAGCGATCGACAACATTGACACGATCCTGAAGGTTCCCGGCATCGATATCATCTTTATCGGCCCGTATGACCTCTCCCAGAGTGTCGGCCTGCCGGGGCAGATCACCCACCCGGTGGTGCTGGACTGTATGCGAACCATCATCCAAAAGGCCCGCCAGGAGGGGATCGTCGTCGGCACCTTTACCGACTCCCACGAGAGCATGGAGATGTGGATCCGGGCGGGGGTGCAGTACATCTCCTACTCGGTGGATGTCGGCATCTTCTACGAGGCCTGCGTCTCGCTGGTGCATCAGTTTGACCAGATTTTCAGAGGGGTGGAAATGCCCGTGTAACCCCCTTGCGGACCCTTTGGGGCGGCGGGGTCGGGGCCCGCGAGTCCCCGGCACAAAAACAGCGCCCTTCGGTTTGCAGAGACCGTCCTGAAACGGCCCCGCAGCAAGGGCGCTGCTGCACCTCCGGGCCGGCAGCGCCTGCCCGGAGGATGAATAGGATCATATAAAGCAAAAAGCCCAGCCGTTTCGGCTGGGCTTTTTACCCTGGTCAGACCGTCTAAAAAGCGGTGCAAATCAGGCCAAGGTATGCAGGATATGGTAAAATAGAG
>DKVN01000124.1 GCA_002491225.1 Faecalibacterium sp. UBA7177
CCCCCCCCCCCCCCCCGGCGGGGCCCCCCAGCCACACCCTGCTCAAGGAGCAGCTCTCCGCCGTGCTCGGCAGCCTGACCGAGCGGGAGGAAAAGGTGCTGCGCCTGCGCTTTGGCCTCGAGGACGGCCGCCCCCGCACCCTCGAAGAGGTGGGCAAGGAGTTCAATGTCACCCGCGAGCGAATCCGCCAGATCGAGGCCAAGGCCCTGCGCAAACTGCGCCACCCCAGCCGCTCGAAGAAGCTGCGGGATTTTCTGGACTGATCCGCCATAAACCCATCGACCGCCCCGGCCACGGGGCGGTCCTGTGCTTTTATCAGCCCGCTAAGGCAGTACCGCACAATTCCAAGGGTCAGCCGTGAATCGTGCGGGGGCTGCCTTACTTAAAGAACAGGAGGCCATGCCATGCCCTTACAGATCCTGCGCAACGACATCACCAAAATGCGGGTGGACGCCATTGTCAACGCGGCCAACTCCTCCCTGCTGGGGGGCGGCGGGGTGGATGGGGCCATCCACCGGGCGGCCGGGCCCGCGCTGCTCGAGGAGTGCCGCGCCATCCGGGCGCGGGAGGGCGGCTGCCGCACCGGGGACGCCAGGCTGACCGGCGCGGGGCGGCTGCCCTGCCGGTATGTGATCCACACGGTGGGCCCGGTGTGGCAGGGCGGCGGGCAGGGCGAGGCCGAGCTGCTGGCCAGCTGCTACCGCCGCAGCCTCGATCTGGCGGCGGAAAAGGGCTGCGAGACGGTGGCCTTTCCGCTGATCTCGGCCGGGGCCTACGGCTACCCCAAACAGGAGGCGCTGCGCATCGCGGTGGACACCATCCGCGCCTGGCTGCAGGATTCCGGGCCGGAGGAGATGACCGTTTCCCTCGTCGTCTTTGACAAGGCCGCCTTCGAGGTCAGCAGCGGGCAGTACGCCGCGGTGGCTGCCTACATCGACGACCACTATGTCGAGGCGCATGCCGAGCCGGCCTCGATGGCCGTGGCCCGCAAAAACCGTGCCCTGCAAAACCTGCTCAAAGGCCCGGGCAGGGGAGGGAAGAAGCACACTCTGTTCGAGGTTGGCGCGGCCCCGGATGCGGAGGATGCGTGGGATGCGGAGTGCGCGGAAGAAGCGCTTTCGCCCGCCGCCCCGCTGCCGCCCCCCGCGTCCGGCATGGCAGGCGGGCCGGGCAAGCCGCCCGCGCCGCCCGCCGCGGCAGCCGCCCCACGGGAGGCGAACATCGCGCCTCAGGCGATCCCTGCCGCCCCCTTTGCGCCCGCCGCACCTCAGGCGGCCCCCGCCGCCCCCTTTGCGCCCGCCGCGCCTCAGGCGGCCCCCGCCGCCCCCTTTGCGTCCGCCGCGCCTCAGGCCGCCCCCGCCTCGCTGCGCGAGGCCCTGCGCAGCCTGGACGAGAGCTTTGCCGAGATGCTGCTGCGCAAGATCGACGAGCGGGGCATCACCGACGCGGCCTGCTACAAAAAGGCCAACATCAGCCGCAAGCTCTTTTCCAAGATCCGGGCCGACCGGCTCTACCGTCCCAGCAAGCCCACCGCGCTGGCCTTTGCCCTCTCGCTCGAGCTGGGGCTGGACGAGACGCAGGAGCTGCTGCGCAAGGCGGGCTTCGCGCTGAGCCATTCCAGCAAATTTGACGTGATCGTGGAGTATTTCATCCTGAATGGCGTTTATGACGTCATGCGGGTCAACGAGGCCCTCTTCGCCTTTGACCAGCCGCTGCTCGGCTCCATCTGAGCGGCTCACCCTGCCCGCCCCGGCCGGCAGGCCCGGCCCGCCGCCCTGCCGGAAAAATGTCGCCTGCCGGGCGACCCATCCCGCCCCGCCTTCTGGTATGCTAAGGCTGTCAGCAAAACACCGCACAGCCCAGAGCAAAGAAGGAGGAGCACCCCATGAGCAAACAGAACAACAAGCAGATCAACAAGCAGAGCAGCGAACCGGCCAACGACCGCACCGAACTCGTGTTCATCCTCGACCGCAGCGGCTCGATGTGCGGGCGGGAGGCCGACACGATCGGCGGCTTCAACGCCATGATGCAAAAGCAGAAGCAGCAGCCGGGCGAGGTGCTGGTCTCGACCGTCCTGTTCGACGATACCTGCAGGGTGCTGCACGACCGGCTGCCGCTCGCGCAGGTGCCCGCCATGACCGAACAGGACTATTTTGTGGGCGGCTGCACCGCCCTGCTGGACGCCGTCGGCGGCGCGATCAAGCACATCGGCACGGTGCACCGGTACGCCCGCCCCGAGGATGTGCCCGCCCACACCCTCTTTGTCATCACCACCGACGGCATGGAGAACGCCAGCCACCGCTACACCCTTGAGCAGGTGCGAAAGATGATCGAGCAGCGCAAGGAGCAGGGCTGGGAGTTTTTGTTCCTCGGCGCGAACATCGACGCCATCGAGACGGCGGGCCGAATGGGCATCCACCCCACCCGCGCGGTCAACTACTGCTGCGACGGGCAGGGCATCGAGGCCTGCTATGAGTCGGTCAGCACCGCGGTCAGCGCAGTGCGCTGTGCCGCCCCGCTGAGCGCAAGCTGGAAAAGCGAGGTCGAAGAGGACACTCAAAGCCGCAAAAAGGGCCTGTTCCACCACAGCAAGACCTGAGCCGCAGCTGGGATTGCTCGCCCCGCCGGGTACGCCCTGCCCCCGCAGGATACGCCCGGCACTGAATACCTAAAGAGCCAACCTAAAAAAGCCACCTTCCAATAAGCTGAACGCCCTCTGGAAGGTGGCTTTTATCGTATGTTTCAATAAAATATGTTGTAAAGGAAGCCGCCCGCCGCAAGCCCCCGCGCAAAAATCCGCCAGCCTCAGCCGATCTCCCACACAAAGGAGGCGGTGTCCTGCAGCTTGATGTCCTCCGGCGCGAGCTCCGGCATACTGACACTCTTACTCAAGAATGACACGGGATCGTTAAACTCCATTGTATATCGGGTAGGGGAGAGTATCTCCGGCTCTTTGCAGCCATATTGAATGGTGACCAACTGCCCCAGCGTGACGCCGGAGGCGCGGCAGAGCACCTCGGCCTTCTCCCGCGCGTTGGCGGCCGCGCTGGTCAGCAGGGCCTCGCTCACCTGTCCCGGGTCCTTTACGGTAAAGGAGATATTGATCTCCGGGTCCGCCCCGCTGGCCGCGATCGCACCCAGCACCGCGGCAAGGCGCCTGGTGTCCAGATCAAAGCTCAGCTTGAGCTGGTAGCTGCACGCATACCCGGTAAACTGCCGCCGGTAATGCCCCTGCGGATCCTGAATATTTTCGTACTCAGCATTCGTGTCAAAGCGGACCGCTTTCAGCTCCCCCCTTGGCAAAGCCCGCCTGCGCGGCGGCCTGCTCCAGCAGGTGGATTTTTTCCGCCGCGCACTCCATCGCCTTGCCATAGTCAGGATCCTTTGCGGTGAGCGACATCAACAGGGTGATCAGATCCGGCTTTGCCGAGACGCTGCCGATCCCCTTGACCGTGATGGTTTTCTCCACCGTTCTGTACCTCCCTCAAAAATGCAGCCGTTCACCCGGATGTCTCACTCGGATGCCAGGGTAAACCCATCCACCAGCTGCTTGAGGCTGTCCGCCTCGGCGGAAAGCTCCTCGCTGGCCGCGGCGCTCTGCTGCGCGGTGGCGCTGTTGGTCTGCACCACTGAGGAGATCTGGTCGATGCCCTCGGTCACCTGGGCCAGGGCGGCGGTCTGTTTCTCCACAGCCTTGACCACCATATCCATCTGAACCGACACGTTGCCCGCCAGCTGGCTGGTCCGCTCCAGCGACTCGGTCACCAGCCCCACCGCCTGGCTGCCCTCGGCCACCGCCGCGATCGAGCCCTCGATCAGATCCTTGGTGGCCTTGGCCGATTCATCGGACTTGGAGGCCAGGTTGCG
>DKVN01000050.1:0-8332 GCA_002491225.1 Faecalibacterium sp. UBA7177
CCGGCGGGACTGCGAGCTGGCCTGCGACGAGGGGGTGACGGCGAGCCTGACCCCGGACGCCCGGCTGGCCTACGGCCGCTGCCTGCTGGCGCTGGCCCCGGGCCGGGAAGCCGCGCCCCGCCGCCTCCGGCCGCTGGCCGCCACCAGCATGAGCGAGAGCGCCCGGCAGCTCAAGGCCCGGCTGGCGGCGATCGGCACGGCGCACCGCACCGCCGTGTGGGCGGCGGCGCTAACCGTGATCGCCGCGGTGGCGCTGACCGTGACCACCCTGACCCGCGCCCCCTCCCCCACCCTGCCGCGCGACGCGGCGGCCGCGCTGGCGCAGCTGCGGGGCAGCATCACCGTACAGGACGGGATGCTCGGCTTTACCCTGCCCGAGACCGGCTTTGCCCCGGACGAGTGGGAGATCCACATCTCGGGCGCGGCCCGGATGGGCGAGGGGCAGATGAGCCTGCACTATCTGGAGGACCAGCAGGCGCAGGGCTGGCAGGGCGGGGCCTGGTACCCCATCCTCGACGAGGCCAGCCTCTATGACGGGGTGCTCGAGCTGTGGCTGGATGCCGCGCTGCCGGGTGCGACGGGCAGCGAGAGCATCACGGTGGACCTGCTCGATGCGGCGCTCGACGCGGCCAGCCTGCAGGCCGCCGCCCTCTCGGCCGCGCTGCCCGAGGGCGAGGAGGTCTGGGTGGATTACCGCATCAACGAGGCGTACTCGCTGGTGTACAGCTACCTTGCCGCGGGCGGGCTGCCGAACAACGAGGACGCGGTGCGGGGGCATATTTACCTTGTGCCGGCGGATGGCGGCGGGGCCCAGCGCATTGACCCGATGGAGGAGCGCGATGGCCAGCTTTGGGACGAGCTGACCGAGGGCGAGGGCTACTTTTACTGGCCGCCGGTCTGGCTGGAGGGCGGACAGCGGGTGCTGTTTGGCTGGCAGCAGACCACCGGCTCGGCCCTGACCACCCGGCTCTGGACGATCGAGAACGGGGCGGCCAAGGAGCTTGACTGCCCGCCCGAGCAGCTGTTCTGGCTGGAGGGCAGCGAGTTTAGCGGCACCCGCAGCGCCTGGGACGCCATGCAGGACGAGGACGGGGCCACCGGGCACACCCAAAAGCTCTACTGGCTGTACTGGGACGAGGACGCCGGAGCGCTGCGGGAGTACGCGGGCGAGGAGATCACCGAGGCCGAGCTGCGGGAACTGGGCCGCAGCGGCGAGAGCAAGCAGTTGGTGCGGCAGGCGCTGGATGAGATTGCGGCCGAGGGCGGCGTTGTGGGCAGCATCTGGATGCGGGGCAATGGGGTAATCAACCTCAACTACCGCGTGCCGGTGGACGACGCGGGCAGCGCCTGGGCCAACCACAACCTCAGCTTTGCGAGCGACGCCGACCGCGAGCTCTCGCTGATCAGCTTTCACAACGCCTCGCCCGGCGAGCTTGCCAGCGAGCTGCTGGCCGACTGCGACCAGGGCGGGGTGTACGAGGCGGCCGGATGGCCCGAGATTGCGTCGGACGGACGCACGGTACTCGGCGTTGGCGTGGCAGGCTGAGGCCGGGCGCGAAACGCGGGGCCCGGGACGCAGGGGCCGGATAAGCGAAGCTCAAACCTTGAAATTTACTGAATATCGCAATTTTTTGCATTGTTTTTGATTTGATCAACGAAGAAAGCCGCCTCTCCCCTGCCCCGGCGATGCCCGGCGGCGGGGAGGCTGGCGGCAAGGGAGGGAGTTGCAGGATGAACCGGAACGAGACCGAACCGGCCGGGGCCGCGGTGGCGCAGGCCGAAGCGCCCGACGGGCGGGAGATCCAGCTTTCGCCCGGGGAGTGGAAGCTGATGGAGCGGCTTTGGGCCGAGAGCCCCCAGACCATCACCCGGCTGACCGCCGCCCTGCAGCCGGCGGCCGGGTGGGGCAAGCATACCATCATCACCATGCTGAACCGGCTGGAGGCCAAGGGTGCGGTGCGGCATGACGAGGGCGGCCCGGCCAAGCAGTTTTACCCCCGCATCCCGCGGGCCGAGGCGGCCCTGCAGGAAACCGAGCAGCTGCTGCAAAAGGTGTACGGCGGCAGCCTGGGGCTGCTGGTCAACGCCTTTGTGGCCCAAAAGGGCATCACCGAGGCCGAGCGGGCCGAGCTGCTGCGCATTTTGGAGCAGGCGGACGGGGCGGACGGCTCAGACGCGGAGCAGGTGTAAGTTTTCAGGCCTGGGCAAAGCGCAGCCGGCGCTCCGCCCGGGCCTGAGCGATTGGAAGGTTGAAAGATGACAAGGGCAGGCCCGCTCACCCCAGCTGGGCCAGCGCCTCCTTGAGGGCGAGGGAGATCTGGTCCGGGCAGGAGGTGGGGCGGCGGCCGCACTGGGTGCCCTGCAGTTTGGCGATGGCGTCCTCGGCGCGCATGCCCTGGAGCAGCTGGCAGATGCCCTTGAGGTTGCCGTTGCAGCCGTCCAACACCTCGACCTGCTGGATGATGCCGTCCTCGCTGAGGGTCACGGTGGTCTGGGTGGAGCAGGTGCCCCGGTTTTTACGGGTGTAGGTCATGGTTTGTTCCTCCATTTTTAACATCTCTTCGATTTCTATCAGGCTAAGCGAATGAGGGGCGCTGGCGGATGCCGGTGCCCCCTTTTTGGCCGCTCAGCCCCGCTTGCGGGCCTGGGCCAGGGCGCAGATTCGCTCGATTGGATCGTCGGCGGTGGTACAGGTCCCCACCGGGTGGGGCGCTTTGGTGTGGAAGCCGTGGTAATCGGTGCCGCCGGTGACGATGAGGCCGTACCGCCCGGCCAGTTCGCGCAGCTCGGCCTTGTCCTCGGGGGTGTTGCGGGGGTGCTCGATCTCGACGCCGTCGATCGCCCCGGCCGCGGCCAGCTCGCGCACCAGCGGCATGCTGTGGTAAACGCTGGGATGGGCAAAGATGACCACCGCGCGGGCGGCGCGGGCGGTGGCCAGCACCGCCTCGACCGTCTCATACTCGGGGGTGTGCAGAATTTTGCCGCGCACCGGGCGCAGGGCGAACAGCTCGTGGTACCGCTCGCCGTAGATGCCGTCCGCCTGGCCGATCTCGTAGAGCTCCCGCATGATGTGGGCTTTGTAGAGCACCCCGGCATCCCGGCTGCGGGCCAGGGCCGCCTCGGCCGAAAACTGGGGGCAGAGCGCCTCCAGCTCCCGCGCGCTTTGCAGGCAGGCGGCGCTGCGGCGGCGGGCCATCTGCTCGCAGTGGGCGGCGAGGGCCGGGCAGTCGTCCGGCCAGTAGCAGAGCAGGTGCACCCGGTGCTCCCGCTCGTAGTCATAGGCGGTGAGCTCGGTGGCGGGGATGAGCTCGACCCCCTCGGCCTGCGGATGCTGGTGGGCGTAGCGCACCGAGAGCAGGGTGTCATGGTCCGAGATGGCAAGGTGGGAAAGCCCGGCCTTTGCCGCCAGAACCGGCAGCTTTTCGATGGGGGTCGAGCCGTCCGAACAGGTGGAATGGGTGTGCAGATCGCCCGGCATGGGCGGCACCTCCTTTGGTCTATCGTGCTTTTTAGGGCAACACCGCACAATTCTAAGTGCCAGATCGCGTCGGCAAATTTTTTGTCAGATGAAGCAAACACCGCAGGCAATCCTTGGTGGATTGCCGAGGATTTTTGTGAAATATGACGAAAAATTTGCAAGCGAGATGGTGCTTAAGGCGTCAGCCGCGAATTGTGCGGTGTTGCCTTAGTGTTTATAGTAGTTGATCAGGCAGCCGTCCAGCAGGATCTGGCGCTCGTCGTCGGTGAGGGCGGTAATCGAGAGGGTGAAGGGGCGCGGCGCGCCGCTGCCCACCACATAGGCCGGGATGTTTTGCAGCTGGCCCGCGGCAAGCCTTGCGCGGATGTCCGGGATGAGGATGGCGTCCCCGAGGCCGAAGGGGGTGGGCCCCGCCAGCTGGAAGGGCAGCATGCCCCAGTTGATGAGGTTGGAGCGGTAGCGCTTGGTGGCGTACTCGACCGCGATGTTGGCCCCCGCGCCCAGCACCCGCTGGCAGCTGGCGGCCTGCTCGCGGGCCGAGCCGTCGCCCGGCTTGACGGCGTAGACCACCGAGGCGATCTGCAGCTGCTGCCAGCCGAGCCCCTCGCAGCCCGGCACGGCATGGATGGCTTCGAGCAGGGCGGCATCCCCCTCACCCTTTGCGCGGGCAGCCTCCTCGGCGGCCACCGCCTTGGCCCGGCCGACATAGGCGGGATCCTTGCGGCTGAGGGTGAACTCGGCGAGGCCGAGGGGGTTCGAGCGGTAGGAGCTGGTCTCGCCAGAGGGAATCAGCTCGTCGGTGGTGGTGACCGGGTCGGTGATATAGCTGGCCACCCGCAGCAGCAGGTGTTGCCCCAGCGGCGGGATGGCGGGCCAGTCCTTGATGTTGGGGCCAAGGCGCAGCGCGTCGGCCGCGCCGGGCCTGCCAAAGCCGTTGTACACCCGGCTGCGGTAGCTGGAATCATCAAAGGTGTAGGGCGGGATGGCGGGATCGTACTCGATGGCGGTGGCGGGGGTGAGCACCCCGCCCATCCGGGTGCTGGCGGCGATGCTGCGGGCGTCCATCAGGGCGACCCCCGCGATCTGCCCGCTGCCCGGCTTTGCACCCTCCCGGCTGGGGAAGTTGCGGGTGGTGTGCCGGGCCGAGAGGGCCCCGTTGGCGGGCACGTCCCCCGCGCCGAAGCAGGGGCCGCAGAAGGCGGTGCGGATGGTGGCCCCGCTGGCCATGAGGTCGGTGAGGACCCCGAGCCGGGTGAGGGCCATCATGGTGGGCTGGCTGGAGGGGTAGACGCTGAGCGAGTACTCCCCGTTGCCGCCGGTGTGCCCCTTGAGGATGCTGGCGGCCTCGACGATGTTCGAGTAGGTGCCGCCCGCGCAGCCCGCGATGACCCCCTGGTCGAGGTGGATCTTGCCGTTCTGCACCTTGTCGACAAGATGCAGGGCGGGTTTGTCCGGGCCGATGAGGGCCTTGCAGTTCTCCTCGCACTGGCGCAAAATTTCGATGGGGTTTTGGCAGAGCTCCTCGATGGGATAGACGTTGGAGGGGTGCATCGGCAGGGCGATCATCGGGCGGACGGCCGAGAGGTCGACCTCGACCAGCCCGTCGTAGTAGGCGAGCGGCGCGGGGGCGAGGGGCCTGTAATCCGCCGCGCGGCCGTGGGCGGCGAGGTACTCCTCGGTCTTCTCGTCGGTGACCCAGATGCTGGACAGACAGGTGGTCTCGGTGGTCATCACGTCGATGCCGCTGCGGTACTCGAGCGGCAGGCCCGCGATGCCGGGGCCGACAAACTCCATCACCTTGTTTTTGACATACCCGCTCTCGAACACCGCCCCGATAAGGGCGAGGGCGACGTCCTGCGGGCCGACCCCGACGGCGGGGCTGCCGGTGAGATGCACCGCCACCACCCCAGGGCGGGGCAGGTCATAGGTGCGGCCGAGCAGCTGCTTGGCGAGCTCGCCGCCGCCCTCGCCGATGGCCAGGGTGCCCAGCGCGCCGTAGCGGGTGTGGCTGTCGCTGCCGAGGATCATCTTTCCGCAGCCGGCCTGCATCTCGCGCATATACTGGTGGATGACCGCGAGGTGCGGGGGCACATAGATGCCGCCGTACTTTTTGGCCGCCGAGAGGCCGAAGAGGTGGTCGTCCTCATTGATGGTGCCGCCCACCGCGCAGAGGCTGTTGTGGCAGTTGGTGAGCACATAGGGCATCGGGAACCGCTCAAGGCCCGAAGCGCGGGCGGTCTGCACGATGCCGACAAAGGTGATGTCGTGGCTGGCCATCGCGTCGAATTTGATTTTGAGCGAATCCGGGTCTCCGCTGGTATTGTGGGCCTGCAGGATCTTGTATGCCATCGTGCCGGTGTGGGCGGCCTGGGCCGCCTGTTCGTCAAAGCCCAGCGAGACAAGTTTGGCGGGGGCGTTGCCGTCCGCCGGGACCCACTCGCCGCGGGCGTAGTACATCCCTGTGCTGCTGCATCGGATCATCCCATCGTCCTCCCTTTGGGGGCTGCGCCCCTCGTATGTGATTTGGGGTTTCTAACTGTGATACCGCCTATTATAGCACAGTTTTTCCGCGGTGGGAACCGCGGCGAGCAAAAACCTGAGCAGCAGAATGGGTGGGCGCGGGGATTGTTTGCGGCGGGGCGGTGTGCTATACTCGGAGGACGGTGAGCGCGCCGGGAAACTGAACGGGATGGAGAGGAACGCTATGATGAATTATCGGGTGATCGACAAGGAAACCTATTACCGCAAAGGGGTGTACCGGCATTTTTCGGAGGACTGCAAGTGCTCGGTTTCGATGACGGCAAGGGTCGATGTGACCGCGCTGAAAGCGTACTCGGAAAAAACAGGGACAAAGTTCTATCTGAACTTTCTGTATCTGCTTTGCCGGGTGATGAACGCCCGGGACGATTACAAAATGGGATATCTCTGGGAGAGTGATACCCTGATCTGCTATGATGTGATCCACCCGACCCAGTATGTTTTTCATGAGGACACCGAGACCTGCACACCGGTGTATACCGAATACCACGAGGAGTACCCTGTTTTTTACAAAAATGCGCGGCGGGACATCGAGCGCGCCAAGCAGACCAGAGAGTATGGGCTGGACATGGAGCATCATCCCAACTGGTTTGACGCGTCCTGCATCCCGTGGCTCTCGTATGACGCGATGAACATCGAGCTGCCGGATGGGTATCTGTTTTTTGCGCCGATCGTCAACTGGGGGAAGTACCGCGAAGAGAACGGCAGGCTGATGATGCCGGTCAGCGTCCGGCTGAACCACGCGGTGGCGGACGGGTATCTCGTGGCCAATGTGTTTCGGCTGTTGCAGCGGGAGATGGCGCTGTTCTGCCAGGGCTGCCAGGGCTGCCAGGGCTGAGAGATCCCGCTGCGGCTGCGCGGGCCAAACGGCCCTTTGGGTGCTGCCCGCTTGCGCCCAAAAGGGAAATAGTGTATAATAGGCACCATCAAAAACACCCGGCGGGCTGTGCCGAAAGCTGTGCGGCCCACCCGGCAGAAAAAGGAGCGAATAACGTATGGTTCAACTGGAATATACCGCCCAAAAAGCCATCACCGAGCCGGTTGCCAAACTGCTGGCCAAGCACGGGATGCTCTGCGCCAGCGACATCACCCTGATGGTGGGGGATGCCACGGTGAACGGCAGCAGCATCAAGGCGCTGAGCGAGGCCCCCTTCGGCCCCGGCGTATCGGTGCAGATCTGCGCCTCCGGCTCGGACGAGGAGGACGCGGCGGCCGGGTACCTCAAGGTGCTGCGGGAGAATCTGTGAGCCATTTGGCCCTGCCCGCAATCAGATAACGCGTGCCGCGGCGGGTTTTGTTCTGCGCAAAGCCCCGCCGCGGCCCTGTTTTTGCCCGCATCGCCCTTGCATTTTGCCCTTGCAGCGTTTACAATAAGAGATAACGAACAGCCAGCCGGACGGCGTTTTTGCTGCGCGGCGGCCATCTTATCAGGAGGGAAAAAGAATGTTTGAAAACCTGATCGAAGTGCTGAAGAAAAACCCCCGCCGCATCGTGTTTACCGAGGGGCCGGATCCGCGCATCCTCGAGGCCGCGTCGCGCCTCAAGGCCGACGGCTTTTTGACCCCGGTGCTGGTGGGCAAGGTGGACGAGGTTGAGGCGGCGGCCAGGGCCGGCGGCTTTGACATTGCGGGGCTGGAGATCCTGGACCCCGCCACCTACCCCAGGATGGATGAGATGGTTGAGAAGATGGCCGAGCTGCGCAAGGGCAAGATGACCCCGGAGGAGTGCCGGGCTGCCCTTGCCAAGGGCAACTACTTTGGCACCATGCTGGTGAAGATGGGGGTGGCCGATGCGCTGCTGGGCGGTGCGACCTACTCGACCGCCGACACCGTGCGCCCCGCGCTGCAGATCATCAAGACCAGGCCGGGCGCGCATTTGGTGTCCTCCTGCTTTATTATGATCCGCGAAAAGGACGGCGCGCAGGAGGCCCTTGCGATGGGCGACTGCGCCATCAACATCAGCTACGAGGACAGCGTGGACAAACAGGGCAACGTGACCCTGACCGCCGCCCAGAAGCTTGCCGAGGTCGCCATCGAGACCGCCAAGACCGCCAGGGTCTTCGGCATCGACCCCAAGGTCGCCATGCTGAGCTTCTCCACCAACGGCTCCGGCAAGGGCGCCACCGTAAAGCTGAGCCACGATGCCACTGCCGTTGCCAAGGAGATGGCCCCAGACCTTGCCATCGACGGCGAGATGCAGTTTGACGCCGCTGTGGCGCCTGAGGTTGGCCAGCTGAAGTTCCCCGGCTCTCCCGTGGCCGGTTACGCCAACACCTTCATCTTCCCCACCATCGAGGCCGGCAACATCGGCTACAAG
>DKVN01000050.1:8641-21078 GCA_002491225.1 Faecalibacterium sp. UBA7177
GATCGCCCAGCGGCTGGGCGGCTTTGCGGCCTTTGGGCCCATCCTGCAGGGCCTCAACGCGCCGATCAACGACCTCTCCCGCGGCTGCAACGCCGAGGAGGTCTACCAGATGGCGATCATCACCGCCGCGCTGAAATAAGCTGCCGCTACCGGCGGCAAGATTTGTAAAAGCCTCGGGGCGGCTGCCCGGCAATGCGTGTCCGGGCGGCCGCCCCTCCTGTTTTATGGGGCCGGATCCGGCCCCCGAGCGAGGGATGAGCATGACAGAATTTGAAGCGCTGCGGCAGGAGTGCCTTGCCTGCCGCAATTGCCCCTTGTGTGAAACGCGCACCAACGTGGTATTTGGCATGGGCGTGCCGGACGCCGAGGTGCTGTTTGTGGGCGAGGGCCCGGGCCAGAGCGAGGACGAGCAGGGCCTGCCCTTTGTGGGGCGCAGCGGCAAGCTGCTGGACCAGTACCTCGATGCCATCGACCTAAGCCGGCACACCAACATCTTCATCGGCAACATCGTCAAGTGCCGCCCGCCCCAGAACCGCGACCCCCTGCCCGAGGAGCGCGCGGCCTGCATGCCCTGGCTGCAAAAGCAGTTTGGGCTGCTCCGGCCCAAAATCGTGGTCTGTTTGGGGCGGATCGCCGCCCAGCAGCTGATCCGGCAGGATCTGTCGGTGACGCGGGAGCACGGGCAGTTTTTTGAGAAGGACGGGGTGTGGTACATGGCCACCCTGCACCCTGCCGCCCTGCTGCGCAACCCCCGCCAGAAGCCGGATGCCTTTGCCGATTTTGTGGCCCTGCGGGAGAAGATCGGCGAGGTGTGCACCCACACATACCCCGCCGGGGCGGCCGCGCCCGCCGCACCCGCCGCGCCGTGACCGGCGGCGGGGCTGCTGTCCGGCCGCACAGGGGCCGGGGCGGCATTGGTTCCGCTGATCTGAGCAGGCAGAAGGGAGACGCTGAAGAGCCATGAACTTTTTGATTGCCGAGGACACCAGCCTGACCTTTTTGCGCACCCGATGGCTGTTTTGCGGGATGATCCTCTCTGCGCTGGTGATGGCCGGCATGACCCTGCTGTGGATGCGCCGCCAGGCCGTGCAGAGCGGGGAGTCGTTTTTTCGGGTGCTGCGCAGATGCTGGAGCCAGCCGTTCTGGCTGGGGGGCCCGTTTGCGGCCCGGCAGCGCGAGGGGATGGCACAGGGGTGTTTCACCGCGGCCTTTGTGCTGTTTTTGGTGCGCTGGGTTCTCTTTGTCAGCACGATTGAGACCGCGTTTGCCCATCTGATCGGCAAGCTGATGCTGGACGCCGTGTTCTGGCTGATCACCTGCAAGCTCTTTTTCCTGACCCGCTACTCTCTGCGCGAGCTTTGCATCGCCGCGGCGATCGCGTTTCCGTTGGTGGTCGCCTCCATGATCAACGTCTCGCAGCTGCTGCTGATCCAGGTGCTGTTTTTGTTCTGCATCAAGGACATTGACCTGCGAAAGGCGTTCCGAATCGCCCTGTGCGCCGTTACCGCTGCGGTTGCCCTGATCATGCTGCTGGCGATTGCGGAGCTGATTCCGAGTGTCCGCTGGATGCGCGGAGATCATCCGCGCAATTCCTTTGGCTTCGGTCATGTGAACAGCTGCGGCGAGTGCCTGTTCTATCTTGCGGCGGGCTGGTTTGCGGTTCGGTTTGCGCAGCTGCGCTGGCGGGACTGGCTTTTCCTTGCCGCGCTGCTGTATCTCTGCAGTGAGCTGGTGGACAGCCGGGCCCCCAGCCTCGGGATCCTTCTTCTGATCGCGGCAGGGGTGCTGACCCGCTGCTTCCCCAGGCTGTGGGAGCTTGGATGGCTGCGCGCGCTGGGCACGGCGGTCCCCGTTCTGCTGGCGGGGGTCAGCTTTTGGGCGGCGTTCGCCTACCGGACGGACGACCCGCTCTGGGCAGCTCTGAATCGCTTTTCGAGCGACCGGTTCAACCTCTTTCATCTGGCGGTGACCAGGCTTTCGGCCACCGTGTTTGGGCAGCAGCCAGTGTATGACAGCGAGTTCTACACCCTGGACAATGCCTATCTGGGAAATTTTTACTGGATGGGTGTCGTGGGCTCTCTGGTGTATCTTGCGCTCTTCTGCTTTGCCATCTACCTGTGCTGGAAGCGGGGCTGGGTCGCCGAGACGATCCTGCTGCTGAGCTTTTCGGTGTACATGTGCCTTGAGGGCGCGTGCTGGCCCAGCGCCACCCCGGCCGTATTGATGCTGGCAAACGCGATCTACTGGCCTTCGCAGCAGCTGCGCATCTCGCAGCCGGGCCTGCCGGGCAGGCCATCTGCCGGCGCACCGGCCGCCGGGCAGGGCGGGTAACGTGCGTCCGCCGAGAATTTTATGACAAAAACGCCTTTGTGCCGAACAGTACGGTACAAAGGCGTTTTTTGCCGGGATCATTCCTCCGCGAAGAGCGGGGTGGAGAGGTAGCGGTCGCCGGTATCGGGCAGCAGGGCCACAATGGTTTTGCCCGCATGTTCCGGCCGTTTTGCCAGCTGGATCGCGGCCCAGAGCGCCGCGCCGGACGAGATGCCGACCAGGATCCCCTCGCGGCGGCCCGCCATCCGGCCCGCGGCGTAGGCCTCCTCATCCCGCACCGGAAAGACCTCATCGTAGATGCCGGTGTCCAGCACCGCGGACACAAAGCCCGCGCCGATGCCCTGCAGCCCGTGCGGGCCGGGCCTGCCGCCGCCCAGCACCGCCGAACCGGCCGGCTCGACCGCCACCACCCGCACCGCCGGGTTTTGTGCCTTGAGGTACTGCCCCACCCCGGTGATGGTGCCGCCGGTGCCCACCCCGGCCACAAAGAGATCCACCTGGCCGTCGGTGTCCGCCCAGATCTCGGGGCCGGTGGTGGTCCTGTGGGCGGCGGGGTTGGCGGGGTTGGTAAACTGCCCGGCGATCAGCCCGCCGGGGATCTCTTTTGCCAGCTCCTCGGCCCGGGCAATGGCCCCCGCCATGCCGCGCGCGCCCTCGGTGAGCACCAGCTCGGCCCCATAGGCCCGCATCAGGCGGCGGCGCTCGACGCTCATGCTGTCCGGCATCACGATGATGACCCGGTAGCCCCTGGCCGCCGCCACCGCCGCCAGCCCGATGCCGGTGTTGCCGGAGGTCGGCTCGATCAGCACCGAGCCGGGGCCGAGTTTGCCCTCGCGCTCAGCGGTGTCGATCATGGCCTTGGCGATCCTGTCCTTGGCGCTGCCTGCCGGGTTGAGGTATTCGAGCTTTGCCAAAAGGCGGGCGGCGAGGCCCTCCTGCCGCTCGATGTTGGTCAGCCGAAGCAGCGGGGTGCCGCCGATCAGCTGATCCACCGATGGATAGATCCTGCCCATTTTTTCCTTCCTCCCTCTTTGCATGCGCGGCCGGTGCAGAGAAAACCGGCCCTGTATCACGGGTTTATCTGGATGTTATCTGGATGATACTCCCTTTTCCCCCGCGCTGTCAAGCAGTGGGGCACTACCCGAGGCAGGCGATGCCCAGCAGCATCAGCAGCACCCCCAGCCCGAAGCCGAGCGAACCCGCCAGTTTTTTGCCAAAGGTGAAGCTGCCGGGCAAAAGCTCGGCGATGCTGACCCAGATCATGATGCCGGCGATCAGCACCATCAGCCCGTTGAGGAAGCTGTCGGTGAGAAAAGGGTGCAAAAAGCTGTAGGCCAGCACCGCGCCCAGCGGCTCGGCCAGGCCGCTGGCAAAGGCCGCGGCCGCCGCCCGCGCCCGGCTTTGGGTGGCGTAAAAGAGCGGCAGAGCCACCGCGATGCCCTCCGGGATGTTGTGCAGCGCGATGGCCAGCGCCAGCCGCAGGCCGAGTTTGGGATCCGCCACCCCGGTAAACAGGGTGAGGATGCCCTCGGGCAGGTTGTGCAGCAGCAGCGCCAGGCCGGTGACCATCGCGCTGCGCAGGGCCAGGGCGCGGGGCGCATCCAGCCCGCGAGCAAGGGCCTGCTCTTCGGGCAGGCAGCGCTCGAGCAGGGCGGCGAGCAGCATGCCCATCGCCAGCAGGCTGGTCACCGCCATCCCGGCCGAAAAGCCGGACAGCCCCTGCCGGTACCAGCTTAGCGAGCCGGGCAGCATATCCGCCAGCGAGACGGTGAGCATCACGCCCCCGGCAAAGCCCATGGCCCCGGCCAGCAGCCGGTCGCTGGGGCGGCGGATCAGCGAGAGCAGCCCGCCGAGACCGGTGGAGAGCCCGGCGAGGGTGGTCAGCAGCAGCGCACTCAGCATAGGGTTTGGCACCTCCTGTGGGGGGGACGCAGGGCGTCCCTGCCCCCCTGCGCCGGGCGGCAAAAAGCCCCCGGCGCATTGCTTTTTGGTAAGCTGTATGCGCCGGGGGCTCTGTTTTAGTATTCGGTGGTTCGGTTTTGGGGCAAGGGTATGCTCAGATCATGATCATCCGGATCAGCTCCCGCAGGATGCTGCTGAGATGCTGGGTGCTGGGGGCCCCGCCCTCCTGCTCGGCGGCGTAGAGGTAGAGGCAGGCGTCGCCCGCCTTGCCCCAGGCATAGTAGAGGGTGCGGTCGCTGCACTCGACCCAGAGGGTCTCGAAATCGCCCAGCTTCGGGCCGGTCTCGTGGGTGACATAACTCCCGGCGGCCTGTTCCGCCGCGATCTCCTCCCCGATCATTTCAAGGAAAAAGTCGCTGTCCGCGTCCGGGGTGTACATGACATAGGTGGCGGTGACCTTGCCGTCGCCGCGGATGACCGATGCCTCATCGGTGGTGTGGGCGTAGACCCGCCAGTCGTCGGCCAGGCGCAGATACGCCTTCTGGCCGTTTTCCTCGATGACATACTGCGCGCCGCTCTGCTTGAGCTGCTCCTCGGTGAGGGCGCTGGAGAGGCCCTCGGCGGGCAGGGCCGGGGGCTCGATGGGCTCGTAGCCGATCGCGTCATAATAGACGTGCAGCCAGCCGCCGCCCTCCCCCATCGCGAGATCCGCCTCATCCAGCAGGCGGCCGGTCAGCCCGCCGGGCAGCGAAGCGTTCTCCTGTTTGAGCTCGATGCGCACCGGCAGCCGGGTCTTGGGGTCGATATAAAAGGTGGTGTCGATGGCCGCGGCGTCCTTCCAGTTCAGCTCGCCCAGCGCCTGCTGCAGCTCGGCCACGCCGCCCAGCATCGCGGCCAGCTCCCGCCCGGAAAGCTGAACCGAGAGCAGAACCGTACTGACCCCGTTCACCTCCTGCTGCTCGGGCGCGAGGGTCAGGCGGGCGGGGTCCAGCTCGGCCAGCAGCGCGAGGCCGCCCGCATCGGCGGCGGGCTGCACGGCGGCCCGCACCCACTGGCCGGTGCTGCCCAGGCGGGCAAAGGTGGCCAGCGTCTCACCGTCCGGCTGCAGCCAGGTCTCCTGCAAATCGCTCACCGTCCAGCTGCCCTCTGTAATTACGACGTCGGTCTCGGCGTAGGAGAGCTTGGGGTCGGCGCTCAGCTGCATGGTCATCACGGTGCGGATGCCCGCCTCGGACGGCTCGTCCTGCTCGTCCTGCTCGGCAAGCTCCAGCACGATGCCGCTGGTGACGGTCGTCTGGGTGATCTGCACCTTGGAAGCGGCCCGCGCCACCCGTTTGGCAAGGCCCTCGGCACTCTGCCCGCCGCAGCCGGAAAGCGCCAGAAGCAGCAGCGCCGATGTCAGCAGAAGAATGCTCCGCTTTGCTCGTTTCATCCGATCCCCTCCCCCTTTTGCTGCGTGCCCGGCGGGATGTTATCCCCGGACATTTTGTTACCTTCATTGTACCACCTTGCGGGCCCCGGTGCAATGGAAAACTGCGGATACGCGCTGCCAAAGCGCCGCGAAAAAAAGGCGGGGCAACCGCTGGTTGCCGGGTTTGCAAGGCGCTGGTTGGTGGCGCGGGCGGGCAGAATGTGGTAGGATAGAACTTGCCGGGATCAGAAAACCGGCGGCCGCGGCGGCACAAAAACATTTGAGATGGGGTGAAACGACCATGAACAACCAGGAGATGGCGATGCGGTTTGCCCGCACCCTGACAGCCTTGCGCCGCAAGGCCGGGCTCTCACAGGAGCAGCTGGCCCTGCAGATGGAGGTGTCCCGCCAGGCGGTGGGCAAGTGGGAGGCGGGCCAGTCGATGCCGGAGCTGGACAAGTTAGTGGCCCTGAGCGACCTGTTTGGGGTGAGCCTCGATGAGCTGGTGCGGGGGATCAAGCCACAGCCGGAGCAGCGGGCTGATTTCGTCGCGCAGCAGCCGCACCTGAACGCCGGAGCAAATACTGCCCCGGTGCTGGTGCTGCCCGGCTATGAATACAAGAGCAGCCGCAGCTGGCACGGGCTGCCGCTGGTGCACATCAACTTTGGGTACGGGCGGTACGGCCTGCGCCGGGCCAAAGGGGTCATCGCCATTGGCAACGTGGCCACCGGCATTGTCGCGCTGGGCGCTTTTTCGGTGGGTCTGGTCAGCTTTGGGGGCATCGGGCTGGGGCTGCTCAGCCTGGGCGGCCTTGCGCTTGGCTGGGTGGCGCTGGGCGGGCTGGCGGCCGGGTGGCTGGCAATCGGCGGCTGCGCGGTGGGGGTGTATGCCCTGGGCGCGGCGGCGGTGGCGGCCAAGGCCGCGGTGGGCACCTCGGCCCTCTCGCCCGGGGCCAGCGCGGGCCTCAACCCGGACGCGGCCTTTGTGATCACCGCCAAAACCCGCATCGCGGAGGTGGCGGCCTACCTGCAAAGCGCCTGCCCCGATCTGCCCGGGCCGCTGCGCTGGCTGCTGAGCCGGTGGGCGCTGTGAGGGGCCTGTATTATAACATCAGCGGGGCGGCGGGGCTTTTTTACAGCCCTGCCGCCCCGCCTTTTTGCGTTACAGCTGGATGACGAACGAAAATTCGATGTCCCTGTCGCTGGGGATCTGATAAGCCTCCTCGACCTCTGCACCCCAGCTGTCGATGCCGCCCACCCCGCGCATGGCCCCACACACCGTGACCACCGTGCGCACCGGCGCGGGCAGCTCCTCCCGGTGGGCCGCCTCGGCCAGCTGGGCCGGGGTGTAGGGGATGGCCGAAAAGGCGAAGGGCGCGCCGTCCTCGGCCATCTCAAGGGCCAGGCTGGGGCCGCCGGGCAGGGTGAGCCGGGCGGCCTGGGTGTCGACATGGCAGCCGCACTCCTGCGGGACGAGATAGGCCGGGATGCTGATGGGGGCGGTGTGCCAGCCAAACCGGCCGCCCTTTTTGCGGTCCGGGTAGGTCTCGCCCGAGAGGCCCAGCCAGCTGACCGTTTCCAGCGGCGCTGGGGTGGCAAACCGCAGCCCCAGCAGCGGCAGGCCGGGCCGCCCGGCGGCCCCCGCATAGTGCACAGCCACGGTCAGCGTGCCGGTATCCTGCACCGTATAGGTGACGGTGGTGCAGAGGCCCGGCATGGCCGGGGTGGTGTAGGCATACTGCAGGGAGACCGCCGCCTCGCCCTCGCGCAGGATGCGGGGGCCCTCGGCCATCTGGGAATGCTCGGCCGCGGCCCACACCGCGCTCTGCCGGGCAAAGCCGCAGCCGATGTCGTTTTCGGTGGGGGCGCGCCAATAGGCCGGGCGGGGGGCCCGCCAGAGCCACTGCCGCCCGCCCGAAACAAGCGAGACCGGCCCGCCCTCCGGGTAAGAGAAAAGAAGCTCGAAGCCCTTACCTTTGACCCCAACGGCCCCGTCCCCATGCACCACCCGCAAGGCGGTGGGGGTGCGGGCCGGGCGGGCGGCCTTGGCTGCCGCGGCGGCGCGGGCGGCTTTGGCGTTTTGGGCATCAAAGGCGGCGCGGGCCGCCCTGCCGGAGTACCAGTAGCGCAGCTCCTGCAGCGCGGGCTTTTCGGCGCCGTCTGCAAAGAGGATGCCGTTGGCGCTGAAGGCGTAGTCGGTCTGGCGCTCGCCAAAATCGCCGCCGTAGCCCAGCACCCGGCGGCCGCGGCAGTCGGTGTACCAGAGGGCCTGGTCCATAAAGTCCCAGACAAAGCCGCCCTGATACTGCTCAAACTCCTCCTCCAGCCGGATGTAGCTCTCCATCCCGCCCAGCGAGTTGCCCATATCGTGCATGTACTCGCAGAGGATAAAGGGCTTTTGGGGCTTGGAAAGCAGATACTCGCGGATCTCCGAGGACTTGGCGTACATCCGGCTCTCGATGTCGGTGCAGCCCGGGTAGGCGCGGTTGTTGTAGACCCCCTCGTAGTGCACCAGGCGGCTGGGGTCCTGCCGGCGGAAGAACTCGGCCATCGCGAGGATATCCTCCCCGGCGTAGGACTCGTTGCCGCAGGACCAGAGCAGGATGGCGGGGTGGTTTTTGTCCCGCTCAAACATCGAGCGGGCGCGGTCGACCACGCACTCCTTCCACTCGGGCCGATTGCCGGGGACATTCCACTCCGGGTCAATGCGGCCATTTTTCTGCCAGGAGCCGTGGGTTTCGAGGTTGGCCTCGTCGATCATGTAGATGCCGTGCTCATCGCAGAGCTGGTACCAGAGGGTCTGGTTGGGGTAGTGGCAGGTGCGCACCGCGTTGATGTTGCTGCGCTCGAACACCTCGATGGCCGCCTGCATCTCATCCGGGCCGATGGCCCGGCCCTTCTCCGCGCTCCACTCGTGGCGGTTGACCCCGCGAAAGACGATCCGCTCGCCGTTGAGCCGCATGACCCCATCCGCCAGCTCGAACCGGCGGAAGCCAATGCGGTAGGGCACGATTTCGACCGGCTCGCCGCCTATCGAGAGGGTGAGGGTCACCTCATAGAGGGCCGGGTGCTCGTGGCACCAGGGGATTATCTGCGCAAAGGTGAGGGGGCCGCTCTCCACATAGGGGCCCGCCGGGTGCAGGGCGAGCGGGCCGTCATAGAGGGGCTCCGGGGCCACACCGGGGGCGGCGGGGGCGGTGATGCGGCAGCGGACAGCGGCGGTCCCGAGCGCGGCGGCCTCGCCCTCCAGCTTCAGCCGGACGGTGAGTCTGCCGGTGCTCTCCCCTTCGAGCCCCGCCCTGAGCCAGAGGTCGGCCAGGTGCAGCCGGGGCTTTGCGTAGAGCCAGACCGGGCGGAAGAGGCCGGAGAAGCGGAAAAAGTCCTGATCCTCGAGCCAGGAGGCGCTGCTGCGCTTGTGCACCTCGACACACAGGCGGTTGCAGGTGTCCTTGATAAAGGGGGTGAGGTCGAAGTCCGATGGGGTAAAGCTGTCCTCGGCGTAGCCAACAAAATGGCCGTTCAGCCAGACGAAGATGGCATGCTCAGCCCCCTCAAACCGGATGCAGACCCGCTGGCCGCGCAGAGCGGGCGCAAGGTCGAACCGGCGGACATAGCTGCCCACCGGGGCGTCGTCCCAGTCGATTTTGGGCGGGCGAAGGGCGGCGTGACCGTCCCAGGGGTAAAGGGTATTGATGTACTGGATCTGGCCGTAGCCCTGCAGCTCGATGTGACCGGGCACCTGGATCTCGCCAAAGGCGGAATCGTCGTACTCCGGCTGCCAGAATCCTGCCGGGCGGGCGGCGGGGGCGGGGCTGTAGGCGAACTGCCAGCGGCCGCAGAGATCCTGGCGCAGGCTGCTCTCGCCCGCGGGGTCGTCGCCGGGGGCAAAGCAGACGTGATCCGAGCAGGCGGGCAGGCGGTTCACCGCAAAGACGGTGGGGTTCTCCAGCCAGTCGAGGCTGGGAGTGTCGATGCGGGCATTTCCATTGACGGCGGTTTCGTTCATGGGTGGTCGCCTCTCTTTATTGAATGCGCGGCCCCCGTGGCGGGCCGCCTTCCTTCTTTTTTAAGAATACCCGCTTTGGGGGCCGGTGTCAATCGGGACATTGGGCGGCCTGCCGCCATTTTGGGCCCTTTTCTGCGGCAAAGCCTTGAAGCGCCGGGCGGGGTTGTTGTATACTGAAAAAACAGGATGCAATATGCTGTTCGGCGGCCTGCCTCCCGCGCAGGGGCCGGGCAGCATTTGGATGGACAGAGGGAGTGGAAACAGATGGAGATGACCTGTAAGGCCCTTGCGCTGCGGCTGCGGGGGCTGGTGGTGTTTCGCGGGCTGCTGCGCCAGCCGCTGATTGCCCGGCTGCTGGCCCTGCTGGAGGCCGGGGCGGATGGCGAACCGCCCCGTGCGCTGGTGGACGCATGGGGCAGCTTCGCCGCGACCCTGTTTGCAGAGACCACCAACTGGACCGACGCCCTGCTCGAGCTGGTATTGGAGGACGAAAACTGTTACCTCACCCAGCACTGCACCCCCGCCGGGGCCCCCGAGCCGCTGCGGCAGTGTCTGGACGAAGAGCTGCGGTTTTTGGGGATGTTAAGCCAGTACACCGGCGCGGACCTGCGGGAGCGGCTGGGCCCGCAGGGGGATTTTTTGCCCGGCTGGCAGACCCGCCCGGCCGACCTTGCCGCCGCCTACGCCCAGCGGCTCTCGGACCTTGGGCGCACCGGCTACGGCATCTTTGCGCGGTACCGGGCCTTTACGGTGGAGGAGGGGCAACTAATGCCGGTGCAGCACCCCGACCGGCAGTGCCTTGCCGAGCTGCCCGGCTACGAGCGGGAGCGCAGGCAGATTCTGGCCAACACCCGCGCCCTGCTGGCGGGGCAGCCCGCCGCCAACGTGCTGCTGTACGGGGACGCGGGCACCGGCAAATCGAGCACGGTCAAGGCCATCGCCCACGAGTACGCCCCCGAGGGGCTGCGGCTGGTGGAGGTGAAAAAGAACCAGCTTTACCAGATCCCCGAACTGATGGACAGCCTCGCGGCCAACCCGCTCAAGTTTATCCTCTTCATCGACGATTTGAGCTTTACCGCCAACGACGACAACTTCGCGGCGCTCAAGGCGATCTTGGAGGGCAGTGTCGGCGGGCGGGCGCGGAATCTCGCGGTGTACGCCACCTCCAACCGGCGGCACCTCATCAAGGAGACGATGAGCGACCGGGAGGGGGACGACATCCACCACGCCGACACCATGCAGGAGCTGATGAGCCTCTCGGCCCGGTTTGGGCTGACCGTGACCTTTGCCCGGCCGGACAAAGCCCGCTATCTCGAGATCGTGCGGCAGCTGGCGGCCCAAAACGGGCTGGCCCTGCCCTCGGACGAGCTGGAGCGCCGGGCCGAGGCCTTCGCCCTCCGCTGCGGCGGGCGAAGCCCACGGGCGGCGCGGCAGTTTGTCGAGCTGCTGCGGGCCGGGGTTCCGCTGTAAGGGCGGCGCGTCCCCGCCCCCGGCACGCAAAAAGAAAGCACAGACAATCAAAGGGAGTGGCCAGAGCGCGAATCCCATCCGTCCGCACGGGGGATATTCCCCTTCGAAAACGCCCCCTTCGGGGGGCTCTTAAACCATTCGCAGGGAAACATCCCCCGCGCGGACTAAGCGGTTTGGACACTCCTCAATCAAAGGCCCGGCCCCCGCGGGGACGCTTCGAGAGCGCTTCCCGCAGGGGCCGGGCCTTTTGATGTCCGTTTTGGCTGTTTGCCGGGGTGGGCCGGGCCGGTTTAGTCGGCTGCCTCCACGTTGTCCGCGGCGTTCTCCTCAAGGGTCGGGGCCTCGCCCTGGTACTCCTCGTTGAGGCTGTGCTCGTTCAGCTTGCAGTAGTCGTACATGCCAAGGTCGGTGATGCCGACATAGGTCTTGCCGCAGTTGATCTGGACATCGACCTCGTGGCCGTCCGCGTCCACAATGCGCAGCGGCTCGTTGGGCAGGCCCTTGAGCCAGCGGATCTTCTCGAACCGGCCCTCGCTGAAGTAGTAGCCAAGGCCGCCCCAGCTGTACTCGACATGCACCAGCATGCCCGCATCGTAGCCCAAGCTCGTGTAGGGCTTGACGTCCGCAAAGAGCAGCAGCACGTTTTCAAAGGCCAGCTGTTCGCCGGTGTCGCCGTCGATGTGCGGCTCGCCCTTGGTGTTGGTTTTGAGATACTTAAAGCTGGTGGGGTCGTAGGTAAACCCGGCGTAGTAGCTGGAGGAGTACTGGAAGTACATGCTCTGGGCGTCGCCGCCGGTGAGCACCCGGCTGGGCTCGTCGTACCGCACAAAGTTGAAGATGGGGTCCGGCTCGCCGGTGTCGTCCGCGCCGTTGGCCACCGCGGCGGCCACCTGCTCACCGCTGGTGTAGGCGCACATCTCCTGGCTGCGGGAGGCGCGGCGGTCCTGATCCCACTTGACCACCCCGCTGCCGATGCCCAAGGGGTTGTTGAGGTAGAGGTCGCGGCTGCCCCAGTCGTAGGTGCCGTCCTCCTCGAGGTTATAGGCCTGCTGGCCGGAGGGGTAGGTGCGCATGCGCAGCATCCGGGCCGCGAAGATGCTGGCCCCCTCGTGCACATACAAAGCGCCCATCGGCAGCATCAGCTGGACATGCTGGTCCCGCGCCGAGCGCACCGGCCCGACCTTGGGCATCTTGTCGTAATCGCTGAAAACGGCCATCATCCGGGTGATGCCGCCCTCGGTGACCATCTCATAGATGATGTCGGCGCTGCCGATGCCCCACTGGGGAAAGGCGTCGTTGCCGCTCGACATCTTGATG
>DKVN01000041.1:0-9541 GCA_002491225.1 Faecalibacterium sp. UBA7177
CGCGAACAATTGAAGATGCCGCCGTGTGTTTTCCGGGGAAGCGGGTGAGAGTCCCGCACGGTCCCGCCACCGTGTTGGGCGTTTGGGCGCTGTTGCCGCTGGCCGTTTGGGCTGGCGGCGGGAGTGCCGGACGCCCTGAGTCGGGTCGCCGGGCACGGTGTGCGCTCATGATCCGCGAGCGACGGGTCATGGCTTTTGCTGTGCTGCCCGGCGCTTGCCGCGGGCGCTTTTCCCCTATGCCAAAAGCCGTGCATCCCTCTTGCCGGGATGCACGGCTTTTTATTTTTGAAATTATTCAGGAGGAAGACAGGATGACCAAACAGAACAAAAAACTGCTTGCCCTTGCCGCGGCGGCCCTGGTGCTGGCCGCGGTGCTGGTGTGCGCCTGGCTGCTGGCCGCCCCCCAGGGGGCCGCGGGGAGCAAGGCGCTGACCCTGACCGTCGCCTATGCCGACGGCAGCACCGACGAGTTTTGCTTTACCACCGATGCCGAGTTTTTGCGCGGGGCGCTGGAGGAGCAGCAGCTGGTGGCGGGGGACGAATCCGAGTACGGGCTGTTTATCAAAACGGTAAATGGCGTGACGGCGGACGAGGGCCAGCAGCAGTGGTGGTGCCTGACCAAGGACGGCGCCGAGGTGATGACCGGGGTGGACAGCACCCCCATCGCGGACGGCGACCAGTTTGAGCTGACCCTCAAGACCGGCTGGTGAGGCGGGCTGATGAAACACACCCGCGCGCTGGTCACCGCCGCGCTGCTGGCCGCGCTGCTGACCGCCTCCAAGTATCTGCTGGACGGCCTGCCCAACATCGAGCTGGTGAGCCTGCTGGTGATCCTGTACACCCTCGAGTTTCCGCGGCTGGCGGCACCGGCGGTATATACCTATGTGTTTTTGTACGGCCTGCTGAACGGCTTTGGGGTGTGGTGGTTCCCGCAGCTTTACCTCTGGGCGGTGCTGATGCTGCTGACGCGGCTGCTGCGGGGGCTTACCGCGCCGCTTGCCTGGGCGCTGGTGAGCGGGATCTTTGGGCTGTGCTACGGGGCGCTGTACGCGGTGTACTACGCGCTGCTCAACGGCCCGGCCGCCGGGCTGGCCTGGTGGGTGTCCGGCGCGCCGTTTGACCTGTTGCACGGGGCGGGCAATTTTCTCGCAGCGCTGCTGCTCTTTCGCCCGATGCGCACCGGGCTGCGCCGGGTCAAGGCGGCGATGGGCTTTGATGGCAGGGTGGGGTGAGCGAGAGCGCGGCGGGCCTCACGCCTCCCCCGCGGTCAGCTCCGCGGCCGTGATGGGCAGGGCCTTGCGCAGCTCGGGCAGGGCAAGCTCGATGTGGACGCCGATCCTGCCGCCGCTGAGGACGATGACGGATAGCCCCTCGGCGCTCTGGTCGATGAAGGTGGGAAACTGCTTTTTCATCCCCACCGGCGAGCAGCCGCCGTGGACGTACCCGGTCAGGGGCAGAAGATCCTTTGCCTTGAGCATCGCGACGCTCTTTTCCCCCGCCGCCGCGGCCGCTTTTTTCAGATCCAGCTCGGCCGCGGCAGGGATCATAAAGACATAGTGTTCGCCCGAGCGCCCGACCGTCACGAGGGTCTTGAACACCGCCGCCGGGTCCCTGCCCAGCCGCACGGCGGCCTCGGTGCCGCTGAGTGCCTGGCCCGGCTCTGGCTCATAGGAGAGCACCTCAAAGGCAGCTTTTTTCTGGGCAAGCAGCCGGATGGCGTTGGTTTTGATCGCTGTGTTTTTCATGCTGTATCGCCTCTTTTGTTGGATGCGCGGGGTCGAGCCGCAGCGCTCAAAGGTTCACGACATTGACCGGCCTGCCCTCGAGGAAGGCCTTCACATTGCGGACGGTGCAGTCCATGATGCGCTGGCGGCTCTCTTTGGACGCCCAGGAGATGTGTGGGGTGATCAGGCAGTTTTTCGCGGTGAGCAGCGGGTTGTCCGCCCGGATGGGCTCGCTCGACACCACATCGAGGCCCGCGGCAAAGACCTTGCCGCTGTTCAGCGCGTCGGCAAGGTCCTGCTCGACGATCAGCTGCCCGCGGCTGTTGTTCAGCAGGATCACCCCGTCCTTCATCTTCGCGATGGTGTGCTGATTGATGAGGCCCTCGGTCTCGGGGAAGAGCGGGCAGTGCAGCGCGATGACGTCCGCGCGGGCCAGCAGGGTGTCGAGATCCACATACTCGGCGAGCGCGCGGCCCGCCTCGCTCTCGTGCGGGCTGCAGGCAAGCAGCTGCATGCCCAGCGCCCGCGCGATCTGGCCGGTGCGCTGGCCGATGCGGCCAAAGCCGATGATGCCCATCGTCTTGCCCTCCAGCTCGATCTGCGGATCGTCCCAGTAGCAGAAGTCCGGGCTTGCCTGCCATCTGCCCTGGTGGACCGTTTCGCTGTGGTGGGCCACATGGTGGCAGATCTCGAGCAGCATGGCGATGGCGAACTGCCCCACCGCGGCGGTGCCGTAGGCCGGCACGTTGCAGACCGGGATGCCCCGCTGCGCGGCGTATTCGTAGTCCACCACGTTGTAGCCGGTGGCCAGCACCGCGATCAGCCGGATGCCGGGGCAGGCGTCGAGCGTGCGCCGGGAGAGGGGGGTCTTGTTGGTGAGCACGATCTCGGCGGTTCCGATGCGGCCGATGATCTCGGCCTCGTCGGTGAGACTGGTGCGGTCATGGACGGTCAGCGCGCCGAGCCTGCCCAGCGCCTCCCAGGAGAGGTCGCCGGGGTTTTCGGTGTAGCCGTCCAGCACGACCATCTTCATTGCGGTTCTCCTCCTTGCCCTGATCAGACCGGCGCCGAGGCGCGGCCCCGCGCGGCTTGTATGATGTTATGATACGATGGTTGGGCTGGTTTATCAAGTTTTTTTGCGCAGAGCCCGCGGCCCGGCGGCCGGATGCCGCCATTTGGGTCGGATTTTCCGGTTTCCGGGTAGAACAAAATGTGCTATGATTAGAAAAAGTGCAGATGCGCAAATGGGAGGTGCCCCTATGCAGAAGATCGAGACGCTGCTGCGGTTTTTGCGGTACACCACCGGGCTGGACGCGCTGTGTTGGGACGGCTCGGCCCAGATGCTGGAGGAGGTTGAGGAGCGGGCCTGCTTTTCCCGCCAGGCGCAGCCGCTGCTGACCGCGGGCGGGCTGCAGATGGTCCTTGCGCAGGTACACCCCGGCAACCTGTACGAGATGGAGGATCTGCTGGGGATCCACTTCTTCTTTTTTCTGTTTGAAGGGAGCCCTGTTCTGGTCGGGCCTTTTGTGACCGAGCAATGGTCGGCAGACGGCATCCCGGAGAAGGCGCGTCTGGCAAACGCTGGCCTCTCGGCCAGCCGCCTGCTGCCCTACAAGCTCTACTATTGCAGCTACTGCGTGCTGGAGCACAGCGCCAGCGTCCAGCTTGTGACCGGCGCCATCACCGCCCTGCTGCCAAACCTGCCGCCCTACACCTGCCAGCGCATCTCCGGTATGATCGGGCAGCGCCTGCCCGACCCCCGCGCCGAGGAGCCCTTTGACTTTGACAGCGCGGTGCACCAGTTTGAGCTGGAAAAGCACTTTTTTGAGCTGGTCAGTGAGGGGCAGACCGAGGCGGCGCTGGAGATGTGGGAGCGGATGAAAAAGATCCCCATCGCCGAGCAGATGTTCCCGTTTGATCACCAGCGCAAGGTGGCCAGCCTGACCGGCCTGCGCTTTGTGCTGCGGATGGTGGTGGAGGCAAGCGGCGTCCACCCGGCCGTGACCCACGCCATCTCGGTCGCCTACGCGCAAAAAATTTACGCTGCGCGCGATCAGAACGAGCTGGACGGGATCGTCCCCGCCATGATCCGGGAGTTTTCCGAGGCGGTGCAGGCCGCCCACAGCAGCCGCTATTCGCCGGGGATTGGCAGCGTAGTCAGCTATCTGGACCTGCACATCAGCCAGAAGCCCGACCCAAAGCAGCTTGCCGCCCTGGCAGGCTGCACGCCGGACCTGCTGCGCCAGCACTTCCGGGAAGAGACCGGGCTGAGCATCCAGCAGTATCTCGTCCGGCAGCGCTGCCGGATCGCGGCCGACCTGCTGCGCAAAACCGACCTGCCGGTGCAGAAGGTCAGCGCCCATGTGGGGTATCTCGACAACAACTATTTTGTCAAGGTGTTCAAAAAGGAGCTCGGGGAGACCCCACCGATTACCGTAACAGGTTCCGGCCGTAGCAGAAGCCTCCCATCCCCGCCGGACGCGGGCCATGGAGGGCCGCTGTGTTGGCGGCGCGCCGCGGCCTGCTTTTTTTGCCCCGTTTTGCTGTGCGAGATTGCCTGAATTTTCCCTCTCCCCAAAATATTTTTATCAAAACCGGCAAAGTTTTTCTATTCCAGCCGGTGTTTTTTCTACCCTTTCTTTGAAAAAGCCCTCTATACTTTACTCAGTTAGAGGTGGGAGGTGTCCCACCTCCGGCAAATCTGATCAGAGAAAGAGGAATCAAGTCTATGCGCACAGATCAAGCGAGGCCGTTTGGCCTGAGAGACAAGATCGGCTATGCGATGGGTGACTTTGGCAACAACTTCACCTTCCTGTTCGCCAGCATGTGGCTGCTGACCTTTGGCACCGACGTGCTGGGCCTGCCCGGCGCGATCATCGGCACCATCACCGCCGCCTGCAAGATCGTGGACGCCTTTACCGATTTCGGCATGGGCCGCATCTGCGATGTCGCCAAACCCACCGCGGAGGGGCGTTTCCGGCCCTGGATCCGGCGGGCGGCGATCCCGATGGGGCTGAGCAGCATGCTCATCTACCAGCACTGGGTGGCCGGTTTCCCCGAGACCCTCCGCATCGTCTGGCTCATCGTTTTCTACATCCTCTGGGGCAGCATCTTCTACACCGCCTGCAACATCCCCTACGGCAGCATGGCCTCGGTCATCACCAACGACCCCAAGGAGCGCACCCAGCTCTCCACCTGGCGCACCATCGGCGCGACCCTGTCCGGCATGATGATCGGCATCATCGCCCCGATGCTGGTGTTTACCCGCAACGAGGCGGGCCAGCAGGTGGTGGTGCCGGAGCGGTTCACCACCACCGCCATCATCTTTGGCATCCTGGCGGCCGTGCTCTACCTGGGCTGCTACAAGCTGACCACCGAGCGCATCCAGATCGACCCGGCCAAGGCCAGCGCCGGAAAAGAGAAGCTGTCGGTGGGCGAGACCCTCAAGAATCTGGTCATCTGCCGCCCGCTGCTGGCCATCATCGCGGTGGCGCTGCTGACCCTGATCGCCAGTCTCGGCACCCAGGCCCTCAACACCTACCTGTACAAGGACTACTTCAACGACACCAGCCTGATGCCGGTGGCCAGCTTTGGCGGCACGGTCATCATGATCTGCATGGCCCCCGTGGCCACCAGGCTGTCTGCCAAAATCGGCAAAAAAGAGGTGGGCGCGCTGGGCATTTTGATCGCGGCAGCGGCGATGTTCCTGCTCTGGATCGTCCACACCACCAGCCCGGTGATGTACATCGTCCTCTACCTCATCAGCAGCCTGGGCATGGGCCTGAACAGCATGGTCACCTGGGCCTACATCGGCGACGTCATTGATTATCAGGAGGTCAAGACCGGCGTGCGCACCGACGGCACCGTCTACTCCACCTACTCCTTTGTCCGCAAGATCGCCCAGGCCGCGGCGGCGGGACTCGGCGGCTTTTTGATCTCGGCCATCGGGTATGTCAGCTCCACCGCCGGCGAGGTGGTGGTGCAGTCCGAGGCCACCAAAGCGGGGCTTTACAACTGCATGACCCTGCTGCCCGCCGCGCTCTATCTGCTCACCTTTGTCTGCCTCTTCTTCCTTTACCCGCTGGGCAAAAAGCAGGTGGATGAGAACAACCGCATCCTGGCCGAGCGCCGCGCCGCGCAGTAAGCCGAACCACCCGCATCTTCTTCCGGGCGGGCAGGCCCCTCCCGGCCTGCCCGCCTGATTTTGATAAGAGACTGATTGAAAGTGAGGAACCGCCATGAGCGTTCGGGACTATTTGACAAACGAGGATCGCCAGTGGGCCGATGCGGTCATCGAAAAGATTCACCACAAGCTCACCGCCGTGCGGGAGCGCTCGGCCACCAAACTACCCGCCGAGACCAATGACGGGGTGCACGACGACAAGCTGAAGGCGGCAGGAAATGTCGGCATCGCAAAGGGGTTTTGGACCAATGGGTTCTGGGCCGGGATGCTCTGGCAGATGTACCACGCCACCGGGGACGAGCGCTACGCCGAGATTGCCCGGTTTACCCTGCCCATTCTGGACGGGTGCCTCTTGGAGCTGGACACCCACGACATCGGCTTTTTGTGGCTGCCCACCGCCGTGCTCGACTACAAGATCACCGGCAGCGCCGCCGCCAGACAGAGCGCGCTGACCGCCGCCAAGTGGCTGATGGGGCGCTTTAACCCCGCCACCGGGGTCATCCGCGCCTGGGGCGGCGGAAACGAGCAGATGGCCCTCTCCAGGGCCGACCCGCCCATGCACCTCGCGGGGGTGACCATCATCGACTGCATGATGAACCTGCCGCTGCTCTACTGGGCCAGCGCCGAGACGGGCGACCCGCGCTACTACCACGCGGCGGATCACCACGCCGCCAAAGCGATGCGCGCCTTTGTGCGCGGGGATGGCAGCGTGATCCACATCTGCGAGTTTGACCCCGACACCGGCGCGCTTGTTCAGGATTTTGGCGGCCAGGGCTACGGCAAGGGCTCCGCCTGGGCCCGCGGGCAGGGCTGGGGGCTCTGCGGCTTTACGGCAAGCTACAAGCACACCGGCAGGCAGGAATATCTGGACACCGCCAAAAGGATCGCCGCCTGGCTGCTGCCGCTGATCCCCGAAAACGGGTTGATCCCCTGCGATTTCCGCCAGCCCGCCGAGCCGTGGGTGCAGGACGACATTGCCGCTGGGGTGATCGCCACCGCCCTGCTGGACCTCGCGGAGCTTGTGCCGGAGGAGCGGGAAGCCTACCTTGGGGCCGCGCTGAAGATCCTGCACGCCCTCGACGCGCAGAGCGCGGACTGGAGCCCGGACACCGACAACATCACCCTGCGCGGCACGGCGGGCTACCATCTGCCGGGCCGCAACAAGAACTATGTCTACGCCGACTACTATTTTGTGGAGGCAATGCTGAAGCTGGCGGGCAAGAACGTCACCATCTGGTAAAGCACGCAGGGCGGCCCGCGCGGCAGCGAAGCCCCGCAGCCGCATAGAAATAGCCCCTGATGTTCGTCCCAATCTGCCAAACATCAGGGGCCTTTTGTGCGGGAGTAAAAAGAGATCCGAACCCATCTCTGAGTTCGGATCTCGGTGCTGTGGTGGAGATGAGGGGGATCGAACCCCTTACCTCTTGAATGCCATTCAAGCGCTCTCCCAAGTGAGCTACACCCCCACGGGAATCAGCCGGGCAGCACGCTGTGCCTGACTGCCTGATTATTATAGCAAGCACCGGCGGGGTTGTCAACCCCTTTTTCGGGGTTTTGCGGCGAAATTTTTTCGCGCGGCGGCGGGGCGGCGCATGGTATACAAAACCGTTGTTTTGTGGTATGCTTACAAGTATCCGGCCGGGGCGGCCGCGCCGCTCGGCCCGCGTTTTGTCATCTATTTTTCCCGAACAGGAGCATCCCGCTATGACCTACCGCCTGATCAGCCAGAACGGCGATTCGATCGCCGTGCCCCAGCTCGTCTTTTCGCAGCTGGCCCGCGCCGAGGAAAACTGCGTGCGGGTGGCGCTTTATCTGCTCGCGACCGGCAGCACCGACCCGCGGGACATCGCCCACGCGCTGGGCCTTAAGAGCCAGCGCGCCGCCGAGGACGCCTTAAAGTGGTGGGCGGGCGCGGGGCTGCTGGAGGCCGAGCGGGGCATCGCCGCGCCGCTGGCCGCCCCGCCCCCGGTGCTGACCCAGGAGGAGATGAACCTCGCCGCCCTGCGCGACCCGATCATCGCCACCCTGACCGCCGAGGCCCAGCAGAACCTGGGCAGGGCGCTGGGCCCCAAGGACGCCCAGCGGCTGGTGTCGCTGTATGTGAACGAGAGCTACGCGCCCGAGGTGATCCTGCTCTGCTGCGCCCATCTGGCGGCGGGGGGCCGGGCGGGCATCGCCGCGCTCGAGCGGGAGCTGGCCCGCTGGCGGGACGCCGGGGTCGAGACCGGCGAGGAGGCCGAGCGGTACCTGCAGCTGCTGGACGCGCGCGCCAAACGCGAGGCGGCGGTGGCCGGGCTGCTGGGGCTTGCGCCGGACAGCCTGCGGCTGGCCGATAAGCGGATGATCCGCCGCTGGTACGAGGAGTACGGCTTTGACGACGCGATGGTGCGGGAGGCCGCCGCCCACGCCGAGGACAAAAAGGAGATCCGCTACCTCAACGGCATCCTGAAAAGCTGGCACGGCCGGGGCTATACCACCCCGCAGCAGGTGCGGGGCGGCGGGGCGCTGGCCGCGGCGAACCTGCGGGTGGACCGCAAGACGCCGTCCGGCAACAACTTTTTGCAGCACGGGGCGCGCCGCCCTTTGCGGATAAAACGGGAGGACTGAACCGATGCGCACCCGCACTGAACTGATCCGCGCCGCCGCGGGCGAGGTGGCCGGCCGCCGCCAGCGGGCGGTGACCGAGGCCCAGGCGCTGCACCGGCAGGCGCTCGAGGCCATCCCGGCATTGGCCGGGGCCGAGGCCGGGCTGCGCCGCCTTGGGCTGGAGCCCGCCCGGCTGGCCGCCTGCGGGGCCCCGGCTGACGCGGTGGCGGCGGCCAAGGCCGAGGCGGCCAGCGCACGGCAGACCTACGAGGCACTGCTGCGCGAACACGGCTACGCGCCCGAGCAGCTGGCCCCCCGCTACCACTGCCCCCTGTGCCGGGACACCGGCCGCCAGAACGGCGGCCCCTGCGCCTGCGTGCGGCAGCTGGCCCGCGCGCTGCGGCGGGAGGAGCTGGCCCGGCACAGCGCCCTGACCGTGAGCCGCTTTGAGACGATGGATGTCACCCTCTACCCCGACACCCCCGACCCGGCCCTGGGCAGCACGGTGCGGGAGTACATGCGGCAGGTGCTGGCCGACCTGCAGGGCTACGCCGAGCATTTTGGGCGGGACAGCTCGAGCCTGCTGCTGTACGGCAACGCGGGGCTGGGCAAGACCCACGCGGCGCTGGCCATTGCGGGGGTGGTGCTGGATCGCGGCTTTGACGTGGTGTACCTGAGCGCCCAGGAGATGTGCGCCGGGCTGGAGCAGGCCCGCTTTGAGGACGAGGACCCGCTGATGGAGGCGATGCTCGAGGCGGACCTGCTGATCTTGGACGACCTTGGCACCGAGAGCCTGACCAACTACGCTATGAGCTGCCTGTACACCCTGGTCAACACCCGGATGGCCCGCAAGCTGCCCACCATCTACACCACCAACATTGTGGACGGGGCGCTTTTGGAGCAGCGATATACCGAAAAGATCTCGAGCCGCCTTTCCGGCAGCTGCGAGCCGGTGGAGTTTTTGGGCGAGGATGTGCGGCAGCTGCTGCGGCGGTGAGGGGCGCGGACGCGCCCGCGCGAAACCGGCCCGGCGGCATGCTGCGCAGCA
>DKVN01000041.1:9802-40073 GCA_002491225.1 Faecalibacterium sp. UBA7177
TGCTGCGCAGCATGCCGCCGGGCCAGGCTGTTTTTTCGTTTACCGGGTCAAAAAGCCTCAGGTCTCCTGCAGTTCCCCCCGGCTGGCGGCCTTGAGGTAGGCGTTGATGAAGCCGTCAAGGTCGCCGTCCATCACCGCCTGCACGTTGCCGTTTTCGTAGCCGGTGCGGTGATCTTTCACCAAGGTGTAGGGCATAAAGACATAGCTGCGGATCTGATGGCCCCAGGCGATCTCCTTCTGCACGCCCTTGATGTCGCTGATCTTGTCCAGATGCTCCTGCTCCTTGATCTGGTAGAGCTTGGAGGCCAGCATCTTCATGGCGGTATCCCGGTTTTGGAACTGGCTGCGCTCGGTCTGGCAGCTGACCACGATGCCGGTGGGCTTGTGGATCAGCCGCACCGCGCTGGAGGTCTTGTTGATGTGCTGGCCGCCCGCGCCGGACGAGCGGTAGACCTGCATCTCAATGTCCTCGGGGCGGATCTCCACCTGGATCGAATCGTCCAGCTCAGGCATCACCTCGAGGCTGGCAAAGCTGGTCTGGCGGCGGCTCTGGGCGTCGAATGGAGAGACCCGCACCAGCCGGTGCACCCCGTTTTCCCCTTTCAGCATGCCGTAGGCGTTGGGCCCCTCGATGAGGATCGAGGCGCTCTTGAGCCCGGCCTCGTCGCCGTCCTGATAATCGAGGGTACTGACCTTGTAGCCGTGGGCTGCGCCCCAGCGGTTGTACATGCGGAAGAGCATGTCCGCCCAGTCCTGCGCCTCGGTGCCGCCGGTGCCGGGGTGGAAGGTGAGGATGGCGTTGTTCTTGTCGTACTGGCCGGAGAGCAGGGTGATGAGCTGCAATTCGTCCACCGCGGCGGCCACCGTGCCCACCGACGCCTCGGCCTCGGGGATGAGGGCGGGGTCGTTCTCCTCCTCGCAGAGCAGCAGCATGGTCTCGGCGTCGTCGTAGAGGCTGCCCAGCTTCTGGTAGCGCTCCAGCTTGCCCTTGAGGCTGCCCATCTCGGAGAACACCCTGGCGCTGGCCTCGGGGTCATCGTAAAAACCGGGCATGGTCATCTTGTTTTCCAGCTCGGCCACCCGCTTTTCGCTGGCCCGGATGGCAAGCGCCTCGCCGAGGTCGTCGATGGCGGCGCGGTGAGCGGCAAGCTGTGTTTTCAGTTCGTCGATCGTGATCATTCTTCTGCAAACCCCTTCTCTGCGTGTTCCGTGTATGGCCGCCCGGCGGGGCGGCGCGCGGTGTTTATTTTCATTTTCGCCTACTATTCTATTGTTAGTATACCGAAAAAATATCTCAAAGTAAAGCGCCAGTCTTCGGGTTTGCTATTTGTTTTGCTTTTTGGCGGCGGATGCGGTATAATACACAAAAATGGGGATCGTGTGCGCTGGCCGACCATTGCTCCCCTGCCATGTTTGCTTTTTTATTGGAGGATCTGCCATTATGATGGACTACACCGGGCATGCCTGCCCGCGCTGCAATAAACCCTTTACCCCGGCCGACGACATCGTGGTCTGCCCCGAGTGCGGCGCGCCCTACCACCGCAGCTGCTACGAGGCCGAGGGCCACTGCCTTTTTGAGGGGATGCACAGCCCCGAGTTTGCCTGGAAGCCCGCCCCCTCCGAGGCGGCGCCGGTGGCCTGCCCCCGCTGCGGCGCGGGCAACGCCGAGAGCGCGGTGTTCTGCAGCCACTGCGGCGCGCGGCTGCAGGAGCCGGAGGACGCCGACGAGGACGCCCGCGGCGAAAACGGCCCCTACGATTACTCCGCCCGGTACGCCGGGGGGCAGGACGCCCGGCAGGGCGCTGACGGCCCCTACGGCGGGATGGACGAGGAGGGCTTCTTTGGGCCGTTTGGCCAGCTGTTCACCCCCGGCGAGACCCTCTGCGGCATCCCGGTGCAGACCTGGGCCGCCTTTTTGGGGGCCAGCTCCCCCTACTATCTGCTCAACTTTAAGCGGATGGAGCTGACCGGGCGCAAGCTGTCGGTCTCGTTCAGCGCCTTTGTGCTGGGGCCGATCTACTTTTTCTACCGCAAGATGTACAAGTGGGGCTTTGTGTTCGCGGCCCTCTCGCTGCTGCTCGACCTGCCGAGCCTGTTGGCGATCCTGATCGAGAGCGGCAGCGCGGTGACCGGCGCGCTGACCCTCGCCTCGATCGAGCCGCTGCTCAACATCGCCTGGGTGCTCTCCTGGGTGATGATGGTGGTGCGCAGCATGGTGGCCCTCTGGCTCTACCGGGACACCGCGCTCGGGCGGATCCAGGCCATCCAGCAGCGGTGGCAGGACGCCGGCAGCCAGCGGGCGGCCCTGAACGCGCTGGGCGGCACAAGCATCGGCGCGGCGATCGCCTACGGGGTGATCAGCAGCCTGCTGCTGGGTCTGGTGGTTCTGCGGCTGGCCGGGCCGGGGCTTTATTCGATGTACGCCTCGTATCTGCTGTAAGGCGGCCCGCGGGCCGCCCCATCCCGCCGCCGCGCCAAACGCACGGCGGCGGAACAACCTATCGAGAGGAGTGACCATTCCATTGGCAAAGGTAACAAAGGCGGTGATCCCGGCCGCCGGGCTGGGCACCCGTGTGCTGCCCGCCACCAAGGCGATGCCCAAGGAGATGCTGCCCATCGTGGATAAGCCCGCCATCCAGTACATCGTGGAGGAGGCGGTGCGCGCCGGGATCGAGGACATCCTGATCATCACCGGCCGCGGCAAGGGCATCATCGAGGATCATTTTGACCGCGCGCCCGAGCTGGAGACCGCCCTCGCCAAGCCCGGCAAGGAAAAGGCGCTGGAGGAGTGCCTTGGCATCGCGGGGCTGGCCAACATCTTTTTTGTGCGCCAGAAGCAGACCCTCGGCCTCGGCCACGCAGTGCGGATGGCCAAGCCCTTTACCGGCAGCGAGCCCTTTGTGGTGCTGTACGGGGACGATGTGATCATGGGCGAGGACCCCTGCGCCGCCCAGCTCTGCCGCGCCTACGAGGCCTACGGCCGGGCGGCGGTGGGCATCAAGGAGGTGAGCCTTGATGCCATCCGGCGGTACTCCTCGATGAAGGTGGCCCCCATCCCGGGCGGCGCGGCCAACCACTACCTCATCGACGATATGGTCGAGAAACCCGCCCCGGGGCAGGAGTTCAGCCTCTTCAGCATTCTGGGGCGCTGTCTGCTGACCCCCGAGATCTACGATATCCTCGACCACACCGCCCCCGGCGCAGGGGGCGAGATCCAGCTGACCGACGCGATGGCCGAGCTGGCCCGCACCAGGGGGGTGACCGGGGTGGACTTTACCGGCAAGCGGTACGACATGGGCAACAAGCTGGGCGTGATGCAGGCCCAGGTTGAGACCGCCCTGACCCACCCCGAGATCGGCCCGGCCTTCCGGGCGTATCTGAAAGAGCTGGCCGGGCAGCTGTGAGCCGGGCGGCGAAACGTGCGGCCCGAGCGGTGAAAACGGCCGCGAAACTTGCAACGAATTGTTGAATCTGCTCTATTTTATACAAAATGGAACGAATTTTGCGGGGGAAACCGCCCGCGGAGCGATCGCAACACAGGGGGAGGAACCATCATGAACGCCGGGTATGAGATCGAACGGTTATTGCAGTTTGCCCAAAAGCACAAGCTGATCAAGGGGCTGGATGTGATCGTGGCGCGCAACGCGCTGCTGGACGTGATGAAGCTGGACGCGCCCTACGAGGGCGATCTGGCCGAGGAGGAGCTGGAGGCCCCGACCCCCATCCTTGAAAATCTGCTGGACGCGGCGGCTGAAAAGGGCCTGTTTGACAACGAGGTGTACCAGTACCGGGTGAACTTTGAGGCCCGGATCATGGGCTGCGTGACCCCCGGGGCCGAGGCGGTGGCCCACAAGTTCAAAAAGCTTTATAAAAAGAAGAGCCCCAAAAAGGCCACCAAATATTTTTACGACCTCTGCCGGGACTCCTACTACATCCGCACCGCCCAGATCGCCCGCAACATCCAGTGGGTCTCCCATGCCGAGTACGGCGAGCTGGAGATCACCATCAACCTGACCAAGCCGGAAAAGGATCCCAAGACCATCGCGCTGGAAAAGCTGCAGCCCCAGGCGGGCTATCCCAAGTGCATGCTCTGCCGGGAGAACCCGGGCTACGCCGGGCGGGTGAACTTCCCCGCGCGGCAGAACCACCGGGTGGTGCCGCTGAGCTTGTGCGGTGAGCGGTGGTATCTGCAGTACAGCCCCTATGTCTATTACAATGAGCACTGCATCGTCTTTTGCGACGAGCACAAGCCGATGGAGATGGATCGGCACACCCTCGAGCTGCTCTTCAGTTTTGTGGGGCAGTTCCCCCATTACACCTGCGGCAGCAACGCCAACCTGCCCATCGTGGGGGGCAGCATCCTGAGCCACAGCCATTTCCAGGGCGGGCGGTATGTCTTCCCGATGCAGAAGGCGGCCATCAGCCAGCATCTGGAGGCCAAAAGCTTTGCCGGGGTGCGGGCGGGCATCCTGCACTGGCCGGTGTCCACCGTGCGGCTGGAGGGTGCCGAGCCCGCCGCCCTGATCGAGGCGGGGGCCGCCATTTTGGAGGCCTGGCAGGGCTACAGCGACGAGAGCGTGGGGGTGCGGGCCTTTACCGGCGAGACCCCCCACAACACGGTCACCCCCATCCTGCATTACGAGAAGGAGCGGGGGTATATCCTCGATGTGACCCTGCGCAACAACCGCACGAGCGAGGAATACCCGGACGGCATCTTCCACCCGCACCCCGAGTACCACAATATTAAAAAGGAGAACATCGGGCTCATCGAGGTGATGGGGCTTGCCATCCTGCCCAGCCGCCTCAAGGACCAGAGCGCGGCCATTGCGGACATCCTCTCGGGCAGGGCGGAGAACACCAGCCGGGAGGCGGGCAGCCCGCTGGCCGTGCACGCGGACTGGATCGACGAGCTGCTGGCGAAGTACGGCACCGCTCTGGCCCCCGAGGCGGCGGCCGAGGTGGTGAAAAAGGAGATCGGCGTAGTGTTTGGCAAGGTGCTGGAGAATACCGGCGTCTTTCAGCTGACCGATGCCGGGCAGGCGGCGTTTTTGCGTTTTTTGCAGACGGCGGGCTTTTGCGCGCTGTGAGCCGCCTATAAAAAGGAGTGTATCATCATGGAAAAAGAGCGCAGAAAGGAACTGCGCGCGCAGTATGACCAGCGCAAGCCCGAGATGGGCGTTGTCTGCTTAAAGAGCGGTGAACGGCGGTGGATCGCGGTTTCTACCGACGCGAAGGCCGACTACAACGGCATCCTCTTCCAGCTCAAGCTGGGCTCCTGGCCGGGGCGGGAGCTGCAAAAGGCCTTTACCGAGGCACCGGACAGCTTTGAGTGGTCGCTGCTGAAAAAGCTCGACTATGACGAGCGGGAGGACGACCACCGGGACGATCTGGAGCTGCTCTATCTGCAGTGTCTGGACGAGTATCCTGACGCGATGCCGATGCGGCCGGGCAAGCACCGGCGCTGAGGGAAATTTGCGCGGCTTTTGTACAAGCTCCGCGCTTGACACGCCCGGGTTTGCCTGTTATAATAAGATGTCGCTTTGCGGGATGCGCTGCCTTTTCCGAACGGTCGGGCGGTGCAGCCTTGCGGCCGCGGGTGCTTTTGCCCCGCGATCCTTGCCCCTGTTATGGGGGCCATATGTCCAAAAGGAGGTGCACAGAAATGGCAAAATACGAGACCATGCTGGTGACCAGCGCTGCGCTGGACGAGGAGGCTTCGGCCGCGCTCGTCGGCAAGTTCAAGAGCCTGATCGAGGCCCACGGCACCATCGACGCGGTGGATGAGTGGGGCAAAAAGCGTCTGGCCTACCCCATCAACGATGAGAACGAGGGCGTTTACACCGTGATCCAGTTTACCAGCGGGCCCGAGTTCCCCGCGGAGCTTGAGCGCGTGTACAAGATCACCGACGGCGTGCTGCGTTTTCTGACCACGGCCGTCGAGGCATAAGGGAGGGCGCAGGCTTATGCTGAATGTCATCGCCATCATGGGCCGGCTGGTGGCCGACCCGCAGCTGCGCCAGACCCAGCAGGGCACCAGCGTCGCGTCCTTTCGCATCGCGTGCGACCGCAACCGCGCCGACCAGAACGGCCAGCGCCAGGCGGATTTCTTTGACGTGACGGCATGGCGCGGCACGGCCGAGTTCGTCTGCAAGTATTTTCAAAAGGGCAGCCTGATCGCCATTGAAGGCCAGCTGCAAAGCCGCCGGTATCAGGACAAAAACGGCAACAACCGCACCGCGATCGAGATCGTTGCGAACAATGTCAACTTCGCGGGCCCGAAAAACTCCTCGGGCGGCGGCAGCTATGCCCCGGCCCCCGCGCCGCAGCAGCAGTACAGCCACCCTGCCCCGCAGGAGGTGCCCAGCTACTCGGCCGGGTCGAACGACGATTTCGCCGTGATCGACGACAACGACGACCTGCCCTTCTAAGGCGAAAGGCGCGGCCTTTCCCCCCTAAGGGCATTCTCATCCTGAGTGCGGTGTTTTGACGCTGCACGGTACAAAAAGGAGGTTAAACCGCTATGGCTTTTGAGCGTTCCGAAGGCCGGCCCCAGCGCCCCCAGCGCCGCGGCCGCCGCAAGGTCTGCAGCTTCTGTGTGGACCGTATCGAGCATATCGACTATAAGGACGTGCCCCGTCTGCGCAAGTATGTCAGCGAGCGCGCCAAGATCATCCCCCGCCGGGTCACCGGCACCTGCGCGTTCCATCAGCGCGAGCTGACCGTCGCCATCAAGCGCGCCCGTCATGTGGCCCTGATGCCCTACGTCAGCGACTGATCGATCCCAAAACGCACTTTTGCGCCCCTGCCGCTTTACGCGGCGGGGGCGTTTGTGTTATCCTATAGAAAGGCGCGAGAAGGGCGTGGAGACACGCGGGCGGGCTGCCGCCCGGCCTTTTGCGCCGAAGGCCCGCGGGCCCCTGCCCCCGCCCGCGCACCCCGAAAGGAGCCCTGTTCTGAAAATGGCTGCGAAGATCCTTGTGGTGGACGACGAGGAGGCCATTGCCGGCCTTGTGCGCATCTGCCTGGAAAACGAAAATTACACGGTCGAGACCTGCGGCTGCGGCGAGGACGCGCTGGCCAGCATCGCGGCCGGCCCGCCGGATCTGGCCATCCTCGATGTGATGCTGCCGGACATTGACGGGTTTGCGCTCTGCCAGACCATCCGCAAGCAGCACCTCTTCCCCATTTTGATGCTGACCGCACGGGTGGAGGACATGGACAAGATCATGGGGCTGACCCTTGGGGCGGACGATTACATCACCAAGCCCTTTAACCCGCTGGAGCTGGTGGCAAGGGTCAAGACCCAGCTGCGCCGGTACCAGAAGTACGATGCCGCCGCGCCCGCCGGAGCGCAGAGCGCGGCCGCCCCGCTCGAATATGAGATCCGCGGGCTGACCATCAACCTCGCCGCCCACCGCTGTACCCTGTACGGCAGGGAGCTGGCGCTGACCCCGCTGGAATTTGCGATCCTGTGGTATTTATGCAGCCATCAGGGACAGGTGGTGCCCAGCGAGGAGCTGTTTGAGGCGGTGTGGCAGGAGAAATATTTTGAGAGCAACAACACCGTGATGGCCCACATCGCCCGCCTGCGGGAAAAGCTGGGCGAGAGCGGCCAGCGGCCCAAGTTCATCAAGACGGTATGGGGGGTGGGGTACACCATTGAAGCCTGAAACGAGATTGGAATCGAAATCGGCACCGGGGGAAAGCCCTGAGCGGGAGCAGCCCCTGCGGCTGACCGACGGCATCACCTCCCGCACCGTCGCGCAGCTGCTGGCGGCGCTGGGGCTGTACAGTCTTGGGCTGGGGCTGGTGATGGTGTGCGGCGTCGTCTTTTATACAGGCGGCAGCTGGCAGGCGGACGACCTCATCTACAAGCTCGCGCACTTCTGCCTCGATTACTTTTTCCTGGTGATCCCGCTGGCCTGGCTGGCAGGGGCGCTGGTGATCGTGGCCTGGTTCTGGCGGCGCACCCTCGGCTACATCGAGGCGGTGGCGCTGGCCAGCGAGCGGCTGGCCGCCCCCACCGAGGAGGCCATCCGGCTGCCGGAGGGGCTGCGCGGGGTGGAGGATCACCTCAACCTCGCGCGCGAAAACGCCCTGCGCAGCGCACTGCTGGCCAAGGAGGCCGAGCAGCGCAAGAACGACCTGGTGGTCTACCTGGCGCACGACCTGAAGACCCCGCTGACCAGCGTGATCGGCTACCTGTCGCTTTTGCGGGACGAGCCCGACCTGCCCGCCGAGGCCCGCGCGCGGTACACCGGCGTGGCGCTGGACAAGGCCGAGCGGCTGGAGGAGCTGATCAACGAGTTTTTCGAGATCACCCGCTTTAACCTGAGCCGGATCGAGCTTGTGCCCCGCCGGGTGGATCTGACCAGGATGCTGGAGCAGGTGAGCTTTGAGTTTGAGCCGGTGTTCCGGCAAAAGCAGCTGCGCTGCGCGCTCTGCCTGCCCCCGAAGATGGAGGCGCTGTGTGACCCGGATAAAATTGGGCGGGTGTTTGATAACCTGCTGCGCAACGCGGCCAGCTACGCCGACCCCGGCAGCTGCATCACGGTGCGGGGCCGCGCCGAGAACGGCGGGTTTACCCTGCAGTTTGAAAACCCCGGCCCCACCATCCCGCCCGCGCAGCTGGGGCGTATCTTTGAGCAATTCTACCGGCTGGACACCTCCCGCGCCAGCAGCACCGGCGGCGCGGGGCTGGGCCTCGCCATTGCCCGGCAGCTGATCGAGGCCCACGGCGGGCGCATCACGGCCGAGAGCGCCGGGGAGACGGTGCGGTTCACTGTTTGGCTTCCCGCGGCCCCGGCAAGGGCGCAGGGGGAGCGCCCGGCCGCCGCCCAAACGCCGCCGGGTCCGCCGCGCCCGGGTTCGGCCCCGGTTTTGTCGCCGGGTTCATCCCCGGTTTCGCCGCCGGTTTTGCAGCAGAGCCCGGCCCCTGACCCCGCCGTGCGGGACGCCGATGCCTCGTAAGAAACCCTTGTAAGAAAATCGTATGATTTTGCGCACAAAGCCGCAAGGAAACAAAAAGCAGGCCCGCACACCTTTGCCCGCCCCGTCTGGTATCCTTGAGATACCAAGGCTGGGGCGGGCGTTTCTATTGACTTTTCCGCCCCGCCCTGCCGGGCCGTCAAGGGCCCCAAAAAGGAGGATGGCTTGTGGAAAAGCTGCACATTGCCGTATTATTTGGCGGCTGCTCATCTGAGCACGATATCTCGCTGCAATCGGCCCACGCGGTGCTGACCCACCTGGACCCGCATAAATACGCCCTGCTGCCGGTGGGCATCACCCGCGCGGGGGACTGGCTGCTCTACTCCGGCCCGCTTGATGCCCTGCTCGACGACGGCTGGCAGAGCCACACCGCCTGCTGCGAGCCCTGCCTGCTCTCGCCCAGCCGCAGCCGCCGCGCCCTGCGCACCTTTGGCCGCGCCCCGGCCGAGTACCCGGTGGACGCGATTTTTCCGGTGCTGCACGGCAAAAACGGCGAGGACGGCACGGTGCAGGGGCTGGCCGAGCTGGCGGGCATCCCGGTGATCGGCTGCGGCTGCCTCGCCAGCGCCCTCGCGATGGACAAGCACCGCGCCCACCAGCTGGCGGCGCAGGCCGGGGTGCGGGTGCCCCGCGGGCGGGTGTTTGGCCGCCGGGCGGCGCCGGACGAGGTCATGGCCGGGGCGGAGGAGATCGGCTGGCCGCTCTTTGTCAAGCCGGTGCGGGCGGGCTCCTCGTTTGGGGTGGCAAAGGTCGCGGGGCCGGAGGGGCTGGCGGCGGCGGTGGCCGAGGCGCGGCGGTATGACGAGGAAGTCTTGCTCGAAGAGGCGGTGCCCGGCTTTGAGGTGGGCTGCGCGGTGCTGGGCAACGACGAGCTGACCCTTGGGGTGGTGGACGAGATCGAGCTGGGCGGCGCGGCCTTTACCTTTGCTGAAAAGTATCACCCCACCGTCTCGCGCACCCACACCCCCGCCCGCATCCCTGCCAGCGAGGCCAAACGGGTGCAGCGGGCGGCCGCGGCGGTCTACCGGGCGCTGGGCTGCCGCGGGTTTGCGCGGGTCGATCTCTTTTACGTCCCGGCCGAGGGCGGCGGGGAGGGCAGCATCCTCCTCAACGAGGTGAACACCATCCCCGGCTTTACCGCCCACAGCCGGTTCCCCACCATGATGCAGGCCGCCGGGCTCGGCTTTGGCCCGCTGCTGGACGAGCTGGTCCGGCTGGGGGTGGCGGGATGAGGGCCGGGGCGACCCCGCCGCTGCGGGGCGACACCGCCCGCGCCTGGATCGAGCTGGACCTCGCCGCCCTGCGCCACAACGCGGCGGTGCTGCAAAGCGCCCTGCCCGCCGGGTGCCGGCTGATGGCGGTGCTCAAGGGCAACGCCTATGGCCACGGGGACACGATCATCGGCCGGGCCTTGAGCCGGGCGGGGGTGCGCGGGTACGCGGTGGCGACCCTTGAGGAGGGCATCCGGCTGCGCCGGTGCGGGGTGCGGGGCGAGGTGCTCATTTTGGGCTACACGCCCGCCGCCGAGGCAGGGCGGCTCTGCCTTTGGCGGCTGACCCAGACGGTTGCGGACGCCGAGCACGCGCGGGCCCTCGCGGCGGCGGGGCGGCGGCTGCCGGTGCCGCTGCGCGTACACATTGCGCTGGACACCGGCATGCACCGGCTGGGCCTGCCCGCCGAGACCCCCGCCGACCGCGCCGCGCTGGGTGAGGTGTACACCCTGCCGGGTCTGCGCGTCACCGGCAGCTACAGCCACCTCTGCACGGTCGAGTGCCCCGGCGCGGAAGCCGCGGCCTTTGTGCGGCGGCAGACAGAACGGTTTTTTGCGGCGGTGGACACACTGCGGGCCATGGGGCTCGAACCCGGCCGGGTGCATCTGCAGGCAAGCTACGGCATTTTGGAGTGGCCCGGCCTGCCCTGCGGCTGGGCGCGGGCCGGGGTGGCACTGCTGGGCGCGGTGCGCCCCGATGTGGCCCATCCGCTGTCGCTGCGCCCGGTATTGCGGCTGAAAGCGCGGGTTTGCAGCCTGCGCAGCCTTGCGGCGGGCGAGGCGGCGGGCTACGCCCGGGCCTTTGTGGCCCCCCGCCCCAGCCGCATCGCCACCGTGGGCATCGGCTTTGTGGACGGGGTGCCCCGCGGGGTGGGCGACCTTGGCGGCGGGCTGGGCGGCAGCCCCGAGGCCCGCGCCAAAAACGGGTGCAGCGGGGCCAGCCTGCTGGTGCGCGGCCAACGAGCCCCGGTGGTAGGGCGGCTGTGCATGGATCAGCTGCTGCTGGATGTGACCGACATCCCCGCCGCCGCGCCGGGGGACGCGGTGACCCTGATCGGCCCCGACGGCACCGAGGAGATCACCACGCTGGAGCTGGCAGGCTACGGCAGCACGGTGCCCGAGCTGCTGGGGCGGCTGGGCCAGCGGCTGCCGCGCATTGCCCTGCGCGGGGAGGGGCGGTGACCTGCGCTGTTTTGAGAGGCCAGCGGAGAAAGGCTAAGAAAAGCGAGGTGTCTGTTTTGTACCTGGAGCCATATGCCGCCCCACCCGCGCGGGGCGGGCGGGGCGGCCGGAAACACCGCCGCAAAGGGCGTTTTGGGCGCAGAGCGATCTTGTTGCTGCTGGTGGTGCTTATGGGCTTGGCGGGGCTTTCTCTTTTGTGCCGGGGCCTCCCGCACGCCGAGCCCGCCCAGCCGGACAATTTGCCCGCCGAACCAGGCGAGGAAATGAGCGGGGAGTTGGCCACGGAAACCGGAGGGGCGAACAGCGATACGCTCGGGCGGCTGCGCGAGCTGGCGGCCGGGGACGTCCGGTTTGGAGAGGTACTGGAGCATTCCGGAGACTATCCGGCACAACTCCTCGAAATGCTCTCGCGGAACCCGGACGCGCTGGAATTTGTTTTGGGTTACCCGGATAAGCAAGGCCAGGTGTTTGCGGAGACGATCGGGGAGGTGGAGGCCGGAACGATCCCGCTGCTGCTGCAGTACGACCCGCGCTGGGGCTACGCGGATTACGGCGGCAGCCCGCTCGCTTTGAGCGGGTGCGGCCCGACCTGCCTTTCGATGGTGATCGCCGGGCTGACCGGCGACGGCACCGCGACCCCCTACGCCGTCGCCCGGTACGCCGAGGCGGCGGGGTACTATGTCCCGGATACCGGCACGAGCTGGGCGTTGATGAGCGAGGGAGCGGCCCATTTTGGCGTTTTGGGGGAGGAACTGCCCTTGTCCCAACCGGCCATCGAGGCCGCCCTGACAGAGGGGAGGCCGGTCATTTGCAGCGTTCGTCCCGGGGATTTTACCACAAGCGGGCATTTTATCCTGCTGGCCGGGGTCGAGGATGGCCAGTTTGTCGTCCACGACCCCAACAGCGCCGAGCGCAGCGGCCAGCTGTGGACCTATGAGAGGCTGGAACCGCAAATTCGCAACCTGTGGGCGTTTTCGCCGCTGCAGGCAAGCGGCTGAGCCGCCGCAAAAAAAGTATCTGACCCGGGTGACAAGCACCTGCGGAAAATGCTATAATCATCAAAGGCGCTCTGCCCGCCGGGCGGGGCGCTTTTGACCGTTTTGCCTTTGCCGCGCAAAGCGGCGGCTTTTGAAAAGAGCTCCTGCCCACCCGGAGGGCGGAGCTGCCGGGAACAGAAAGGACGGAAACGCATCATGACAAACGATTTTTTGCAGCTGGTCAAGGCGAACCGCAGCTACCGCGGGTTTGACGAGACGGTGAAGGTGACCCGTGCCCAACTGGAGCAGCTGGTGGAGTACGCGCGGTTTTGCCCCTCCTCGGTCAACTTTCAGCCGCTGAAGTTTTATTTGAGCTGCGACGCGGCCACCAACGCCAGGCTTCAGCCGCTGACGGGCTGGGCCCGGCGGCTCAAGGACATCCAGCTGCCCCACCCCGGCCACTGCCCCACCGGCTTTATCGTGATCTGCTATGACAATGAGATCGGCAGCGGCGCGGCCCGCTTTGCGCGGGATGTCGGCATCGTGGCCCAGACCATGCTGCTGGGCGCGGTGGCAATGGGCCTGGGCGGCTGCATGATCGGCAACTTTGTGCCCCAGAAGGTGAGCGAGGCGCTGGCCCTGCCCGCGCATCTTGAGCCGGTGCTGATCGTCGCCTTTGGCAAGCCGGACGAGACGGTGGTGCTGACCGACGCCGAAGACGGCAAGGTGGACTATTACCGGGATGAACACGACATCCACTATGTGCCCAAGCGCCCGCTGGCCGAGCTGATCATCGGCCCGGAGGACGTGTGAGCCAGCCCGGCCGGCCGCATCGGACGCAGGGCCCGCAGCTCTGGACCCACGATTTCACCATCATCACGCTGGGCAGCCTGATCTCGATGGTGGGCAACACGATGGTGGGCTTTGCCATCAGCCTGCTGGTGCTGGACTATACCCAGTCCACCTTTTTGTACATGCTCTTCAACGCGGCGGCCCAGCTGCCCATGCTCGTCTGCCCCATCCTGGCCGGGCCGTATCTGGACCGGATGAGCCGCAAAAAGGTCATCTATACGCTGGATTTTGGCAGCGCGGGGCTGTATCTGCTGCTGTTTTGGCTGCTGCACAGGGGGTGGTTCAGCTACCCGCTGCTGCTCTTTTTCAGCCTGGTGGTGGGGGCGGTGAACAGTGTGTACATGGTGGCCTACGACAGCCTCTACCCCAACCTGATCCCGCCGGGCTGCCAGGGGCGGGCGTATGCGGTGTCCAGCATGCTCTGGCCCATCGCCGCGATGAGCGCCCCGCTGGCCGCGCTGCTCTACGAGCTGCTGGGCAGCGCCGCGCCGCTGTTTGCCCTGAATGCGGCGCTGTTTTTCATCGCCGCCTGCTTTGAGGTGCGCATCCGCCATCAGGAGACCCATATCTCCGCCGCCCCGGCCGCGGGCATGCGCGCCGCGCTGCAGGGCTTCCGGCAGGATCTTGCCGAGGGCATCGGCTACCTGCGCGGGGAAAAGGGGCTCTTGATCATCACCGCCTACTTTACCCTGATGGGCTTTGTGGCCGGGACGGATCAGCTGGCCCTGCCCTATTTTCGCAACCACGCCGCGCGGTTCGCCGCCTGGCCGATGGCGGCGGCCACCCTCTATGCCGTCCTCTCCAACTGCAACACCGCCGGGCGGTTTGCGGGCGGGCTGATCCAGTACAAGCTGCGCATCCCCAGGGAGAAAAAGTTCGCGATCGCGCTCGCCGTTTACACCACTCTCTGCTTTTTGGACGGCACTGTGCTGTTTTTGCCGGTGCCGCTGATGGCGGTGTGCTATTTTGCCATCGGTATTTTGGGGGTTACCTCCTACACCATCCGGGCGGCGGCCACCCAGGCCTATGTGCCGGACGCAAAGCGCGCCCGGTTCAACGGAGTGTTTTTGATGTGCACCAGCCTCGGCAGCGTCTGCGGCAGCCTCGTTGTGGGGGCGCTGGCCGAGCGGTTTGCCGAGCGCGGCATCGTGTTCTGCTTGCAACTATCGATGCTGGTGGTGATCTACCTGCTGATCTACCGCGGCCGCGCCGAGGTGTCGGCCATCTATAACCGGGATGTGTGAGGGGGGCGGTTTTGATGCCGCCCCCCCTGCAAGACAAGGCCAGCCCCCGCCGTTTCTGCATCGGCGGGGGCTGGCCCTGTTTTTGTTTTGATCTGGATCACTCCCGGGTCTCGTCCCGCAGGGTCTCGGCGAGGTCGGCGCGCAGCAGCGCGCGGGCGCCCAGCCAGTAGGCGAGGCCCACGAGGGCAAACACCGCAAGCACAAAGCAAAGCAGCGGCAGCACCGGCGCTTCGGCCCAAAACTCGGCCGGGTCCAGCTCGCTGGCCCGGATCATGCCCGTTAGCGCCGCCGCGCCGAGCACGAGCGCGGCCAGCACCGGCCGCCCGGCCAGGGTGAGCGCCTCGCGCGCGAACATCCGCCGCAATTGGGCGGGGGTCATGCCCAGCGAGGCGTAGCGGGCGATCTCCCGCCGCCGCAGCCGCACAAAGCCCAGCGTGTGGGCAAAGATGCCGACAAGGCCGATCAGCGCCAGATACCCGCAGGCGAGCCCCAGCACCAGCCGGAACCCGTCGATCATCTCATCGTTTGTCTCGCGCTCGGCGATGCGGTCCTCGGTTTCGGCGGGGATGCCCGCCTCGGCAAGCAGGGCGGCCAGCGCCTGCCGCAGGCGGGCCAGCTCCGCCGCCCCGGCCCCCTCGGCGGCCAGCAGCCGGATGCGGGGGCCGTCGGTCAGCTGGATCCCGGGGCATGCGCCCTCCCCTCCCCCTTGCAGCTGGCGCCAGAGGGTCTCGGGCAGAAAGAGCGCCATGCTGTGGCGGTCGTACTCCTCGCGCAGCAGGGGCGGGGTTTCGGCATAGCCCAGCAGCGGCAGGGCGGCGGCCTGTGCCGCATTCTCCGCGCCCTCCGCTCCCGCGAGGGTCAGCCGGGCAAGGCCGGGCTGCAAAAAGGGGAGATACGCCGGGTGGCGGAAGCTGCTGTGCAGGCTTCCCACACCCGGTCGCAGGCCACCGCGCCGTCCAGCCGCCGGGGCAGGCCCTGGGCGGCGCAGTAGTCCACAAAGGCGGCATCGTCCAGGATCACCAGCTCGGCCGGTACGGGGAAGGCCTCCCCCTCCGCCGCCGCGCCGGTCAGGGCCTCATAGCCGCCCAGCGCCTGCAGCGGGCTGCTCTGGTCCGCCGCGGTTAGCAGCACCCTCCCCCCGGCCCGCTGGTAGACCGCCGCCTCCCGCACGCCGGGCAGCGCGGCGAGGCGGGGCTTTAAGGCAAAGGCATCGGCCAGGGCCGGGCTTTCCGGGCCCTCTGCGCCGCCCGGCAGCGTAGCCATCACGTCCCAGGCCGACTGGTATCGCTCAAAATAGGTGTAGCGGGTGCTGATCTGGGAGAGGGTGAAAAAGCCCTCGATCAGCACAAAGGCCAGAAAGGCGAGGGTCAGCGAGAGGGTGCCGGTGCGCAGCGCCTGCCGCTGGCTGCGCAGCGCGGCGGCGGCGAGCAATCCCTCCGGGCTGCGGGGCCCAGCCAGCCGGGGCAGCCGGGCAAGCAGGCCGCGCCGAACCGGGGCGGGGCGCTCGGGCAGGCCCCGCAGCGCCTCGAGCGGGGTCAGACGGCAAAGACGCGCAGCGGGCAGCAGGGCCGAGAGCAGGATGGTGCCGAACCCGGCCAGCAGCGCGGCGGTTAGGATGGCGGGGTGGCAGGCAAACCCGGCCTCGGCCTGCCCCTGCACGATGCCCAGCTGGGCCCGGAATCGCAGCAGCGCCCCGATGCTGAGGGCCGACAGCCCCACCCCCGCCCCCAGCCCGGCCAGACAGGGCAGGGCGGTGAGGGCGAGCGCCTGCCCCACCAGCCGCCGCAGCAGCTGCCCCGGCGTGGCCCCGATGCTTGCGAGGACGCCCAGCTCCCGCAGCTTGTCCCGCATCTCGACCGCGAAGCTGCTTTGCAGGATGAGCACCAGCGAGAGGCAGGCGATGCCCAGAACGGCCAGATAAAAGGGCAGCAGCAGCCGGGGGGCGGTGTCCCCCGGCGCGCGGACGAGCAAAAGGGCCAGAAGCTCCTCGTGGTATTGCAGGGTGTTTTGGGCGAGGGCGGCGTCATGGTCGAGCCCCAGCGCCGCGGCGATGAGCGGTCCCTCGTCCGGCGCGGCGCTGGCCGGGGAAAAGACGAGTTCGAGGGCCGTGGTGGGGGCGGCATCGGCATCAGAGCCTCCGGCGGCCGGGCAGAGCGAAGCCCGCGCCACATGGGCAAAGCCGCGCAGCTCGGTCAGCTGCGCCTCGCTGAACTGGCCGGTGATGCGCAGCTGCCAATCCCCTTCCGCGGCGGTCAGGCGGCGCAGGTCGTCCAGCCAGATGTTGTAAAACAGGGTGCAGAGCATCGTTAAAAACAGCACCGCGAAACAGCTCACCGCCGCGGCCCCGATGGCGGCGGGGCGCTTGGCGCGGCGGAAGAAAGCGTCTTGTCCCATCCCGCTCACCTCCGCGCCTCATCCCGCAGGATGCGGCCGTCCTCCATCGTGAGGATGCGGTCCGCCCCCAGCGCGATGGATTCGTCATGGGTCACCAGCAGGATGGTCTGCCCCATGCTGCGATTGGCAAGCCGCAGCAGGTCCAGCACCTCGCGGGCGTTTTTGCGGTCGAGGTTGCCGGTGGGCTCGTCCGCCAGCAGCAGGGCCGGGCGGTAGAGCATCGCCCGCGCGATGGCCGCCCGCTGCTGCTGCCCGCCCGAGAGCTGGCTGGGCATCGCGTCGAGTTTATTGGCGATGCCGAGGGTATCGGTCAGCTGGGCGAAATACGCCTCGTCCGGCCTGCGGCCGTCCAGCTGCAGGGGCAGCAGGATGTTCTGCCGCACCGTGAGGGTGGGCACCAGATTGTAAAACTGGTAGACGATGCCCACCTTGCGGCGGCGGAAGAGGGCGGCCTGGGTGCGGGTCATGCCGGTGAGCGGGGTGCCGTCCACCAGCACCTGGCCGGAGGTGGGGGTGTCCACGCTGCCCAGAATGTGCAGCAGGGTGGATTTGCCCGAGCCCGAGGCCCCCACCACCGCCGCGAACTCGCCCCGCTCCATCACAAGATCGACCCCGGCCAGGGCGGTGACCTGCGCCTCGCCGCTGCCGTAGCGTTTGGTCAGGCCCTCGCATCGCAAAAGTTCCATTGTATCGTCGTCCTTTCCGATTTGACAGGGGGCGGGGCAGCTTTCCGACCGTCCGCTCCCCTGCTCTTGGCCTGTATCTTACCACCGCAAGGTGACAGGACGGTGACAAGGGGGCGAATTGAGCGGACAAGCGACCGTTTTGCGGATCTGCGGGGCGGCACAAAGCGGGCCTGTCCCCTTTTCACCGCGGGTAGAGCCGCACCGAGAACCGCGCCCCGCCGGTGGGGCGATTTTCGGCGGTGAGGACGCCGTTTTGGGCCTCGATGAGCTGTCTTGCCAGCGCCAGCCCGATGCCCGCCCCCTGGCCCGCGGCCCGGCTGCCCCGGTAGAACCGCTCAAAGAGGTGGGGCAGCTCCTTTTGCGCAAAGCCCGGGCCCTCGTCCTCGATGGTCAGCTCGAGATAGAGCGGGTTTTGGGCATACCCGCACCGGATACAGCCGCCGGGCGGGCTGTGCTCGGCGCAGTTTTTCATCAGGTTGAGCAGCGCCTCCACCGTCCAGTCAAGGTCTCCGGTAAAGCCCGCGGGGCCCTGCTCGGGCAGCTCCACCCGGAGGCCCGCGGCCTGCGGCAGCGAGAGCAGGGTTTCGGCGGCCAGGCTCAGGGCGGTGTAGGCGTCCACCGGCGCGCGGGCGAGCGGCAGCACCCCCGCGTCGATGCGGGAGAGGGTGAGCAGCGCTTGGCCCAGCGCATCGAGCCGCTGCAGCTGGCCGCGGGCCCGGGCGAGGGGGGCGGCGGGCAGAGCGGCGGCCCCACCGTCCGGCCTGCTTTGGGGCGGGGCGGCCTGCTCCAGCAGCTGCAAATTGGCCGAGGCGGCGGCGATGGGGGTTTTCATCTGGTGGGCGATGTCGGCCAGGTTTTGGGCATAGCGGGCGCGCGCCGCCTCGGCCTTTTGCCGGGTGGTTTGCAGGGCGGTGACGGTTTTGTACAGCTCATCCCGCAGCCGGCCAAATTCATCCCCGACCGGGGCGGGCAAAAGGCCGGCACCCGCCCCGGCCCTGCCCTGATTCAACCGGTCGAGATCATCCGCCAGTGCCGCGGCGCTTTGCCGCCTGCGCCGCCGGGCAAACGCCAGCACCGCCCAGACCAGCAGCCCGGCCAGCAGGGCGGCCGCCGCCGCGGCCCAGAGGGCAAAAGCGGCGAGGGGAAGCTCCGCGGGACGGTAGCCGTACCCGCGCAAAAAGGCCTCGGCCTCGGCAGGCGGGATAGGCGGCAGGCCCGCCCCGGCCCCCGCCGCCCCAAGCAGCGGGCGCAGGGCCGCCAGCACCGCCTGCCGCGCCTCCGCGCCCGCCCGCGCCGTGCCATAGGCAAGCCGGGCAAGCTGGGAAAACTGCGCCTGCCGGGCAGCGCACCATGTCGCCGCGGCCCCCGCCGCCGCGCCCAGCAGCGCCGCCGCCAGCAGAGGCAGCAGGCCGCCCGTGCGGCCCCGGCATGCGGTTTGCTGCCGCGGCCCCGGCGTGGGGGGCGCGGCGGCGGGCGTTTTTTCGGCTCGATCGCGGTTTTCTCGGCTCATTCGGTATCCTCCATCCGGTAGCCCAGGCTGCGCACCGTTTTCAGACAGGGCGGGTCGCTCAGCTTCTCCCGCAGCCGTTTGACCGTTACGGTGAGGGTGTTGTCCCCCACAAAGCTGCCCTGCGCGTCCCACAGCTGTTCGAGCAGCCGGGCCCGGGTGAGGGTGCGGCCCTTGTTTTGCAGCAAAAGCAGCAGCAGGCGGTACTCGGCCCCGGTCAGCGGCACCGGCCGCTCCCCCTGCCAGACCGCCGCCTGCTCGGTGTCCAGCCGGATCTCGTCGCAGCGCAGCAGGCTGCCCGCCTCGCCGAGGGTGCGGCGCAGCACCGCCCGGATGCGCCCGGCCAGCACCTCGAGCAGAAAGGGCTTGGTGAGGTAGTCGTCCCCGCCCGCCTCCAGCCCGGCCACGATGTCCCGCGCGTCGTCCCGCACCGTGAGGAAGATCACCGGCAGGCCCGGCCAGCGCTGGCGCAGCCAGCGGCAGAGCGCGTCTCCCCCGCCGTCCGGCAGGTTCCAGTCCAGCAGGACAAGGTCGGGGCGGCGGGCCAGCAGGGCCTGCCGTGCGGCATCCGCGCTGCCAAACGCCCGCACCTCGCAGCCGCGCAGGGTCAGGTATTCGGCCACCGTCCCGGCCAGGGCGGCATCGTCCTCGACCTCCCAGACCGTGACCGTCCGGCCCGGGGCAATGGCTTGCGGCGTTTGCTGGGGCATGGGGCATCCTCCTTGCTGTTGGCCGGTTTTGCGCACCGGCTTATGCTTATAATGGCAGCGTCCCGGCAGCCAGTCTGGGGCCGCCGGGACGCTGCTGATTTTCTGATGGGGCGCTTACTCGCCAAACACCTTTTTGTAGTCGGCCTGGAACTTGGCGATCCCGGCGTCGGTGAGGGGGTGCTTGGTCATCTGCACCAGCACCGAGTAGGGCACGGTGGCGATATCCGCCCCGGCGAGGGCGCAGTCAGTGACATGGATGGGGTTGCGCACGCTGGCCGCGATGATCTCGGTGTGAATGTCGTCGTACTGGGCAAAGATGTCCGAGATGGTGTTGATGAGGTCGATGCCGGGCATCGAGATATCGTCCAGCCGCCCGAGGAAGGGGCTGACATAGCTGGCCCCGGCGCGGGCGGCCAGCAGGGCCTGGTTGGCGCTGAAGATCAGGGTGCAGTTGGTCTTGATGCCCTCGGCGGCCAGCACCTTGATGGCCTTGAGGCCCTCGACGGTCATCGGGATCTTGACCACCATGTTGGGGTGGATGGCGGCGATCTCGCGGCCCTCGGCGATCATCCCGGCGGCGTCCACCGTGGTGGCCTTGACCTCGCCCGAGATGGGGCCGTCCACCAGGGCGGTGATCTCGCGGATGACCTGGGCGAAATCGCGGCCCTCCTTGGCGATCAGGCTGGGGTTGGTGGTGACGCCGCAGATGATGCCCATCTCGGCGGCTTCGCGGATCTCCTCGACATTGGCGGTGTCAATGAAAAATTTCATGCTGGTCTCTCCTTATCCTTTGCGTTTTGTGGGCGGCGCTTTGTCCGGCCGGCCGGGGCCGGGCCAGCAGAAAGCGCCGCTTGATCCTTTTTTTGGGGGGTGCAGCGTATCAACCTGCTGCTTTCGGGGCGGGGCAGTTCCCGCCGCTGCAATCTATCATACCACATCCCGCCGCTGACCGCCAGCCCCCGGCCGTAAAATCCGCGGTTTGTGCAAACAGACGGACAAATCCCCCCGTTTGGGCAAAAATAAGGGCAAAGCTCTTGATTTTTGCCCCAGGGGGCGAATTTGGCCCTGCCGCGTTGACTTTGTGTCGGAAAAAGGGTATTCTAATATCGTATCGCGCCGCGAGGGTCGACGATCTGCGGCGCGGGGCGGCTCGGGGGCACAGATCGTTGTTCCGGGGCCGTTTGATTGCTTGCGAGAACCACCGTCTGACGATGCAGGGCCGCGGCATCCAGCCGCCCAAGGCCCCAAGTTGCAAAGGGAGGGCATTCATGAACACCGCCGAGCTTTCGGCCGTCTGTAAGCAGGCGCGCCGGGACATCATCAACATGCTGGCCGACGCGGGCAGCGGGCATCCGGGCGGGTCGCTGTCCGCTGTGGAGCTGATGGCTGCCGTTTACTACACCCAGCTGCGCATCGACCCCCAAAACCCCACCGACCCCGACCGGGACCGCTTTGTGCTGAGCAAGGGCCACGCCGCGCCCTGCCTGTACGCCATTTTGGCCGCGAAGGGGTTTTTTCCGCGGGAGGAGCTAAAGCACCTGCGCAAGCTGCACGCGCTGCTGCAGGGGCACCCGGTGATGGGCATCCCCGGGGTGGAGGCCAGCACCGGCAGCCTGGGGCAGGGGGTCTCGATGGCCACCGGCATGGCGCTGGGGGCCAAGGCCCAGGGCAAGGACATCAGGGTCTACACCATCCTCGGGGACGGCGAGCTGCAGGAGGGCCAGGTGTGGGAGGCCGCGATGGCAGCGGCCCACTACAAGCTGGATAACCTGACCGTCATCATCGACAACAACGGCCTGCAGATCGACGGGCCGAACGACGCGGTGATGAGCCTGGGCAACATCGCGGCCAAGTACGCCGCCTTTGGCTTTGAGGTACTCGAGCTGGCTGACGGGCACGACCTTGAGGCCATCATCGCGGCCCTCAACACCCCGGTGCAGGGCAAGCCCAAGTGCATTTTGGCCCACACGGTCAAGGGCAAGGGCGTTTCGTATATGGAGAACCAGGTGGGCTGGCACGGCAAGGCCCCCAGCGAGGAGCTGCGGCAGCAGGCGCTGGCCGAGCTGGCGGATGAGGAGGTGAGCTGCTGATGGCAGAGATGAAAGCGACCCGCGCGGCCTACGGCGAGGCGCTGGCCGAGCTTGGAGCCGAGAACGACAAGTTGGTGGTGCTGGACGCCGACCTCTCCCACTCGACCATGACCGCCAAGTTTGCGGACAAGTTCCCCGAGCGGTTTTTCAACGCCGGGATCGCCGAGGCCAACATGGTCTCGATGAGCGCCGGGCTCTCGACCATGGGCCTTATTCCCTTTTGCTCGAGCTTTGCCATCTTTGGCACCGGCCGCGCCTACGAGCAGATCCGCAACAGCGTGGGCCACGCCCACTTTAATGTCAAGATCGCCACCAGCCACGCCGGGGTGACCCTGGGCGAGGACGGCGGCAGCCATCAGGCCTTTGAGGATATCGCCCTGATGCGGGTGATCCCGGGTATGACGGTGGTGGTGCCCTGCGACGCGAGCGAGACCAAGCGCGCGGTGCGGGCCCTGGCCGGGATGAACGGCCCGGCCTACCTGCGGCTGGCCCGGCTGGCCAGCCCGGTGTTTGAGCAGGAGATGCCCTTTACCCTGGGCAAGGCGAACCTGCTGCGGCCCGGCAGGGATGTGGCGGTGTTCGTCTGCGGGCTGATGGTGTCCAAGGTGCTGGACGCGGCCGAAGTGCTTGCCGCCGAGGGCATCGATGTGGCGGTGATCAATGTGCACACGGTCAAGCCCATCGACGCCGAGTGCGTGCGGGAGTGGGCGAATCGCTGCAAAAAGGTGCTGACGGTGGAGGAGCACAGCGTCATTGGCGGCCTGGGCGACGCGGTGGCCGACGTGCTGATCGGGCACGGGGACTTCGCCTTTGAGAAGGTGGGCATTCAGGACCGGTTCGGCCAGAGCGGCAGCCCGGACGACCTGCTCGAAGAGTATGGGCTGAGCACCCGCTGCATCACCGAGCGGATCCGGGCGATGGCGAAGCGGTAAATTGGCATCCGGTTTTGTAATGTAACAGAAGCAGCGGCCCGGCCCTCTCCGCGCAGCGGGGAGGGCCGGGCCTTTTGTGCGTGCTTGCGCGGGGCAGTTCGCTGCCCTGCGCGGTTTTGTTCAGGCAATGGCGAAGCCGCCCGTTTCGTACTGCCAGCGCCCGGCGGCATCCCGGGCGGCGGCACAGTCGGTAAAGAAGATGGCCCCGAGGCCGCTGCGCCACTTTTCGGCGGTGAAAAAGAGCGCGTCCTCTCGCTGGGCGCTGCCCTCGGTGGGGGTCAGCGAGAAGAAGAGGCCGTCCTCCCAATAGAGAGCTTCGGCATCGATGTAGCCCTCGTCGGCCAGCTGCTGCCAGCTGCCGGTGAGCGGCTGCACCCCGTGCAGCTCGGCAAACCGCCAGGCGGCCGCCGCGCGCTCGGCGGGCTCGGGCAGCAGGGCGGGGTCGATCTCGATGCCAAAATAGGCAAGGCCGCCGTCGGGGCTGTCCTCGGGGCCGCTGTTGAGGCCGCTGTCCTCGGCCCAGAGGTCCTCAAAAATTTGCAGGGCCAGGCCGCAGCGGTCGTCCTGGCCGTCGGTGAGGGCGTGGAGTGCGCTCACCTCTGTTAGCTGGGCCGGGTAGCTTTCGAGCACCTCGCCGCCAAACGCGATATTGACCAGCATCCCGTCCTGCAGGGCGGTGGGCGCGGCGGGTTCGCCGTCCAGCGTGAGCTCGATGTCCTCCCCCACCGTCAGCCGGTAGAGCAGCTCGCCCTCGCCGCCTTGGGCTGCCAGCAGCAGACTGCCCCCCTCGGCGCCGTCCGCGATGCGGCAGAGGATGGTGGTCTCCTCCGGGCAGGCAGGATCGCTGCCCGGCCCGGCGCTCTCGCCAGAGGGCCCGGCCGCGCCCGCCCTGGCGGCACAGCCCGCCAGCAGGGCGAGGCAGAGGGCGAGAAAAAGGCTCAGGGCTCGGGCCCGCCGCCTGCGTGGGGTTTTAGCGTTCGCTCTCATGGCAAAATTCCTCCTTTTTTATCACATCCCGCGCCGGTGTCCGGCGGGCCAAAGTTGCTCTCCTATTCCATACACGCGCCGGGGCGGCAAAAAATTGCACCGGGGCAAAAGTTTCTCCCCGCCCCGCGGTTTTTGCGCGCGGGGCGGGGAGTTGTTTTTTGTTGCATCGTCTGTTTTATGCTTCCTGCGCCCGGCCCGCCGCTTTGCGGCCCGCCAGCAACCCGCGCACCTCGTCCCCCAGCCCAAACGGCCAGAGCAGCAGCAGGTAGGCAAGCCCGGTGCCCGCCGCCCCGCAAACGAGCAGCGCCAGGTCCCCCCGGCCCGCGGCCAGCCGCAGCGCCGCGGTGTGGCCCAAAAACAGCGCCGCAGCGAGGGACAGGCAGGGCCCCGCCGCCCAGCGCAGCCAGTGGCCCCGCATGCCCGCCGCCCGCAGCATCCGCCGGGTGTTGAGGATGCAGGTGAAGGCGTTGGAGGCGAGCATCACGGCCAGAAACCCCGCCATGCCAAACCGGGGCAGCAGGGCCAGCACCCCCGCAATGCGCAGCACCGAATCCCACATGGCGTAGCGAAAGGTGGCCATCTGCTCCCCCATGCCCTTGAGCACCCCGTCCACCATGCTTTCGAGGTACATAAAGGGCATCGCCGGGCCCAGCACCCGCAGGTAATGCCCCACCTCCTCGCTGCCGTAGAGCAGCCGCCCCAGCGCGGGGCCGTAGAGGGTGAAGAGCCCTGCCATCAAAATCGAGCCGATGCAGGTGAGCCGGAGCATCCGGCCGATCAGCCGCTCGAGCGCGCGGGCGCGGCCCTGAATGTGGGCTTCGGTGATCTCGGGCATCAGCAGGGTGGCGAGGGCCGAGAGGAAGGAAAAGGGGAAAAACAGCACCGGCATCGCCATGCCCTTGAGCGCCCCGTACTGCGCGACCGCCTGCTCCCGGCTGGCGAGAAAGGGCAGCAGGCAGGCGGGCACCAGCATGTTCTCAGCGGTCTGCAGGGCGCTGGCCATGCAGCGGCTGCCCTCCACCGGCAGCAGGATCGCCCAGAGCCGCCCCATCGCCCCCCTGGGCAGGGCGGGGCGGGCGGCGGGATAGGCGGCGCGCCGATCTCGCCGGTAAAACCAGAACATTCCAAGACAGGAGAGGGTCTCGCTGACCGTGTTGCCCACCACCACCGCCGCGCAGGCGGCCTCGATGCCGCGGCCCGCCGCCGCAGGCAGCAGGGCCATCACGACGCAGATGCGCACCGCCTGCTCGAACATCTGGCTGACCGCGTTGGGCTCGACCCGCCGCCGGGCGAGGAAGTACCCGCGCAGGGCCGCCGCCATCGCCATAAAGGGCAGGCTCGGGGCCAGCAGCCGCAGGCTGAACGCCGCGCGCGCGTCCCCCAACCAGTAGCGGGCGGCGGGGGCGGCCAGCAGCGCCTGCAGCCCGGCCGCCGCGCAGCCCAGCCCGAGGCTGAGGGCCAGCACCCGCCGCAGCACCCCCAGCGCCCCGCCGGGGCGGTTTGCGCTGAGCTCCTCGGCCACCAGCCGGGTGGCGGTGACCGAGATGCCCGCGGTGGCGAGGTTGACCGAGAGGGTGTAGAGGGTGAAGATCAGCTGGTAGAGGCCCATGCCCTCCGGCCCGATGCGCCCCGCCACCCAGACCCGGAAGAACATGCCCGCAAAGCGCAGCAGCAGGCCGGTGGCGGTGAGGATCACCGCGTTTTTGAGGTAACTCTGCCCCTTTGCCCCGCCCATCGGCCGCGCCTCCCTGTTGCGGGCGGCACAGGGCCGCCCGGGCCGGGGCGGTTTTGGCAGCAGCGTACCAAGCACGCACAAAAAAACCGCCCCTCTCCCATATCCTTATGCGGGGGAGGGGTGGGGATATGCGAAGATATGCGAGGGCAGAGGCGGCGGTATGCGGGGGTATGCAGGGACAGGCGGGCACCTCCCGGGGCCGCGGGGCTGCAAACCCCGCTCACCCCCGCGCGAGGTATGCTTCGACCGCGCGGAGGTTCTCGCCGATGAGCACCGGCTGATAGGGGGCGAAGGCCTCGGCGGGGGTGGTGCCGGTGAGCACGGCGGCAAAGGGCACCGCGGCGGCCTGGGCGGTTTTGGCGTCCACCAGGCTGTCGCCCACATAGAGCGCCTCGGTTTTGGTCAGCCCAAAGTGCCCGAGCACGCCAAGCAGGCCCTCGGGGTCGGGCTTTTCGCGGGAGACATCGTCCCCGCCCACGATCTCGTCCAGCAGCGGGCTGGCGCCGAGATGGTCGGCAATGCGCTGGATGGTGCGGTGGGCCTTGGTGGTGACGATGGCGGTGCGCAGCCCCCGGCCCTTGAGGGCGGTGAGCACCGGCAGCGCGTCCGGGAAAAGGCAGGTGCCGTCGGTCATCACCTGCTCGGCCTTTTCGTGGAAATAGTCGTCATACCCTTGCGCCTCGGCGGGGTCCGCCACGCCGGTGAGCACCCGGAAGGTCTCGCGCAGGGTCAGGCCGATGGTGCGGCAGATGGCCTCGGTCTCCTGGGCGGGGTAGCCCAGCTTTTGCAGCGCGTAGTTGGCGCTGGCCACGATGCCGGGGGTGGAATCCCCGAGGGTGTAGTCAAAGTCAAAGATCACGGCCTTGTACATGGCGGCGGTTTCTCCTGTTCGTGTTTTTTTTTGGGGGGTGGGCGAGGGCCGCCCGGCTCAGTTCTGCCGGGCGATCTGCTCCTCGGTAATCGGCGCGTACCGCACCAGCGCCGCGCCGTCGAGGTTTTCGCGGTGCAGCTCAACCGCGGTGATCTGCCGGTTGCCGTAGGTGGTGTAGTAGTAGATGCCGCGGCTGGCGTTGCAGCAGCAGGTGTAGAGGGTGATCTCCTGCCCGCCGTTTTCCAGCACGCAGCAGCCACGCTGCTGCTCGACCGCGCCTAAGATGTGAAAAAACTGCCCCACGCTCTCGGCCTCGCCCTCGCCGGAAGCCGAGTTCATCCGCACGAAGGCCGCCCGCACAAAGCGGGACTGGGAGGAGAGGTCCCCCGGCAGGCCCAGCGCGCCCATGCCGCGGCTGTACTCGGCGAGCGCAAGGCCGGGGGCAAAGGTGTTTGGCGCGGGGCCGGCGGTGAGGCGGCGGTAGTTGTTGAGGGCGAAGAGCTGCTTATCGAACGAGGGGTTGTTGGCCAGCACCCCCACCGGGTTGTCGTAAATTTTGAGGCCCTCCGGCACCGACTCCACCGTCAGCGCGCCGGTTTTGTCCGCAACCAGCCAGTGCAGCTGGGCGGGCGGCAGCGCGGGGGCAAAGGCGAGGTTTCGCAGGTTGAGCCGGGCCAGCAGCGCCTGCGCCTCGGCGAGGCTGGCGCACTGGCCGAGCAGCCATGGGATCAGCTCCCACTGGGCGATGTTGTCCTTGCCGGGCGCGGGGCCGAAGTAGGCGGCGCTGCCCACAAAGTTGAGCCCGGCGATGCCGAGCCCCTTTTCGTTGACCGCCTCGTAGTAGAGCGGCAGCGCGGGTTCGCCCTCCGCCGGGGCCGCGACATGGGCCATGCCGATCATGGCGTAGCGGCGGGCCGGGAGCGCGGCCTCCCGGAACGGGAAGGGGAAGTTGCGCGGGGTGATGACGATCTCGTCCCCGTAGGAAAACTCATAGTCCAGCGTGCGGCCAAAGTAGAAGTCGCGGGTCTGGTAGGTAGCGGCGGTACACATGGGCGGTTGCCTCCTTTCGCGCAGGGCAGGTCAGGGGGGTGTGTCAAAGGGTCGGGGTGCTCTCGTCCGGGGCCTGCGCGGTTTCCGGCGCGGGAGCTTGGGCGGCGAGCTTTGCCTCAAGGGCATCGAGGCGCTTTTTCAGGGCGTCGAGCTCGTCCCCCTGCTCGGCAATGATCACGCTGAAGCCGGTAAGCAGCAGCGCCAGCGGCAGCAGCGGACGCAGGTAGTGGCCGTTTCCCGCAAAGATCCAGCTGCCCAAAAAGAAGAACAGCAGAAACAGGACGACGAGCCAGGCCGCGAAGATGGAAAAAAAGCGTTTCATGAGAAGCCCTCCTTATTTTACATTTTCAAGTTCTATGTTATACTATAAAAGGCCGATTTGCAAGCCGCCGCGTTAGCGGTGCGGCGGGACGCAGGCGGCCCTTTCAAAAAAACAGGCAGGAGGCACCATGCGATGAACACACCAACTCCCCTCTCCCCTGCCCCCGCATCCGCCGCGGCGGTACAGCAGGCGGCAGACATTCTGCGCGAGGCCATCGGCTTTGCGCCCGACGCCGCCATCGTGCTGGGCAGCGGGCTCGGCGGGCTGGCCGACGCGATCGAGGGCCCGGTGTATCTGCCCTACGCCGAGCTGCCGGGCTTTGCGGTATCCACCGCGCCGGGCCACGCCGGGCGGTTTGTAGCCGGGCGGCTGGCGGGCAAGCAGGTGCTCTGCATGCAGGGGCGGCTGCACTTTTACGAGGGCCACCCGATGCAGGCCATCGCGTTTCCGGTGCGGGTGATGAAGGCGGCGGGGGCCAGGGCGCTGATCCTGACCAACGCTGCCGGTGGGGTAAACGCCGATTTTTCGGTGGGCGATCTGATGGTGATCGAGGATCACATCAACTTTATGGGCCAGAACCCGCTCACCGGCCCCAACGACGAGGCCATCGGCCCCCGCTTTTGCGATATGAGCACCGCCTACACCCCCGCCCTGCGCACCCTGGCCCACGAGGTGGCCAAAGCGCAGGGGGTGCGTTTGCGGCAGGGGGTCTACCTCGGCTACATGGGCCCCAGCTACGAGACCCCCGCCGAGATCCGGGCATTTCGGCTGCTGGGGGCCGACGCGGTGGGCATGAGCACGGTGCCCGAGGCGATCGCGGCGGCCCACTGCGGGCTGCCGGTGCTGGCCATCAGCCTGATCACCAACATGGCGGCCGGGATGGCCGGGAAGCTGAGCGGCGACGAGGTGATCGAGACCGCAAACCAAAAGGCGGCGGTGCTGCAAAGGCTGATCACCGGCATCGTGGGCGGGCTGTGAGGGCTGCGGGGCCGCCCCGCCGGGATGGCCGCCCGGCACAAAAGAGCCAATCGTTTCTCATTTAGAACCATCATAAAAAGGAGTGTCGATCCAACCATGAGCGAGTGTACCCATGATTGTGCCAGCTGCGGCGAAAACTGCCCCAGCCGGAACAAACCAGCCGACTTTCACGAGCCGCCCCACGCTTTGAGCAGCATCAAAAAGGTGGTGGGGGTGGTAAGCGGCAAGGGCGGCGTTGGCAAAAGCATGACCAGCGCGATGCTGGCTGTTGCGATGCGGCGGCTGGGCTACCGGGTAGGCATCCTGGACGCCGACGTCACCGGCCCCTCGATCCCCAAGCTGTTTGGCATCCACGGCCGGGCGATGGCCGACGAGCAGGGCTGCTGGCCGATCGCCAGCCGCACCGGCATCGAGGTGATGAGCATCAACCTGCTGCTGGACAACGAGGAGGACCCGGTGGTCTGGCGCGGGCCGATCATCGCCGGGGCGGTCAAGCAGTTCTGGCAGGAGGTCATCTGGAAGGAGGTCGACTTCCTCTTTGTGGACATGCCTCCGGGAACCGGCGACGTGCCGCTGACCGTCTTTCAGACCCTGCCGGTGGACGGCATCGTGGTGGTGACCAGCCCGCAGGATCTGGTGAGCCTGATCGTGGGCAAGGCGGTCAAGATGGCCGAGATGATGAACATCCCCATCCTGGGCCTTGTGGAGAACATGAGCTGGCTGGCCTGCCCGGACTGCGGCAAAAAGATCCCGCTGTTTGGCGAGAGCCATGTGGAGGAGATCGCGGCAAAGCACGGCCTGCCGGTGCTGGCCAAAATGCCGCTGGACCCGCGGCTGGCCGCCCTGGCCGATGCGGGCGCGATTGAGCAGTACGCCGGGGCTGATCTTGACGGCGCGGCCGCCGCCGTGGCCGCCCTGCTGCCGAAGGAGTGAGCGTGATGAAAAAGTTTTTGGCCGAATTTAAGGAATTTGCCATGCGCGGCAACGTGATGGACATGGCTGTCGGCGTTGTGGTGGGCGGCGCGTTCAGCAAGATCGTTTCGAGCCTGGTCAACGACCTGGTGATGCCGCTGCTGGGGCTGGTGATCGGCAAGATCAACTTTGCCAGCCTGGCCGTGACCTTCCCGCCCGCGCGGGAGGGGGCCGACCCGGTGGTGCTGGCCTACGGCAATTTTTTGCAGACCGTGTTTGAGTTTTTGCTGATCGCGCTCTGCGTCTTTTGCGCGGTGCGGCTGATCAACAAGTTCAGCCACAAAAAAGAGGAGCCCGCCCCCGAGCCCCCCAAGGGCCCCACCAGCGAAGAGCTGCTGGCGGAGATTCGGGATCTGCTGAAAGAGAACGCGAAGTGAGAGGGTTTTCCTGAAAACGCGGGCTGCATCAATGGCAAAAAAGCACCCCTGAGCGGCGGGCAAAACCGCGCTCAGGGGTGCTTTTTGCTGTTTAGGGCTGTTTTGGGTTATTTGCAGGAAGTTCGGATAAGGTACAATAAGTTTCGC